>NZ_JBIALS010000047.1:0-50438 GCF_042873655.1 Streptomyces sp. NPDC004609 | reverse complement strand
CCCTCGTACTGGACGTACTTGGGCGATTCCGACAACGCAGCGAGTGTGCGTGCTGGGCGTCGCAGGCCAGGCGGGACTTTCGATACACGCCCTAGATCCAGCTCGCGTGCAGCGGCTTGCCCTCCGCGTACCCCGCCGCGCTCTGGACGCCGACGATCGCCCGCTCGGCGAACTCCTCCAGGGAGCCCGCGCCCGCGTAGGTGCAGGAGGAGCGGACGCCCGCGATGATCGAGTCGACCAGGTCCTCGACGCCCGGGCGGGACGGGTCGAGGAACATCCGCGAGGTGGAGATCCCCTCCTCGAACAGCGCCTTGCGGGCCCGGTCGTACGCCGACTCCTCGCTGGTGCGGTTGCGGACGGCCCGCGCGGACGCCATGCCGAAGGACTCCTTGTAGAGGCGTCCGTCGGCGGTCTGCTGAAGGTCGCCCGGCGACTCGTACGTACCGGCGAACCAGGAGCCGATCATGACGTTCGACGCGCCCGCGGCGAGCGCCATGGCGACATCGCGCGGATGGCGGACGCCTCCGTCGGCCCAGACGTGCTTGCCGTATTTCTTCGCCTCGGCGGCGCACTCCAGCACGGCGGAGAACTGCGGCCGGCCGACCCCGGTCATCATCCGGGTCGTGCACATCGCGCCGGGGCCCACGCCGACCTTGATGATGTCGGCGCCCGCCTCGACCAGATCCCGTACGCCCTCGGCGGCGACGATGTTGCCCGCGACGATCGGAACCTCCGGGTCGAGCCCCCGGACCGCCTTGATCGCGGAGATCATCGACTCCTGGTGACCGTGCGCGGTGTCCACGACGAGGATGTCGACGCCCGCGTCCAGGAGCTGCTTGGCCTTGCCCGCCACATTGCCGTTGATGCCGACGGCTGCGCCGATCCGCAGTCGGCCCCGGGCGTCCACGGCGGGGGTGTAGAGGGTCGCGCGCAGGGCGCCCTTGCGGGTGAGGATGCCGACGAGCCGGCCCTCCTCGTCGACGGCCGGGCTGTAGCGCCGGTTGGCGTTGTCGAGCCGGTTGAACGCCTCGCGCGGGTCGGTGTCCGCGGGCAGCAGCACCAGGTCCCGCGACATGACCTCGGAGAGCTGGGTGAAGCGGTCGACCCCCGTGAGGTCGGCGTCGGTCACGACACCGACCGGCCGGTGGTCGGCGTCGACGACCACGCCCGCGTCATGGGCCCGCTTGGGCAGCAGGGCCAGCGCGTCGGCGACGGTCTGGGTCGGCGAGAGCACGATCGGGGTGTCGAAGACGAGGTGCCGGGTCTTGACCCAGGCGACGACATCGGTGACGACCTCGATCGGGATGTCCTGGGGGATGACGACCAGCCCGCCGCGACGGGCGAGGGTCTCCGCCATCCGCCTGCCCGCGATCGCGGTCATGTTCGCGGCGACCAGCGGGATGGTGGTACCGCTGCCGTCGCGCGAGGACAGGTCCACGCCCTGCCGGGAACCCACCGCGGAGCGGCTCGGCACCATGAAAACGTCGTCGTAGGTCAGGTCGTACGACGGCTTCAGATCATTGAGGAAACGCACGTGCTGAACATCCCAGTCGATCGGAGGTGACCCCCGGTCGTGTCAGCCGGGGAAAGCGCACGTACTTCATTGTCCCATGCGGGGCCCGACTCGTACCCGAACGATTCCTCCAGGTCATGAGCAGTGCCCTGGTGTGATCGTCCAAGGGGACGGGCTCGCCCGGGGGCGGACCCGTCCCGCCTGCCCGGCGGGCGTGCTCAGGCGTCGGGGTCGGCACGCTCCAGCGCGGGACGCGAGCCCGCGGGCACCGACAGCAGATGGTCGGCCGCCGCCGTGTCCGTCACCAGGCTGGTGACCAGCCCGGACCGCAGTACGGCCCCGATCGCCTCCGCCTTGCGCTGGCCGCCCGCGATCGCCACGACCTCGGGGATACGGCGCAGCCGGTCGGCCTCGACCGTGATGCACCGCTCGCCCAGGTCACGGCCGACCCGGCGGCCGTCGCGGTCGAAGAGGTGCGCGGACATCTCGGCGGCGACGCCGTACGAGGCGTACCTGGCCCGCTCCTCGTCGGAGAGCATGTCGTGCACGGTGGAGATGCCCGGCTCCCAGGAGCCGATGGAGACGGCCGCGACGGTGACCTTGTCGAAGTACTCGAAGGCGCGGGCGATACCGGTCTGGTTGCGCAGCGCGGCGGCGGTCGCCGCGTCGGGCAGCAGCATGGGCGCGTAGATGGGGTGGGCGTCCCCGCCGGAGACCTGGGCGGCGCGCCGGACGGCCTCCACCGAACCGCGCTCGGCGGTCCCGGCGTCGTACACACCGGTGAGCTGGACGACGGTGCACGGCGGCAGCCGGTCGAGCGCGGCGGCCATGTGGATGGTGGACCGCCCCCAGGCCAGGCCCAGCACATCGCCCTCGTTCACCAGCTCGCCGAGCAGATCGGCGGCGACCTCGCCCAGGTTCTCCGGGTCGGGCGACTCGTCGGCGTCCGCGGGGGACTCGACCACCACCGCGTGCCTCAGCCCGAAACGGGCGCGGAGCGCGTCCGAGCGCTCCGCGTCCAGCTCGGCGGGAACGCGGATCTCGATGCGTACGAGATCCCGCTCCAGCGCCGTCTCCAGGACCCGCGCCACCTTGAAGCGGCTGACGCCGAACTCCTCGGCGATCTGGATCTTGGACTTGCCCTCCAGGTAGAAGCGGCGTGCCATGGCAGCCGCCTGCACCAGCTCCGCGGGTCCCATCCGCAGGGCAGACCGTCCCGCCGACCTAGCAGACACCGCGATCTCCTCACTGCTGTTTCACACTCCGGATCCGCAATCCTGTCAGATCCGACGGATGTTGATCAGCCCTGATGGGCCTCGTTCACTTGCTGGTGGCCCGGTGGTCGCACGGGGTGATCACACGGGCCGTTTCCGGTGGGCCGGGAGGTGCTCCGGGTCAGTGGGCGCACGCCCAGCCCGCCGTGGCGACGGTCTGCTGCGCCTTCGCGCGCAGCGCGCGGACCGCCTCGGCCGGGTCGCTCGCGCCGTAGACCGCCGAGCCCGCGACGAACACGTCCGCGCCCGCCTCGGCGCACCGCTCGATCGTCGAGTCGGCGACTCCGCCGTCGACCTGGAGCCATAGTTCGAGGCCGTGCTTGGAGATCAGCTCCCGGGTACGGCGGATCTTCGGCAGCATGATGTCCAGGAACGCCTGCCCGCCGAAGCCGGGCTCCACGGTCATGATCAGCAACATGTCCAGCTCGGGCAGCAGATCCTCGTACGGCTCGATCGGCGTGGCCGGCTTGAGCGCCATGGAGGCGCGGGCGCCCTTGGCCCGGATCTCCCGCGCGAGCCGTACGGGGGCGGCGGCGGCCTCCACGTGGAAGGTGACGGATCCTGCTCCCGCCTCGACGTACCGCGGTGCCCAGCGATCGGGGTCGTCGATCATCAGATGACAGTCCAGCGGCGTGTCCGTCGCCCGGGCGAGGGACTCCACGACCGGGACGCCCAGCGTCAGATTGGGCACGAAGTGATTGTCCATCACATCGACGTGGAGCCAGTCGGCGCCCTCGACGGCCTTGGCCTCTTCCGCCAGGCGGGAGAAGTCGGCGGAGAGAATACTCGGGTTGATCTGTACGGCCATGGCCCAAGCCTGCCATGTTCCGGGGCACTTCCCCGCCCCGGTTCGGTTTCCGGCCGGGACCGGGCTACAGCCAGAGCTGTCACAGTCCGCGCAATCCCGGCTTTTCCGACAGGTGGTGTGTACATCCGGAACACGGGTCCGGGGTGCGGGCCCTCCTGAGCGCGGCCGTCCGGCACCGCGGGGCTTCCGGGACCCCACGGCATCCGGGACGGCACGGCATCCGGCACCGCGCCGAGGGGGTGCGGGCGGACGGGGTCCTCGCGGACCGGGCGACGGACGGCGCGGGCGCGCCCCCGGGCCGCGCGCCGAAGGGCCGCGCGCCGAAGGGCCGCGCGCCGAAGGGCCGCGCGCCGAAGGGCCGCGCGCCGGCCGCGCCCCCGTCTCCGGCGGGGGCGCGGCCGGCCCCGGCCCTCAGGCCGTACGCCTCAGGAGCGCCAGATACATCGCGTCCGTGCCGTGCAGATGCGGCCACAGCTGGACGTCCGGCCCGTCCCCCAGCGCGGGTACGCCCGGCATCAGCGGCCTGGCGTCCACCCACTCCGCAGAGGCCGCCGGGCCGCCGCGCCCGCGCAGGACGTCGTCCACGACCACCCGGGTCTCGGCGAGATGCGGCGAACAGGTCGCGTATCCCACGACTCCCCCGACGCGTACGGCCCTGAGCGCCTCCCGCAGCAGGGAACGCTGGAGCGGCGCGAAGCCCTCCAGGTCCTCGGGCCGGCGGCGCCAGCGGGCCTCGGGTCGGCGGCGCAGGGCGCCGAGACCCGAGCAGGGCACATCGACGAGCACCCGGTCGAAGGTTCCCGGCAGCCACGGCGGACGGGTGCCGTCCGCGGCGATGACCTGGTACGGCCCCGGATTCCCCGCCAGCGCCCGCGCCACCAGATTCGCGCGGTGGGGCTGCTTCTCGGCCGCCAGCAGCGAGGCACCGCGCTCCGCCGCGAGCGCCCCCAGCAGGGCCGCCTTGCCGCCGGGGCCCGCGCAGGCGTCGAGCCAGCGGGCGTCCGGGCCCTCCAGCGGGGCACCTGCCAGGGCGATCGCGACGAGCTGGCTGCCCTCGTCCTGGACTCCGGCGCGACCCTCCCGTACGGCGTCCACGGCTCCCGGTTCGCCGCCCTCCGCCAGCCGTACGGCATACGGCGACCAGCGCCCGGGCAGCGCCGACTCCTCGCGGAGCAGCTCGTCGGCGGTGGACCGGCCGGGCCTGGCGACCAGGGTCACCTCGGGGCGCTCGTTGTCGGCCTCCAGAAGGTCCTCGATCCCGGCCCGGCCGCCGCCCAGCGCGTCCCAGAGCGCGGACACGACCCACCGCGGATGCGAGTGGACCACGGCGAGATGGTCCTCGGCGTCCTCGGCGTACGCGGGCGCGACCCGCTCCAGCCAGGTGTCGAGGTCGTCCCGCGAGATCTTGCGCAGAACGGCGTTGACGAACTTCGCCCGTCCGTCGCCGAGGACGACGCGCGCCAGCTCCACGCTCGCCGAGACGGCCGCGTGGGTCGGGATCCGGGTCCCCAGCAGCTGGTGGGCGCCCAGCGTCAGCACATCGAGAACCGGGGGGTCGACCTCACGCAGCGGCCGGTCCACACAGGCCGCGACGATCGCGTCGTACGTGCCCTGGCGGCGCAGTGTGCCGTACACCAGCTCGGTGGCGAGCGCGGCGTCCCGGGCGTCGAAGTCGCCCTTCTCCCTGGCCTTCCTCAGCAGGGGCGGCAGGACGAGATTCGCGTACGCGTCCCGCTCGTCCACGGCCCTCAGCGCCTCGAAGGCGAGGATCCTCACGGGGTCCTTCAGGGGCCGGCGGTAGGGCTTGTGGGGACGGCGAGCCCCTGTGGGGCGTGCCTGGTCGTTCAAAGGTGCTCCGCTGTTCTATCGGTCTCGGATCCTCTCAGCGTACGTCCGCGTCGCCGACCCGCTCGCCCGGGGCGATCCGCACCCCGCGCGCCCAGTCGGCGGCGCGCATCGGCTTCTTGCCCTGCGGCTGCACCCAGAGCAGCTCGACGGCGTGGGATCCGGTGCCCGCGTGGACGCTGTTCTTGCCGACGGCCAGTTCCCCGGGGGCGAGTTCCGTACGGTCCGGGACCGGCTGTACGGAGACCAGTTTCAGCCGCTCTCCCCGGAACACCGTCCAGGCGCCGGGGGCGGGGGTGCAGCCGCGTACCAGCCGGTCGACGCGCAGGGCGGGCGCCTTCCAGTCGACCCGGGCGTCCTCGACCGTTATCTTCGGCGCGAGCGACACCCCGTCGGCGGGCTGCGGCACCGCCTCCAGGGTGCCGTCCTCGATGCCGTCCATGGTCGCGGAGAGCAGTCCCGCACCCGCGAAGGCGAGCCGGGTGAGCAGATCACCGCTGGTGTCGGTGGGCCTGACGCGCTCGGTGATCACCCCGTAGACCGGGCCGGAGTCGAGCCCCTCCTCGATCAGGAACGTCGCCGCGCCGGTCATCTCGTCCCCGGCGATGAGGGCGTGCTGGACGGGGGCGGCGCCGCGCCAGGCGGGCAGCAGGGAGAAGTGCAGATTGACCCAGCCCCGGGCGGGGATGTCGAGGGCGGCCCGGGGCAGCAGCGCGCCGTACGCGACGACCGGGCAGCAGTCCGGCCCGATCGCGCGCAGCCGCTCCAGGAAGTCCCCGTCCCGCGGCTTCACCGGCTTGAGCACCTCGATCCCGGCCTCCTCGGCACGCTGGGCGACCGGGCTGGCCACCAGTCGCCGTCCGCGTCCGGCGGGCGCGTCGGGACGGGTGACGACCGCGGCCACCTCGTGCCGGTCCGAGGCGATCAGGGCGTCCAGGGCGGGTACGGCGACCTCGGGGGTGCCTGCGAAGACGAGCTTCATGGGTGGCTGACTGCCTCTCACGGCTGGCGTGCTGGTGCGGTGTGACGGGGAGCGCACCAGTGTATGGCGGATGGGCGCGGGGGGCGTACGGATGCCCGTGCGCCCTGCGTCTATGCGCTTACGCCCCCGCAGCGTGACCACATCGGCGGGTGGAGCGTTGGTCAAGAGAGATTGACCGATCTCCAGAGAGAACGATCTCCACAGAGATCGACCGAGCGGGCCGCGCCGACGCGGCCCGGCCCCCTTTCAACGCCGGTTCGAGAGGCTTCCCGATGGCCGACCACGCAACCCACGACGCCCAAGCTCGGGCAAGCCTGCACCTGCTGGTGCGGGACATCGAGCGGGTCCGCCGGCAGGTGGACGCGTTGCGCACGCTCACCGCTCAGCTGGGCAATGTCTACCGCCCGCGCCGCTCCGGTCCCTCCACGGGCTTCGTCGTCTACGGCAGAGCTCCTGCTCCGACGGTCCGGCTGGCCCAGGAACTGCGGGACAGCGTCGAGACACTCGTGACGGCGGCGGTGGACTTCGATCGCTCACTGGGCTTCTCGTGGGACGCGGTCGGTTCGGCGCTCGGGGTCACCAAGCAGGCCGTCCACCGGCGTTACGGCGCCCGGCGGGCCGCGCAGCAGACGGTGTCCGCGGACGTGGACCACGCCCCCGAGCCGTCGGCGACCCGCACGCTGGCGCCCCCCGTCCTGCCCGCGTCGGTCCCCGCGGCCCGCTCGATGCCCCCGCAGCCGACCGCCGCCACCGCCTCCCTGCGCGAGGACGCCCGCCCGCCCGCGTTCCCCACCCCCCGCAACGGCTGACCCACCCGGCTGCCCCCGCCCCCGCGGGGGGGCAGCCCCCCGCGCCCACCGCCCCAACCCCGACGGTCAGGTCCAGGGCACGGACAACCGAAACCCAGCCCGCCGACGGTCAAGGCACGAGCACCCACATCCAGCCCGACCGACGATCCAGGCCACGGACACCCACATACAGCCCCGCCGGCGTTTGAGGCGCGGGGGTCCGGGGGCAGCGCCCCCGGCAGGAACCCGCGCTCGCAAGGGCGGCCACACCAGGCATCAGGAACCGCGCCACCGCGCAACCGCGCAACCCTCAGCCGATGTCCGGCGGATCCACCCTGATCCGCACCTGAACCGCCCCGCCCCGCGCCGTCCTCGTCGCCTGCGCCGCCTTCAGCGCCGCCGCCAGTGCCGCGCCCCTCCCCGGCGGCACCCGCAGCAGGGTCCGCGCCCAGGACTCCCCGAGCGGGGGGTCACCCGGCCTGCGGGGACTCCCGGGCGCGGCCACGGGGAGCGGGACCGGGCCGAGGACCTCCACATCGCCCGGCAGCTCCGCCGTCGCCACGAACGAGCCCACCGCGTCCGCCGGCCCCGTCACCGCCGCCATCCGCGACACCGGCGGGAAGCCCAGCTCGGCCCGCTCCGCCAGCTCCCGCTGCGCATGGCCGACCGGGTCCCAGCGGACAAGGGCCTGGACGGGCCGCAGCGTCGGCTCGGCGACGACGACCACCGTGCCGCCGTCGGCCTGGCCCCGGACCAGGGACGCCGCGTCGATCCAGCGCCGCAGCGCGTCCTCGCCCGCGCGCAGATCGGGCCGACCGAGCATCGCCCAGCCGTCCAGGAGCAGCGCCGCCGCATAACCGCCGTCGGCCACGGGCTCCGCCCCCGGAGTGCTCACGACGAGCGCGGGCCGCCCGGGGACGGTGTCCAGCACATGGTCCCGGCCGGAGGTGCGCACCGGGACCGCGGGGAACGCGCGGCCCAGTTCCTCGGCCGTGCGCCGCGCGCCGACGACGCTGGCCCTCAGCCGCGTACCGCCGCAGGCGACGCAGGACCAGTCGGGCGCGCCGCGACCGCACCAGCGGCAGTTCAGCTCGCGCTCGTCGGGCGCCTCCAGCGGTCCCGAGCAGTGGCGGCACCGCGCGGGCGTACGGCAGCGCCCGCAGGCGAGTCTGGGCGCGTAGCCCCGCCGGGGGACCTGCACCAGTACCGGGCCGGACTTCAGCCCCTCCCGGACGGTCGCCCAGGCGAGGCTGGGCAGCCGGGCGGCGCGCGCGGCCTCGTCCCGGGCCAGTTCCTCGTCGCCGACGGTACGGATCAGGGGTGCCGCCGCGCGTACCTGCTCGCGGGCCGCCCCGAGAGGCAGTGCCCAGCCGCTCGCGACGAGCTGGGCCGCCTCCACCGTGCAGCCGAGGCCGCCGAGGAGGAAGGCGCACCGGTCGTGGGCGGCGCGGAGTTCGAGGACCTCGCGGACATGGGGGAACGGCGCGTTCTCGTCACTGTGGCTGGAGTCGCCGTCGTCCCAGACGGCGACCAGTCCGAGATCCCGCACGGGCGCGAACATGGCGGCCCGTGTCCCCACGACGGCCCGCACGGACCCCCGTCGCACGGCGAGCCACTGCCGGTACCGCTTCTCGGGACCGGACTCGGCGGTCAGCACGGCGTGCCGTCCCTCCCCGAGCAGCGCGGTCAGGGCGGCGTCGACGCGCGCGGCCCGCCGCCCGTCGGGGACGACCACCAGAGCGCCCCGCCCGGACGCGAGCGCGGCGGCGACGGCCCGGGCCAGCTCGTCGGGCCAGTGGGGTCCGGGCAGCGCGGTCCACACGGCCCTCGGGTTCCCCCCGCCGGCGAGCGCTTCCAGAAACGCCGGCCCCCTGCCGTACCGCTCCCAGGTCCCCGCCGCGGGCGCGGCCGGCGGCGGCAGCGGCTCCGGCGACGGCTTCGACTCGGCGCGGCCGTTCCTCGGGGGGACGGCGAGCTGGAGCACATCGGCCAGGGACCCCGCGTAACGGTCGGCGACCGCCCGCGCCAGGCCCAGCATCCCGGGGCTGAGGACCGGCTCGGGCGAGACGACATAGGCGAGCGCGGCCAGCGCTCCCCCGTAGTCCGTGTCGGCGCGGCGCTCGACGATGAAGCCGTCGATCAGTCCGCCGCCCTCGCGCCGGCCCTCGCGGACCCGGTGTCCGCCGGCCCCGAACCGCACCCGGACCCGCACGCCCGGCTGTGCGTCGGCGTCCAGTTCCTCGGGCACGGCGTAGTCGAAGTACTGGTCGAGATGGAGCACGCCCTTGTTGACCAGCACCCGCGCGACGGGCAGCTCCCGGGCCAGCGCGGCCCCCCGCCATGTGCGCGGCTTGGCCTTGGGCACCTTGGCCTTCCGCACGGTCTCCCGGATGAGCGCAAGCTGCTCGGGCCCGCCGTCGGCGGGTTCCCCGGGCCGCTCGTTGTCGCTGCTCACAGCCACATTCCTACCAGAGACCACTGACAGTCCAACCGGCCGAGACAGCGCCGTACGCGCCCGGGCGAGCGGGCCCGGCACCGGGCGGGACGCACCGGCCGTACCGGCCCGGGACGAGGGGCCGCCGCGACACGCGCGTTCCCGGGCGTACGGCGAAGCCCCGGCGTCCCTGCTGAGGGGTGCCGGGGCCTCGGTCGTACGTCCTACAGACCCGTGGCGGCGCGCAGGGCGTCCACGCGGTCCGTGCGCTCCCAGGTGAAGTCGGGCAGCTCCCGGCCGAAGTGGCCGTACGCCGCGGTCTGGGCGTAGATCGGGCGGAGCAGCCGCAGGTCGCGGATGATCGCCGCGGGGCGGAGGTCGAAGACCTCACCGATGGCCTGCTCGATCTTCTCGGTGTCGACCGTGGCCGTGCCGAAGGTCTCGACGAAGAGGCCGACGGGCTCGGCCTTGCCGATGGCGTAGGCGACCTGGACCTCGCAGCGCGCGGCGAGGCCGGCGGCCACGACGTTCTTGGCGACCCAGCGCATGGCGTAGGCGGCGCTGCGGTCGACCTTGGACGGGTCCTTGCCGGAGAACGCGCCGCCGCCGTGGCGGGCCATGCCGCCGTAGGTGTCGATGATGATCTTGCGTCCGGTGAGCCCGGCGTCGCCCATGGGGCCGCCGATCTCGAAGCGGCCGGTCGGGTTCACCAGGAGGCGGTAGCCGTCGGTGTCGAGCTTGATGCCGTCCTCGATGAGCTGCTTGAGGACGTGCTCGACGACGAACTCGCGGATGTCGGGCGCGAGCAGCGAGTCCAGGTCGATGTCCGAGGCGTGCTGCGAGGAGACGACGACGGTGTCGAGGCGGATCGCCTTGTCGCCGTCGTACTCGATGGTGACCTGGGTCTTGCCGTCGGGCCGGAGGTAGGGGATGGTCCCGTTCTTGCGGACCTCGGACAGCCGCCGGGAGAGCCGGTGCGCGAGGTGGATCGGCAGCGGCATCAGCTCGGGGGTCTCGTCGCAGGCGTACCCGAACATCAGGCCCTGGTCGCCGGCGCCCTGCCGGTCCAGCTCGTCGTCGTCGCCCTCGACACGGTTCTCGTACGCCGTGTCCACGCCCTGCGCGATGTCCGGGGACTGTGCGCCGATCGAGACCGAGACCCCGCAGGAGGCGCCGTCGAAACCCTTCTTCGACGAGTCGTAGCCGATCTCAAGGATCTTGTTGCGCACGAGCGTGGGGATGTCGGCGTACGCCTGGGTGGTGACCTCACCGGCGACATGCACCAGGCCGGTGGTGATCAGGGTCTCGACGGCCACCCGGGAGGCCGGGTCCTCCTGGAGGAGCGCGTCGAGAATGGTGTCACTGATCTGGTCAGCGATTTTGTCGGGGTGACCTTCGGTCACGGACTCCGAGGTGAAGAGACGGCGGGACACATCGCTCCCTGGGGTTGCAGCGGCTGCTGGCTGATCATTGGCGGACCGGCAGGGGGCTGCGCCCCGCGACGTTCCATGACCAGTTTATCCGTCGCCCTGTGTGAACGGACCACCCGTCTCGACCCGTGGAGCCGAGCGGCGGCGCCGCCAGCTGCGACGGAACGTCTACGGGCAGGACGATAGACCGAAACCGGCGGACGGAACGCCGCCTTTCGGGCGGATTGTCCGACCACTCCGGAAAGCGGTGGAAACCTCAGAGATCCTCACCGCAGGCGCGGGACCACCAGGTCCCAGACGGTGTCCGCCAGCACCTCCTTGGGCCCGAACGGCACGGGGGTCTCACCACCGTCGGCGGCCAGGACCACCGCCTCGCTCTCCTCCGCGCCGAAGGTCTTGCGCTCCCCCACCTCGTTGACCACCAGCAGATCGCAGCCCTTGCGGCGCAGCTTGTCGCGCCCGTTGGCGAGGACGTCGTCGGTCTCCGCGGCGAAGCCCACGATCACCTGGTCGGTCCGGGGCCGATCGGCCGAGATCTCGGCGAGGATGTCGGGGTTGCGGACCAGGGCGACGGGCGCGGGGTCCTCCCCGTCCTTCTTCTTGATCTTGCCGTCGGCGTACACGGCGGGCCGGAAGTCGGCGACGGCCGCCGCCATCACCACCGCGTCGGCGTCCGCGGCCGCCTTCAGCACGGCCTCGCGCAGCTGCACCGCCGTACCGACCCGGACGACGTCGACGCCCGCCGGATCGGCCAGGGAGGTGTTGGCCTCGATCAGCGTCACCCGCGCGCCGCGGGCGGCGGCCGTACGGGCGAGGGCGTACCCCTGCTTGCCGGAGGAGCGGTTGCCGAGATAGCGCACCGGGTCGAGCGGCTCGCGGGTGCCGCCCGCACTGATGACGACATGGCGGCCCACCAGGTCGGGAGCGGCGGCGCCCCGGGCCAGGACCCTGCGGCACACCTCGAAGATCTCCCCCGGCTCGGGCAGCCGGCCCTTGCCGGTGTCGACTCCGGTGAGCCTGCCGACCGCGGGTTCGACCACCACCGCGCCACGGCGGCGCAGGGTGGCCACGTTCTCCCGGGTCGCGGGGTGCTCCCACATCTCCGTGTGCATCGCGGGGGCGAAGACGACGGGGCAGCGGGCCGTGAGCAGGGTGTTGGTCAGCAGGTCGTCCGCGAGGCCGTGGGCCGCCCTGGCGAGCAGATCGGCCGTGGCGGGGGCGACCACGACCAGATCCGCGTGCTGTCCGATCCGCACATGCGGAACCTCGTGGACGTCGGACCAGACCTCGGTCGAGACCGGGTTCCCGGAGAGGGCGGACCAGGTCGCGGCACCGACGAAGTGGAGCGCCGAGGCGGTCGGCACGACCCGTACGTCATGGCCGGACTCCGTGAGTCTGCGCAGCAGCTCGCACGCCTTGTACGCGGCGATGCCCCCGCTGACCCCCAGCACGACCCTCGGCTTGACCGGCTTGTCCACTGTGTCTCCCCACACTCGGCGTCTGCCCCTATGACACACCACAGGCCCGGCGGACGGGCCGCCGGGCCTGTGGACAACACGCGATACGTACGACTACTGGGCCGGGCCCTCGATGGCCTCGGAGGTCAGCAGGCCCGCGTTGATCTCGCGCAGGGCGATCGAGAGCGGCTTCTCGTGGACGTGGGTGTCCACGAGCGGACCGACGTACTCAAGCAGGCCCTCGCCGAGCTGGGAGTAGTACGCGTTGATCTGACGCGCGCGCTTCGCCGCGTAGATCACGAGGCTGTACTTCGAGTCCGTGGCCTCAAGCAGCTCGTCGATCGGCGGGTTGATGATGCCCTCGGGCGCGGTGATGGAAGAGGACACGCTCTACCTTCCGAAGATGGGAAAAGATCGAACGGTGTGAGGATCCGGGGATCGCTCTCCGGAGAACCGGCGAGTCAGTCGTCGGCAGACACCGTCATCAAGGCTAGCAGCTCACGGGCCACGTCCTCGACGGAGGTGTTGACCAGGGTGGTGTCGAACTCCGACTCGGCGGCCAGCTCCACCTTGGCGACCGCCAGCCGCTCCTCGATGACCTCGGCCGACTCGGTGCCCCGGCCCGTGAGCCGGCGGACCAGCTCGTCCCAGCCGGGCGGAGCGAGGAAGACCAGCAGGGAGTCCGGCAGGGACTCCTTGACCTGCCGGGCGCCCTGGAGGTCGATCTCCAGCAGCACGGGCTCGCCCGACTCCAGACGCTCCAGGACGGCGCGCCGCGGCGTGCCGTACCGGTGGCCCGCGAACTCCGCCCACTCCAGCAGTTCACCGTTGGCGATCAGCTTGTCGAATTCGTCGTCGGTGACGAAAAAGTACTGAACGCCGTGGCGCTCACCGGGGCGCGGTTTTCTGGTGGTGGCCGACACCGAGAGCCAGACCTCGGGGTGGACCTTGCGCATATGCGCGACGACCGTGCTCTTACCCACCCCGGAGGGGCCGGAGAGCACGGTCAGCCGCGGACGTACCTCTGCTGCCATGCAGCGATTATCCAGCTTCCCGGGGGTGCCCGGGACCGTCAGGCGGGGCCGCCGCCGAACTCGCGCTCCAGGGACGCGATCTGGTTCGAGCCGAGACCGCGCACACGGCGGCTCTCGGAGATCCCGAGCCGTTCCATGATCTGCTTGGCGCGGACCTTGCCCACGCCCGGCAGGGACTCCAGAAGAGCGGAGACCTTCATCTTGCCGATGACGTCGTTCTCCTGACCCTGCTTGATGACCTCGTGGAGCGAGGCGCCGGAGTGCTTGAGTCGATTCTTGACCTCGGCCCGCTCCCGGCGAGCCGCGGCGGCCTTTTCGAGCGCGGCTGCGCGCTGTTCAGGGGTAAGGGGCGGAAGAGCCACGCCTACGTCACCTCGGATGTCGATCTGTCGGATACGGACCGGTGAGGAACCTAGTCGCCCCACACCAGGCGAGCAACGAGCAACGCAGTGCTCGTGCGCTCTTCGACGGAGACTAGCGGGCCGCACCGCTCCAGTCAGCGAGAACAGACGAAAAGTCCTGGTCAGCATCGACCGACCAGGACTTTTCCGACATAACGACCGGGATTTGCGTCAAGATTTGGCAACAGCGCGCATGAAGAGGTTTCTCATGAGAGCACGCACGACTCCGCTGGTCAGTACATCTAGGGAACCTCCGCCGGCCGCCCGCCGGCCCTCCGCGGGTCCGCTCAGCCGCCCGAGACCACTGCCGCCGTTTCGTCGGCGAGACGCGCCGCCGCGTCGCGCAGCGCCGCCGCGCCCGGACCGTGGCTCAGGACCCCGCGGCTGACGCTCGGCAGGACGTTGCCGACCGAGGAGCCGAAGATCCGGGGCAGATCGGCGGGGGTCGCGCCCTGGGCGCCGATGCCGGGAGCGAGCAGCGGGCCGTTGATCGCCAGATTCACCCCCGCGTCGGCGAGCGTCGCGCCGACGACCGCGCCGACCGAGCCGAGCGGCCACGCGTCCACGTTCTCCGCCGCCATGTGGTCGAGCATCAGCTGAGCCAGCGAGCGGCCGTCGACGGCGGTGGCGCGCTGGACCTCCGCGCCCTCCGGGTTGGAGGTCAGCGCGAGGACGAAGACACCCGAGCCGGAGGCGGCGGCCGCGCTCAGCGCCGGGCGCAGCGAGCCGAAGCCGAGATACGGGGAGAGCGTGAGCGCGTCCGAGAACAGCGGGGACGAGGGGTCCAGGAAGGCCGCGGCGTACGCGGCCATCGTGGAGCCGATGTCCCCGCGCTTGGCGTCCATGAGCACCAGCGCGCCCGCGTCCCGGGCCTCGGCGACGGACTTCTCCAGCACCGCGACGCCGCGCGAGCCGAAGCGCTCGAAGAACGCCGACTGGGGCTTGAGGACGGCGACCCGGTCGGCCAGGGCCTCGACGGTCGTACGGGTGAAGCGTTCGAGCCCGGCGACGTCGTCGTCGAGGCCCCAGTCCTTGAGCAGCGAGGCATGGGGGTCGATGCCGACGCAGAGCGGGCCGCGGGCGCGCACCGCCTCGTGGAGGCGGGCGCCGAAGGGGGTCGGGGTACTCATGCGGCGGCTTCCTTCCGCGATCGGGTGGCGGCGCCGACGGCCTCGGCGAGGGTGGCGTACTCACTGGCCGCGAGGCGGGCCGCGAGGCCCCGGTGGACCGCCCGGCTCCAGAACGGGCCCTCGTAGACGAAGGCGCTGTAGCCCTGGACGAGGGTGGCTCCGGCGAGGATGCGCTGCCAGGCGTCCTCGGCGTTCTCGATACCGCCGACGCCGACCAGTGTGATGCGGTCGCCGACCCGGGCGTACAGCCGGCGCAGCACCTCCAGCGAGCGCTCCTTCAGGGGGGCGCCGGACAGGCCGCCCGTCTCCTTCGTCAGGGCGGGCGGGGAGAGCAGGCCCTCGCGGGAGACGGTCGTGTTGGTGGCGATGATGCCGTCCAGCCCCAGCTCGACGGCGAGATCGGCGACCGCGTCGACGTCCTCGTCGGCGAGATCGGGGGCGATCTTGACGAGGAGGGGGACGCGGCGGCGGGTCTCGGTGCGGTCGGCCGCCTCGCGCACGGCGGTGAGCAGGGGGCGCAGCGACTCGGTGGCCTGGAGGTTGCGCAGCCCCGGGGTGTTCGGCGAGGAGACGTTCACCACGAGATAGTCGGCGTGGCGGGCGAGCCGTTCGGTGGAGGTGACGTAGTCGGCGGCGGCCTCGGCCTCCGGCACCACCTTGGTCTTGCCGATGTTGACGCCGACGACGGTACGGAAGACGGCCCGCCGCTCCCCCAGGCGCCGGGCGACCGCGGCCGAGCCCTCGTTGTTGAAGCCCATGCGGTTGATCAGCGCCCGGTCGGGCAGCAGCCGGAAGAGGCGCTTCTTCGGGTTGCCGGGCTGGGCGAGTCCGGTGACCGTACCGATCTCCACGTGATCGAAGCCGAGCATCGCCATGCCGTCGATCGCCACGGCGTTCTTGTCGAAGCCCGCCGCGAGCCCGAAGGGGCCGTGCATCCGCAGCCCGAGCGCCTCGGTGCGCAGTTCCTTGTGGCGCGGCGCGAGCACGGCGGCGGCGAAGGTCCGCAGCACGGGAGTCCGCGCGGCCAGCCTGATCCAGCGGACGGCCAGGTGGTGGGCCCGCTCGGGGTCCATCCGCCGGAAGACGAGGTGGAAGAACAGCTTGTACATGGTGGGGTCCTCATACGGAGGGGGACACCGTTTCCGGTGTCCCCCCTCGTGTGGCTAGTCGCGGCCGGCGGTCAGGTGCCGGGCGTGTTCCTGGAGGGAGCGGACGCCGATGTCTCCGCGGGTGAGGGCTTCGATGCCCTGGACCGCGGCGGCGAGGGCCTGGACGGTGGTCAGGCAGGGGACGGAGCGCGCGACGGCGGCCGTGCGGATGTCGTAGCCGTCGAGGCGGCCGCCGGTGCCGTAGGGGGTGTTGACGATGAGGTCGACCTGTCCGTCGTGGATGAGCTGGACGATGGTCTTCTCACCGCCGGGGCCCTCGCCCTCGCTGTGCTTGCGTACGACGGTGGCGTTGATGCCGTTGCGCTTGAGGACCTCGGCGGTGCCGGAGGTGGCGAGCAGTTCGAAGCCGTGGGCGACCAGCTCCCGCGCCGGGAAGATCATCGAGCGCTTGTCGCGGTTGGCGACGGAGATGAAGGCGCGGCCCTTGGTGGGCAGCGGGCCGTACGCGCCCGCCTGCGACTTCGCGTACGCGGTGCCGAAGACGGAGTCGATGCCCATGACCTCGCCGGTGGAGCGCATCTCCGGGCCGAGGACGGTGTCGACACCGCGGCCGTGGATGTCGCGGAAGCGGGACCACGGCATCACGGCCTCCTTGACGGAGATCGGCGCGTCCATGGGCAGCGTGCCGCCGTCGCCGTTCGCCGGGAGGAGGCCCTCGGCGCGCAGCTGTGCGACGGTCGCGCCCAGCGAGATCCTGGCTGCGGCCTTCGCCAGCGGTACGGCGGTGGCCTTGGAGGTGAAGGGGACGGTCCGGGAGGCGCGCGGGTTGGCCTCCAGGACGTACAGGATGTCCCCGGCCAGCGCGAACTGGATGTTGATCAGTCCGCGCACGCCCACTCCGCGCGCGATCGCCTCGGTGGAGGCGCGCAGCCGCTTGATGTCGAAGCCGCCGAGGGTGATCGGGGGCAGGGCGCACGCCGAGTCGCCGGAGTGGATCCCGGCCTCCTCGATGTGCTCCATGACACCGCCGAGGTACAGCTCCTCACCGTCGTACAGCGCGTCGACGTCGATCTCGATGGCGTCGTCGAGGAACCGGTCGACGAGGACCGGCCGGGTGGGGCTGATCTCGGTGGACTCGGCGATGTACGACTGGAGCCGGGTCTCGTCGTACACGATCTCCATGCCGCGCCCGCCGAGCACGTACGAGGGGCGTACGAGGACGGGGTAGCCGATCTCGTCGGCGATGGCCCTGGCCTCGGCGAAGGTGGTGGCGGTGCCGTGCTTGGGCGCGGGGAGTCCGGCCTCCTTGAGGACGCGGCCGAAGGCTCCGCGGTCCTCGGCGGCGTGGATGGCCTCCGGCGGGGTGCCGACGACGGGGACGCCGTTGTCCTTGAGGGCCTGGGCGAGGCCGAGCGGGGTCTGGCCGCCGAGCTGGACGATCACACCCGCGACCGGTCCGGCCTGCGCCTCCGCGTGCACGATCTCCAGGACGTCCTCCAGGGTGAGCGGCTCGAAGTAGAGCCGGTCGGAGGTGTCGTAGTCGGTGGACACGGTCTCGGGGTTGCAGTTGACCATCACGGTCTCGTAGCCCGCGTCGCTGAGCGCGAAGGAGGCGTGGACGCAGGAGTAGTCGAACTCGATGCCCTGGCCGATGCGGTTGGGGCCCGAGCCCAGGATGATCACGGCGGGCTTCTCGCGCGGGGCGACCTCGGTCTCCTCGTCGTACGAGGAGTAGAAGTACGGCGTCCTGGCGGCGAACTCGGCGGCGCAGGTGTCGACCGTCTTGTAGACCGGGCGGATGCCGAGCGCGTGCCGCACCTCGCGGACGACGTCCTCGCGCAGCCCCCTGACGGCGGCGATCTGCGCGTCGGAGAAGCCGTGGCGTTTGGCCGCTGCCAGCAGTTCGGGGTGGAGCTTGGCGGCGGCGGCCAGTTCGTCCGCGTGCTCCTTGATCAGGAACAGCTGGTCGGTGAACCACGGGTCGATCTTCGTCGCCTCGAAGACCTCCTCGGGGGTGGCTCCGGCGCGGATGGCCTGCATGACGGCGTTGATCCGGCCGTCGGTGGGGCGTACGGCCTCGCGCAGCAGTTCGTCCTTGTCGCCGACCGGGCCGGTGAAGTCGAACTGGCTGCCCTTCTTCTCCAGGGAGCGCAGGGCCTTCTGGAGGGCTTCGGTGAAGTTGCGGCCGATCGCCATGGCCTCGCCGACCGACTTCATGGTGGTGGTGAGGGTGGCGTCGGCGGAGGGGAACTTCTCGAAGGCGAAGCGGGGTGCCTTGACGACGACGTAGTCGAGCGTGGGCTCGAACGAGGCCGGCGTCTTCTCGGTGATGTCGTTCGGGATCTCGTCCAGGGTGTACCCGACGGCGAGCTTCGCGGCGATCTTGGCGATGGGGAAGCCGGTGGCCTTGGAAGCGAGCGCGGAGGAGCGGGAGACCCGGGGGTTCATCTCGATGACGATGATCCGGCCGTCGTCGGGGTTGACGGCGAACTGGATGTTGCAGCCGCCGGTGTCGACGCCGACCTCGCGGATGATCGCGATGCCGATGTCCCGCAGCCGCTGGTACTCGCGGTCGGTGAGCGTCATCGCCGGGGCGACGGTGATGGAGTCGCCGGTGTGGACGCCCATGGGGTCGAAGTTCTCGATGGAGCAGACCACGACGACGTTGTCGTGCTTGTCGCGCATCAGCTCCAGCTCGTACTCCTTCCAGCCGAGGATGGACTCCTCCAGGAGGACCTCGGTGGTCGGGGAGAGCGTGAGGCCCTGTCCGGCGATCCGGCGCAGCTCGCCCTCGTCGTGGGCGAAGCCGGAGCCGGCGCCGCCCATGGTGAAGGAGGGCCGGACGACGACGGGGTAGCCGCCGAGGGTGTCGACGCCGCGGATGACGTCGTCCATGGTGTGGCAGATGACCGAGCGGGCGGACTCGCCGTGGCCGATCTTGGCGCGTACGGCCTCGACGACCTCCTTGAACAGGTCGCGGTCCTCGCCCTTGTTGATGGCCTCGACGTTGGCGCCGATCAGCTCGACGCCGTACTTGTCCAGCACCCCCTGATCGTGCATGGCGATGGCGGTGTTCAGCGCGGTCTGGCCGCCGAGGGTGGGCAGCAGCGCGTCGGGGCGCTCCTTGGCGATGATCTTCTCGACGAATTCCGGTGTGATCGGCTCGACGTAGGTGGCGTCGGCGATCTCCGGGTCGGTCATGATCGTCGCGGGGTTGGAGTTCACCAGGACGACGCGCAGGCCCTCGGCCTTGAGGACGCGGCACGCCTGGGTGCCGGAGTAGTCGAACTCGGCGGCCTGACCGATGACGATCGGGCCGGATCCGATGACCAGAACGGACTGGATGTCGGTGCGCTTAGGCACGCTGGCCCTCCATCAGGGATACGAAGCGGTCGAACAGGTACGCGGCGTCGTGCGGGCCCGCGGCCGCCTCGGGGTGGTACTGGACGCTGAAGGCCGGCCGGTCGAGGAGCCTGAGGCCCTCGACGACGTTGTCGTTGAGGCAGACGTGGGAGACCTCGGCGCGGCCGTAGGGGGTGTCGGAGACCCGGTCGAGCGGTGCGTCGACGGCGAATCCGTGGTTGTGGGCGGTGACCTCGACCTTGCCCGTGGCGCGGTCCTGCACGGGCTGGTTGATGCCCCGGTGGCCGTACTTCAGCTTGTAGGTGCCGAAGCCGAGGGCGCGGCCGAGGAGCTGGTTGCCGAAGCAGATGCCGAAGAGCGGGGTGCCGCGCTCCAGGACCTCCTTGATCACGGTGAGGTCGGCGGTGGCGGGGTCGCCGGGACCGTTGGAGAGGAAGACCCCGTCGGGCCGGACCGCGTACACCTCGTCGGCGGTGGCGCCGGCGGGCAGGACGTGGACCTCGATGCCGCGCTCGGCCATCCGGTGCGGGGTCATGCCCTTGATGCCCAGGTCGATGGCGGCGACGGTGAAGCGCCTGGTCCCGATGGCCGGGACGACGTACGACTCCTCGGTGGCGACCTCGGCGGAGAGGTCCGCGCCCGTCATCTGGGGGGACTCCTGGACGCGGGCGAGCAGCGACTCCTCGTCGGGGAGCGTGTCGCCGGAGAAGATGCCGACGCGCATCGCGCCGCGCTCGCGCAGATGGCGGGTCAGGGCGCGGGTGTCGATCCCGCTGATGCCGACGACGCCCTGGGCGGTCAGCTCGTCGTCGAGGGAGCGCCGCGAGCGCCAGTTCGACGGGACCCGGGCGGGGTCGCGCACGACGTAGCCGGCGACCCAGATGCGCCTCGACTCGTCGTCCTCGTCGTTGACCCCGGTGTTGCCGATGTGCGGGGCGGTCATCACGACGACCTGGCGGTGGTACGAGGGGTCGGTCAGCGTCTCCTGGTATCCGGTCATGCCGGTGTTGAACACGGCCTCGCCGAAGGTCTCCCCCACGGCCCCGTAGGCGCGGCCGCGGAAGGTGCGGCCGTCCTCCAGGACGAGTACGGCGGGAACTCTGGACGTTCCCCGGGTGGAGGTGGTCATCGTGCGCCTTCCGTCGTGTTGATCAGGTGGTTCAGTGTGGTGACCCAGTCGTTGTGCTCGGCCGCGCGGTCGGAGCGGAAGCCGGAGTCGACGAGTGTGCCGCCGTGCTCCCAGGTGACGACCAGGAGGCCGCCCTCGGCGAGGACCTTGCCCGCGATGCCCTTGTCGAGCCGGGCCTCGCGCAGGGCGTCCCGGGGGACGAAGAAGTCGGCCGCCCCCGGCCGTACGACGTCCAGTCCCGCGTCGGTGAGGGTCAGCTCGGTGCGCGAGCGGACGCCGAGGCCGTGGGCCACGATCCGGTCGAGCCACTGACCGGCCGTGGTGGAGCCGTGGTAGCGGCCGGTCATCGTCAGCCGCGGCTCACCGGGGTCCCGGGGCGCCGTCGGCAGCTCCGGCAGGCCCGACTGGAGGCTGCCGCGCCACTTCCAGCCCTGGCGCATCAGCCAGTAGACGAAGGCGATGAGGATCAGCAGCCCGACGACCCAGCCGATACGTGCGGCCCAGTCGGTCACCTCCGCGGACTTCTGCTCCGCGGTGTACTGGGCTGCGATGGTGGTGAGAGATGTCACGCGAGGTTCCCGTCGACGACCGTTGCCCGGCCCCGCAGGAAGGTGTGGGTGACGCGTCCCGGCAGCTCACGGCCCTCGTAGGGGGTGTTGCGGCTGCGGGATGCGAAGCCCGCGGGGTCCACCGTTCCACGGTATGCCGGATCGACGAGCGTGAGGTTCGCGGGCTCACCTGCCGAGACGGGACGGCCGTGGCCGTCGAGCCGGCCGATGCGCGCCGGGCGGAACGACATCCGGTCGGCGACGCCCGCCCAGTCGAGCAGCCCGGTCTCGATCATCGTCTCCTGGACGACGGAGAGCGCGGTCTCCAGGCCCACCATGCCCATGGCGGCCGCGCCCCACTCGCAGTCCTTGTCCTCGTGCGGGTGCGGGGCGTGGTCGGTGGCGACGCAGTCGATGGTGCCGTCGGCGAGCGCCTCGCGCAGGGCCATCACATCGGTCTCGGTGCGCAGCGGCGGGTTCACCTTGTAGACGGGGTTGTAGCTGCGTACGAGCTCGTCGGTGAGGAGGAGGTGGTGCGGGGTGACCTCGGCGGTGACGTCCCAGCCCTTGGACTTGGCCCAGCGGACGATCTCGACGGATCCGGCGGTGGACAGATGGCAGATGTGGACGCGGGAGCCGACATGGGCGGCGAGGAGGACATCGCGGGCGATGATCGACTCCTCGGCGACGGCGGGCCAGCCCCCGAGGCCCAGCTCGGCGGAGACGACGCCCTCGTTCATCTGGGCGCCCTCGGTCAGCCGGGGCTCCTGCGCGTGCTGGGCGACGACCCCGTCGAACGCCTTCACGTACTCCAGCGCCCGGCGCATGATCACGGCGTCGTCGACGCACTTGCCGTCGTCGGAGAAGACCCTCACCCCGGCGGCGGACTCGTGCATGGCGCCCAGCTCGGCGAGCTGCTTGCCCTCCAGTCCGACGGTGACGGCGCCGACGGGCTGGACGTCGCAGTAGCCGGACTCCCTGCCGAGCCGCCAGACCTGCTCGACCACGCCCGCGGTGTCGGCGACGGGGAAGGTGTTGGCCATGGCGTGCACGGCGGTGAAGCCGCCGACGGCGGCGGCCCTGGTGCCGGTGAGGACGGTCTCGGAGTCCTCGCGGCCGGGCTCGCGCAGATGGGTGTGGAGGTCGACGAGCCCGGGCAGCAGGATCTTCCCGGCGGCCTCGACGACGGTGGCGTCGCCGGGCTCGACGGAGGGGGCGACCGCGGCGACGGTCCCGCCGTCGATCAGCACGTCCTGCGGCTCGCCGCCCAGCACCTTGGCACCGCGGATCAGGATCTTGTTCGGGGTCACTTGTTCTCCTCGGGACGCGAGTGGGCGACGGCGGGCTCGTTGCCGCCGAGCAGCAGATACAGGACGGCCATCCGGATCGAGACGCCGTTGGCGACCTGTTCGACGGCCGTGCAGCGGCTGGAGTCGGCGACCTCGGCGGTGATCTCCATACCGCGGTTCATCGGCCCGGGGTGCATGACCACGGCGTGTTCCGGCATCCGTGCCATCCGGTCGCCGTCCAGGCCGTAGCGGCGGGAGTACTCGCGCTCGGTGGGGAAGAAGGCGGCGTTCATCCGCTCGCGCTGCACCCGCAGCATCATCACGGCGTCCGACTTGGGCAGGACGTCGTCCAGGCTGTACGAGACCTCGCAGGGCCAGCTCTCGGCTCCGATGGGCACCAGGGTCGGCGGGGCGACGAGGGTGACCTCGGCGCCGAGGGTGGTGAGCAGCAGCACGTTGGAGCGGGCGACCCGGCTGTGCAGGATGTCGCCGACGATGGTGATCCGGCGGCCCGCGAGGTCGCGGCCGATGCCGGCGTCCCGGCCGACGAGCCGGCGGCGCACGGTGAAGGCGTCGAGCAGGGCCTGGGTGGGGTGCTCGTGGGTGCCGTCGCCGGCGTTGACGACCGAGCCGTCGATCCAGCCGGAGTTCGCGAGCCGGTAGGGGGCGCCGGAGGCGTGGTGGCGGATGACGACGGCGTCGGCGCCCATCGCCTCCAGGGTGAGCGCGGTGTCCTTGAGGGATTCGCCCTTGGAGACGGACGATCCCTTGGCGGAGAAGTTGATGACGTCGGCGGAGAGGCGCTTGGCGGCGGCCTCGAAGGAGATCCGGGTCCGGGTCGAGTCCTCGAAGAAGAGGTTGACGACGGTACGGCCGCGGAGGGTGGGCAGCTTCTTGATCGGCCGGTCGGCGACGCGGGCCATCTCCTCGGCGGTGTCGAGGATGAGGACGGCGTCGTCACGCGTGAGATCGGCGGCCGAGATGAGGTGATGCTTCATCTGGGTTGGCTCCGGTTGTCTGCTCTGGCTGCTCTGTCGGTGGGCTGCGGTCGGGACGCGGCGGGCCCCCGGGGGTCCGGTGCCGTCGCGCGCCCGAAGGCGCTGGGACATGGGGGCGTGCGGTACCCGCCGGGCGGCGGGGCCGTCGGGGGCGCTACTGCCGGGCGGTCTCGCGCACCCCGAGCAGCACGGTGTCGCGGCCGTCCTCCTCCAGGAGCAGGACCTTGACCGTCTCCCGCAGCGATGTGGGGAGGTTCTTGCCGACGTAGTCGGCGCGGATGGGCAGTTCGCGGTGGCCGCGGTCGACGAGGACCGCGAGCTGTACGGCCCGGGGGCGGCCGATGTCGCCGAGCGCGTCGAGCGCGGCGCGGATGGTGCGGCCGGAGAAGAGCACGTCGTCGACGAGCACGACCAGTCTGCCGTCGACGCCGTCACCGGGGATGTCGGTGCGGGCCAGCGCCCGCGCGGGACGCAGTCGCAGGTCGTCGCGGTACATCGTGATGTCGAGGGAGCCGACCGGGATGGTGCGTCCGGTGATCTCTGCGAGCTTGTCGGCGAGCCTGCGGGCGAGGAACACACCGCGGGTGGGAATGCCGAGGAGCACCACGTCGTCGGCGCCCTTCGCGCGTTCGACGATCTCATGGGCGATACGGGTCAGCACCCGCGCGATATCGGGTGCCTCAAGAACGGGGCGCGCCGCATCGGAGTTGTTCGTGTCCATACGAAACGGACCTCCTTCTCCGCCTCACGGGACGGACCTTAAAGGACGTCGGATTTACGCTCGTAACGGTACCAGGGGGCTTTGCCGGGCTTGTCGGCGCCCTGGTCCGGACCTGGCCGTAAACCGGTTCCGATCATGACAACAGACCGGTCTGGACCCATTCGGCTTGACGAGTCCAAGTAACGCTGCGTAACCTCACAGTGAGTTACCAGCCGCGCGGCGGAGCCGCACGTTGTCACAGCGTCCGGGGAGCTATATGTCCAGCGAATACGCAAAGCAGCTCGGGGCCAAGCTCCGCGCCATCCGCACACAGCAGGGGCTGTCCCTCCACGGCGTGGAAGAGAAGTCACAGGGCCGCTGGAAGGCCGTCGTCGTCGGGTCGTACGAGCGCGGGGACCGCGCCGTGACCGTGCAGCGGCTGGCCGAGCTGGCGGACTTCTACGGCGTTCCGGTGCAGGAGCTGCTGCCCGGCACGACGCCGGGCGGGGCCGCCGAGCCGCCGCCGAAGCTCGTGCTGGATCTGGAGCGGCTGGCCCATGTGCCGGCCGAGAAGGCGGGGCCGCTCCAGCGGTACGCCGCGACGATCCAGTCCCAGCGCGGCGACTACAACGGCAAGGTGCTGTCGATCCGCCAGGACGACCTGCGCACCCTCGCCGTCATCTATGACCAGTCGCCGTCCGTCCTCACCGAGCAGCTGATCAGCTGGGGCGTGCTGGACGCGGACGCGCGGCGCGCGGTCACCCACGAGGACGGCTGACTCCGCCCCTTCCAGGAGAAACGTCACATCCCAGGGGCGGCGCGGTCCGGCGCCGCCCCTGAGTGCGTACGGACGGGTGTGGCCGCGCTCTTGTCCGCGCCGCCGCCCCAGGTGTCCGTTGCCGCTGCTCCGGGTGCCCGTGCCGCCGCCTCGGCGCGCCCTCGGTCCTTCCGGTGCCGTACGGGCCGCTCTGCCCGGATCCCGGGCCACGACGGGCGGAGAGCGCCGCCTCGCCCGCGCCGGCC
This sequence comes from Streptomyces sp. NPDC004609, assembly GCF_042873655.1. Taxonomy (NCBI): domain Bacteria; kingdom Bacillati; phylum Actinomycetota; class Actinomycetes; order Kitasatosporales; family Streptomycetaceae; genus Streptomyces; species Streptomyces sp. NPDC004609. Next base: position 25,183 of record NZ_JBIALS010000047.1, on the reverse strand, counting down.
CGGGATGTGCGCCTCGGGCCGCTCCGGTCGGCTCCGGGCCCGCGGCGGGCGCCTCCCGGCCTCTGCCGCGATCGACGACACAGGCGCGGCTCGGGCCATCCGCGGCCGGGCGCCGAACTTCAGTACGTCCGGCGTCCGAGGACCGGGAGGGGGCCGACGAGACCCAGCGCGCGGGCAGGGACGCGCCGACGTTCCACGACGCGGACGAGCCGGGCACACCCTCGGATCCCCCGTGCGGAGAGATCGAATTCGGACAACTCCCGCCCCGTCCGTCTCAGAGGCCTCAGGTATCAGCCACCGATACGGGTGTCCCTATGGCGGAGCGCCCCACGCCCACCCGTCTGCGCCGCGTCGGAGCGCCACCGGAATCGATCACACCGTGTGCGTACGAGGGCGCCGGGACGGCCACGAGCACGGTGCCGTCGGTGTTCGCCGCGGTGATGTCCCGGGCCCGCGCGCCGCGGTCACAGGATCCCGTCGGCACGACCACGGGCCTCAGCCCGGCGTGCCCGGACGGCGTTGTGGAGGGCGGCGTGCGTGGTGCCCGGCAGCACGGGGCGAGCGCGGGGCGTGCTTGTGCGGTCGGCTCGCGAGCGGACAGCCTCTGTACCGCCGCCGGTGAAGATCCCCCACGGCGTACGGGCAGCAGCCGCGCACCGGCCACCTGATCGTTCCCCGGGACGGCCTCCCCGGCGAAGACCATCGTGCCCAGGCCGTCGCCCCCGGCGGGCCGGGCGGCGGCCGAATCGTCCACTCCGGCAGGCCCGGAGTCGTACGCATATGCCATCGTGCGGCCCCGCGAACAGGTGGATCAGACGCCCGTAGCACGTCGAAACGGGCGAGGAGCCGTAGTGCACGGTGACTCCGCGTGGTCGCCCGGTCCGGCAGCGCCGTGCAGGCGTTCGAGCTGCTCCTCGGTGAGCCGTCAGCCGCTACCGGCCGGGAATGCCGCTCCTGCTTGCGTCGGCCCCCGCCGTCAGGGGCGCCACGGCCCCGAGAGCAGGATGACCGCGCCCAGGACGACGGCCGCTCGGACACCACCCCGGCGCGTTCGCCGGAGTCGGCCGCGAATGCGGTGAGGAGCGCCGCAGACGGCTTCCGGAAGGGCACACCGACGGCGGACGGCAGGAGGGCACGGCGGCATCGGGGGCGGACCCGCCGGTCGGGTCCGGTCGGGGCGGCGAACACCGTGGCGAAGTGGAACGGCACGGCGACCGCGCCCGCCCAGGGTGGCACGGGCCCCAACGGTGGCCGGTCCGGTCCGAGGGGCCGTTGGTCCACAGGTTGAGCGGAACGTCCCGCACCTTGGACAGCATGACGAGCAGCTCGCCGGGCCCGGCAGCGGCGCCGAGCCTCCCGGTCCAGGACCGGGAACAGGAACAGGAACAGAGCGGCAGCACTCCGGACACGGCGCCGCAGGTGCCGGTGGCGGAGGAGCCGGTGGCGGAGGAGCCCGGTCGTGGCCGATGCGGGCCCCCGGCCGACGGGGGTCGGGTTCCGGACAGACGCGGAAACGCAGGCCCCGGACAGGCACCGGGCCCGGGGCGGAGGACTGTCCGTCTTCCACCCCGGGCCCGGTCACACCGGTGGAGGTCCGTCCGCCGTCAGGCGCTTTCGCGGCGCAGCGACGGCTTCAGCTCCTTGAAGCGGCCCAGCAGACCGTTCACGAACGACGGCGACTCGTCGGTGGAGAACTCCTTGGCGAGCTGCACCGCTTCGTCGATCGCGACCGCGTCCGGGGTCTCGTCCACCCACACCAGTTCGTACGCACCGAGGCGGACGATGTTCCGGTCGACGACCGGCATCCGGTCCAGGTCCCAGTCGACCGCGTAGGTGACGATCAGGTCGTCGATGCGCTCCGCGAAGTCGGCGTACCCCTCGACCAGCGTCATCGTGTACTCGTTGACCGGGGGCTGCCGGTCGTCGGTCCGTGCATGCCGGATCCAGTCGGCGAGGACGTGTCGCACGGACGTGCCGCGCTGGTCGGCCTCGAAGAGGATCTGGAAGGCACGCTTACGGGCCTTGCTGCGAGCGGCCACGGTTAGCTGTTCACCCGGCTGAGGTAGTCGCCGGAGCGGGTGTCGACCTTGATCTTCTCACCCGTGGTGATGAAGAGCGGGACCTGGACCTCGTAGCCGGTCTCCAGCTTGGCGGGCTTGGTGCCACCGGTGGAGCGGTCGCCCTGGACTCCGGGCTCGGTCTCCGCGATGACCAGCTCCACGGCGGCGGGCAGCTCGACGTAGAGCACGCTGCCCTCGTGGGTGGCGACGGTGGCCTCGAAGCCCTCGATGAGGAAGTTCGCGGCGTCACCGACGGCCTTGCGGTCGACGTGCAGCTGGTCGTAGGTCTGCATGTCCATGAAGACGAAGTAGTCGCCGTCCATGTACGAGAACTGCATGTCGCGCCGGTCGACGGTGGCCGTCTCGACCTTCACGCCGGCGTTGAACGTCTTGTCGACGATCTTTCCGGAGAGCACGTTCTTGAGCTTGGTGCGCACAAAGGCCGGGCCCTTGCCGGGCTTGACGTGCTGGAACTCGACGACGGACCAGAGCTGGTCGTTGTCGAGCTTGAGCACCATGCCGTTCTTGAGGTCGTTCGTGGAAGCCACGGTTGCGGAATCTCCTGGACTGACGTGGACGACCGGGGGCTACGGCGGTGCGCGCTCAGAGCGCGAGCAGCTCCTTGGTCGTGATGGTGAGTAGCTCGGGTCCGCCGTCCGCCTCCTGGCGGACGACGAGCGTGTCATCGATCCGGACCCCGCCCCGGCCCGGAAGGTGGACCCCCGGTTCGACGGTGACCGGCACGCAGGCGTCCAGTTTACCCATGGCGGCGGGCGCCAACTGCGGGTCCTCGTCGATTTCGAGGCCCACACCGTGCCCGGTGAGCGGTGCGAGGCCCTCTCCGTGGCCCGCGCCGTCCAGGATCTGGCGGGCCGCCCGGTCCACGTCACGGTACGCCACACCCGGCACAAGGGCCTCCCGCGCGGCCCGCTGAGCGGCGAAGACCAGGTCGTACAGCTCGATCTGCCAGTCCGCCGGGGTCGTGCCGATGACAAAGGTACGGCCGATCTCGCAGCGGTAGCCGCGGTAGTCCGCGCCGACGCAGACGGTCAGGAAGTCGCCCTCCTCGACCCGGCGGTCGGTGGGGCGGTGACCCCGGCGGCCGGAGTTCGCCCCGGTGGCCACGGAGGTGGCGAAGGCGGGCCCGTCGGCTCCGTGGTCGACCAGCCGCCGCTCCAGCTCCAGCGCGAGATGGCGCTCGGTGCGGCCCACCAGGATCGACTCCAGCAGCTCCCCGAGGGCCTGGTCCGTGATCTCCGCCGCGATCCGCAGCGAGGCGATCTCCTCCTCGTCCTTGACGATCCGCTGCTGTTCGACGGCGAGCCCGAGGTCGGCCAGGCGCAGCCCGGGCGCGACGGAACGCATCGCCCGGTGGCGTGCGACGGTCAGGTGGTGCTCCTCGACGGCGAGCGCCTCGATTCCCGCGCGCCGCGCCGCTTCGGCGGCTGCGACCGCGGGGTCCCCCGCCGGGGCCGTCAGGCTGCTGAGCCGCACCAGCGCGTCGGGGCGTCCTCCGGCGAAGTCGCCGCCGGGATTGCCGGGGCAGAGCAGTACGTCCTCGTCCGGACCGAGCAGCAGTACGGCCTGCGGGGGCGCGCCGCCCGCGAGATAGCGCACATTCGCGGGCCGCGAGACGAGGGCCCCTCCGCTTCCGGCGCTCGCGCACCGCTCCCGCAGCCGGTCACGGCGGAGTCCAAACACCTCTGACATGCCCCGAGCGTACGAGTGAATCCGCAATCCGGCCCGGTCAGCGCGTCCGACCGGGGGCGGCGGCCACCGGCGGCCGGTCGGGAGGCGGGCGACCGGTGGCGGGGTCCGGGCCGGGGTCGGGGTCCATGCGGAGGCCCGGCCGGGGGACGCTACCAGGACGGCGGGCTCGCGATGGACCGGGCGAGGACGTCGTCGAGAACGCGGGCGGTCGTCTCCACGTCGTACTTCGAGTTGTCGATGATCGGCAGCCCCGAGCCGTACCAGCCCGCCATCCGGCCGTGGATGGCGGCCACCTCCTCGTCGGACAGCCGGCGGTTGCCGCTGCGCTCGGCGTTGCGCTCCAGGACGGCCTCCAGGCCGGGCAGCAGGACCACGGGGAGCAGCCCGGGTCCCACATGGCGCTTCCAGCCGCCGAGGCCGACGACGGGGCGGTCGGGGAAGACCGCGTCGTCGAGGATGCACGAGATGCCGTTGGCCAGGAAGTTGCGCGCGGCGAAGCCGCAGGTGCGGCGGGCCAGCCGGTACTGGGCCTCGGAGTGCTCGTTCCACCCGGCCTGGGGGTCGGCGAAACCGGAGCAGACCCATTCGCGGACGTCGTCCAGGCTGATGTGCGCGGTGGGCACCCGGCGCCGGGTGGCCCAGTGCCGGGCGACGGTCGTCTTGCCCGCGCCCGCCGGGCCGATCAGCAGGACGGCGAGGGTGGCCGCGCCGGTACCGCTGTCGGCGGGCGGCGGGGCGGGGAGCGCCACCGGGCCGCCGGGCGGCAGCTGCACATGGCCCGTGGTGTCCCGGGGCGGCGCCGCCGAGGGGTGCCGGGGCCCGGCCGGGGTCCAGCCGGGTGCGGGGTGGTGGCCGTTGCCGGGGTGACCTCCGCCGGGGGCCGGGCCGACGCCCGGGGGGCCGGCGGGGGCGGGAGGCACGGGCGGTGGTACGGACGGCGGACCGGCCGGTCCACCGGACCCCTGCGACGGACCCGGGCGCCCCGGTACGGGGGGCGGCCCGGAGGCGGCGGGGCGCTGCCCGGCGCCCGGGTGCCCCGGTGCGGACGGACCGCCGGACCCGGCGGGGAACCACCCCGGCGGTGCGGGCGCGTGCCCCGGCATGCGCGGGTGCACTGGTGGCGGTCCTCCGGGCCGCACGGGCTCGGAGCCCGCTGCCCGGCCGCGCACCTGCTCCGGGACCGCCTGATCCGTCGCCGGGGTCCGGCCGGGGTGCAGGGGCGCGCCGGAGGACGCGGCGGCCGATCGCGGTGGACCCGCGGAGGAGGGACCCGCGGGCGACGGACCGGACGGCGGGAGGGCCGGAGCGGGACCGGCGGCGGACGACCGCCCCGGAGGGAAGGGCTCCGGGGGCGGACCGGCGGAGGGCGGGCCGTCCGGCGAGTGGCCGGACCCGGACGGGCCGGGCACCTGGCCCGGATGTACGGGCCCACCGGGTCCACCAGGGTGACCGGGCGGTGGCCCGGAGGAGGCCGCGCGGGGCATCCCGGAGGACATCGGCGGTCGCCGCGTACCAAACGACCGGTCGCCCGGGGCCCCGGCGGAACCCGCGGCGGACGGCCCCGGGCGCGCCAGGGTGCCGTCCGGGGACCCCGGCGCTACGGACCCCGGGGAGCCGGAGTCCGGCAGCGGCCCCGGCCCGCCGCCGGGCCGCGAAGGCGCGCCGGAGCGCGGGTCGTTCGGTATCCACGTGGTGGTCGGGGGCCGGCCCGGCCCATGGGGAGGCGGCAGCGGAGCCCCCACTGCGTGCTGCATCCGGTGCCACTCCGTCTCGTACGACTGACGCTGGTCGGGCGGCAGGTCATCTGCCATTGCCACGGAACGGTACCCCCAGGGTTCGCCGCCAAGCTCTCCTCCCGCCGGCCGGCAACCGGACAACGACCGGGGGTCGCCCCAAGTGCCCTGCTCAGCCGGTCGGTTCGGCCGGCAGTGCGAGACAGCCCACAACGCGGTCAGGCGGCCAGTTCCTCCGCCAGCGCGCGCAGCGCGAGCCGGTAGGAGCCGATACCGAAGCCCGCGATCGTGCCGCTGGCCACCGCGGCGACCACCGAGGTGTGCCGGAATACCTCTCGGGCGTGGGGATTTGAGATGTGCACCTCGATCAGCGGCGCCGTGAGCTGCGCCGCCGCGTCCCGCATCCCGTACGAGTAGTGCGTGAACGCCCCGGGGTTGAGCACGACGGGAATCGACGCGTCCGCGGCCTCGTGCAGCCAGCGGATCATCTCGCCCTCGTCGTTCGTCTCCCGTACCTCGACGTCGAAGCCCAGCTCCTTGCCGAGTGCCCGGCACGTCTCCACCAGCCCGGCATAGGAGGTCGCGCCGTAGACATCCGGCTCGCGGGAGCCGAGTCGGCCCAGGTTGGGGCCGTTCAGCACCAGCACCGGCCGGCTCACGACGACACCGCCGCGATCTCGGAGTACGCGGCGAGCAGGACGGCCGGGTCGGGCCCCTCCAGCACGGTCGGCTTGGCCAGGCCGTCGAGCACGATGAACCGCAGCAGATTGCCGCGGGACTTCTTGTCGACCTTCATCGTCTCCAGCAGCTTCGGCCACTGGTCGCCGCGGTAGGTCAGCGGCAGTCCGACGGACTCCAGGACGGCCCGGTGCCGGTCGGCGGTCGCGTCGTCGAGCCGGCCCGCGAGCCGGCCCAGCTCCGCGGCGAAGACCATGCCGACGGAGACGGCCGCGCCGTGCCGCCACTTGTAGCGCTCGTTCTTCTCGATGGCGTGGGCGAGGGTGTGCCCGTAGTTGAGGATCTCGCGCCGGCCGGACTCTTTGAGATCGCCGGAGACGACCTCGGCCTTGACCCGGATGGACCGCTCGATCAGCTCGGCGGTGTGTGGTCCCCCGGGCGTCCGCGCCCCCTGCGGGTCTGCCTCCACCAGGTCGAGGATCACCGGGTCGGCGATGAAGCCCGCCTTGATGATCTCGGCCAGGCCGCTGACGTAGTCGTTGACCGGCAGCGAGTCGAGCGCGGCCAGATCGCAGAGCACGCCCGCGGGCGGATGGAAGGCGCCGACCAGGTTCTTGCCCTCGGCGGTGTTGATGCCGGTCTTGCCGCCGACGGCGGCGTCCACCATGCCGAGCACGGTCGTCGGTACGGCGATCCAGCGCACCCCGCGCAGCCAGGTCGCGGCGACGAAGCCCGCGAGATCGGTGGTCGCCCCGCCGCCGACGCCCACGATGACGTCGGTACGGGTGAAGCCGGTCTGCCCGAGCGCCTTCCAGCAGTACGCGGCGACCTCGGCGGTCTTGGACTCCTCGGCGTTGGGCAGCTGGACGGCGATGGCCTCGTACCCCTGGGCCGCGAGGTCCTCGCGGATCGCCTCGCCGGTCCCGGCGAGCGCCTCCGGGTGAAGGACGGCCACCCTCCGGGCACCGCCGATCAGCCCGGGAAGCTCACCGAGGAGCTGTCGGCCCACCAGGACCTCGTACGGCTCGGTGCCCTCCGTACCGCCGACCTGGATACGGGTCAGGGACTGCTCGGTCATACGTCCTTCAGCTCCAAAGCGTCGAGGACCGCCTGGGCGACCTCGTCCGGGGTGCGTTCGTCGGTGGCCACGACCACGCGGGCCACCTCGGTGTACAGATGGCGGCGGGCGTCCATCAGCTCACGCCACTGGCGGCGCGGGTTGACCGCGAGCAGCGGCCGGGCCTGGCCGAGGCCGGTGCGCCGCACCGCCTCCTCCAGCTCCAGCGAGAGATAGACGACGGGCAGCCCGGCGAGCAGGGCCCGTGTCGACTCGTCGAGGATCGCGCCGCCGCCGAGGGCCAGTACGCCGGTGTGCCCGGCGACGGCCGCCCGTACGGCGGCCCGCTCCAGTTCCCGGAAGCGGGGCTCGCCCTCGTCGACGAAGATGTCCGAGATCTCGCGCCCCTGGGCGGCGACGATGTCGGCGTCGGTGTCCCGGTACCCCACGCCGAGCCGCTGGGCCAGCAGTTCACCGACGGTGGACTTGCCGGAGCCCATGGGCCCGACGAGGACGATCAGCGGGGCGCTCACCGGATGTGGAGATGGTCGAGGTAGGAACGGACATTGCGGCGGGTCTCCTGGACGCTGTCGCCGCCGAACTTCTCCGCGACCGCGTCCGCGAGCACCAGGGCGACCATCGCCTCGGCGACGATGCCGGCCGCCGGGACCGCGGCCACGTCCGAGCGCTGGTGGTGGGCCGCGGCGGCCTCGCCGGTGGTGATGTCGACGGTGGCCAGTGCCTTGGGCACGGTCGCGATCGGCTTCATGGCGGCGCGGACCCGCAGCAGCTCACCGGTGGACATGCCGCCCTCGGTGCCGCCGGAGCGGCCGGAGGTGCGGCGCAGCCCCTCGGGCGTGGAGACGATCTCGTCGTGGGCCTGCGAGCCGGGCACCCGCGCCAGCTCGAACCCGTCGCCCAGCTCCACCCCCTTGATGGCCTGGATGCCCATCAGCGCGCCCGCGAGCCGGGCGTCGAGCCGCCGGTCCCAGTGGACGTGCGAACCGAGTCCGACCGGCACGCCGTACGCCAGCACCTCGACGACACCGCCGAGGGTGTCGCCGTCCTTGTGGGCCTGGTCGATCTCCGCGACCATCGCCTTGCTCGCGTCCGCGTCCAGACAGCGCACGGGGTCGGCGTCGAGCCGCTCGACATCGGCCGGGGTCGGGTACACGCCCTTGGGGGCCTTGGCACCGCCGAACTCGACGACGTGGGAGACGATCTCGACGCCGGTCGTCTCCTTGAGGTAGGAGCGGGCGACGGCGCCGAGCGCGACCCTCGCGGCGGTCTCCCGGGCGCTGGCGCGCTCCAGGACCGGCCGGGCCTCGTCGAGTCCGTACTTCTGCATCCCGGCGAGGTCCGCGTGACCGGGCCGGGGCCGGGTCAGCGGGGCGTTGCGGGCGAGGGAGGCCAGTTCGGCGGGGTCGACGGGGTCGGCCGCCATGACCTTCTCCCACTTGGGCCACTCGCTGTTGCCCACCATGACGGCGACCGGCGAGCCCATGGTCAGCCCGTGCCGTACACCGCCGATGAAGGTGATCTCGTCCTGCTCGAACTTCATGCGCGCGCCGCGCCCATAACCGAGGCGTCGCCTGGCGAGGTGGTCCGCCACCATCTCCGTGGTGACCGGGACACCGGCGGGAAGACCCTCCAGCGTCGCCACCAGTGCGGGTCCGTGCGATTCCCCCGCCGTCAGCCAACGCAACCTGCTCAACGGTGCTCCTCATGCTCGCGCCTGGAACTGCGACAGCGCGGCCGGGTGCGCGGCCCTGGCCCGCCTCCCTCGATCCTCCCACGTCCCCGGGTGTGGCCCTCTCGGCGGTCCAGCAGTCGGACGGCCCCGGACACCCGTGGGCGGCGGGATCAGCCCGCTCCGCCGTCGCGCCGGTTCCCCGGGGCGTACGAACCGAGGAAGTCGGCGCCGCTCGGCCCCTGCGGCCGTCCCGGGTGCTGTCCACCGGGCTGCCCCTGCGGCCCGGGTGCGCCGGCCGGGGCCTGTGGCGCGTACGGCCCCAGGGTGTCGGCGCCGCTGCCGGTGGCGGCGGGGGCCGGCGCGGTCCGGGCTGCGCGGCGCCGGGCGAGCCGGTTCCTGAGAGAGCTGATCCAGCCCCACACGACCAGTGCGAGGACCAGGCACAGCAGGGGGATCTCCAGCCAGTCGGGCAGAAAGACGGTGAGACCGTCGAAGACCTTCGCGACGACCCCCGCCTGCGGCTGACCCGTGCTCATCGAACCCGCCCCCACAACCATCGTGACCTCCCGGCCGCATCACCCAGGGAATCGCATCACCCAGGGAACGCGGAGGATCCCAGTGCGGAGACCGGAAAGGTTTGCCGGTGAGCCTGCGGCGTCCGGTGCGGTGCAGCGCGAGGCGGAGGTCCGCAGCTCGTACGCGCCGTACTCGCGCGGTCCGACAACGCAGGGGGCACCACCCGTGCCCGCAGGGCTACGAGGGGAGACGTGCCGTGCCGGGCGTCGCAGGCCGGTGAACGTTCCCGGTCACCGCACTAGCGTTCGGCGAGCGCCCGTTCGCCCGCGTTCCGCATGGCGGCGAGCGGTGCGGGCGCGCGGCCCGTCATCTGCTCGACCTGGAGCACGGCCTGGTGGACGAGGAGGTCGAGTCCGCCGACGACGGCGCCCCCGCGTGCGGACCAGCCTGCCGCGAGCGGGGTGGGCCACGGCTCGTACAGGACGTCGAACAGGGTGCCGGGCCGTGCGGGCACCGCGTCCACGAGGAAGTCGGTGGCTCCGGCCGGAGTGGTCGCGACGACCAGCGGCGCGCGCAGGGCCTCCGCGGCGTCCGCCCAGTCGGCGGTCCGCACCTCGACGCCGAGCCGCTCGCCCCAGCCGCGCATCTCAGACGCCCGCGCCGCACCGCGTACGTACGCGGTGACCGGGCCCGCGCAGATCCGTGCGAGCGCGGCGAGCGCGGAGGCGGCCGTCGCACCCGCGCCCAGCACGGCGGCCGAGTCGACCTTGTCGACGCCCCTCTCCCGCAGCGCGGCGATCATGCCGGGGACATCGGTGTTGTCCCCGATGCGGCGGCCGTCTTCCGTGAAGAGGACGGTGTTCACCGCTTCCACCGAGGACGCGGTGGCGGTGATGGTGTCGAGCAGCGGGATGATCGCCCGCTTGAGGGGCATGGTCAGCGAGAGGCCGGCCCAGGTGCCGTCCAGTTTCCCGACGAAGCCGGGCAGGGCGGCCTCGTCCACCTCGAAGCGGTCGTACGACCAGTCGGTCAGGCCCAGCTCCGCATAGGCGGCGCGGTGCAGTACGGGAGAGAGGGAGTGGGCGATCGGCGATCCGAGGACCGCCGCGCGCCGCCGGGTGCTGCTCACTGGCCGGAGTTCTCCTGCTGTTCCTGGTACTTCCTGCGGTTGCTTTCGTGCTCCTCGTTCGTCTCCGCGAAGAGCGTCTCGTCCTCGGTGATCGACACGAAGTAGTACCAGGGGCCGGGCGTCGGGTCGAGCGCCGAGTTGAACGCGGTCAGCCCCGGGTTGCCGATCGGGCCGGGCGGCAGCCCCTTGATGGAGTACGTGTTGTACGGGTCCTTGATGCTCCGCAGCGAGTCGACGCTGCCGATGTCCAGCGTGCTCTGGTTCTTGATGTAGTTGACGGTCGAGTCGAACTCCAGCCGTCCGACCGTCTCGGTGTTCTCGGGCTGCAGACGGTTGTAGACGACACGCGAGACCTTGTCGAAGTCCTGCTTGAACTTGCCCTCGGCCTGGACGAGACTCGCGACGGTCAGCAACTCAAGCGGCGACTTCAGGCCAAGCCGTTCGGCCTCCGCCTGGAGATCCTGCTTGCCGAATTCCTCGTTCGCGCGGGCGACCATCTTCCGCAGGACGGCCTCGGGCTTCATGCCCTTGGCGACCGGGTAGCTCGCCGGGAACAGGAACCCTTCCAGGGGGTCCTTGATCTCCCGGTTGCCGCCGGCCCACGAGGGCAGCCCGAGGGACTTCGCCTGGGTCTGAGCGACCTTCTTGGTGGAGCCCGCCTTCAGTCCGAGGCGCTTGTCGATCTGGGCGTAGACGAAGGAGTTCCGCTTGCCCTCGGGGATGATCATGACGTTGCGGCTCTTGGGGTCGAGCATCGACTTCACCGCGTTGGCCCCGGACATCTCCTTGGCCAGCAGGTAGACGCCGTCCTGGATGCCCTTGGCGCGCTCGTCCTTGTTGGCCGCCGAGACGAAAGCCCCGGCGCTCTTGACCACGCCCTGCTTCTTCAGGATGCTGCCGATCTCCAGCAGGCCGGCGCCCTTGGGGATCTCGACGGTGACGGAGCCGCTGCCCGCGCCGGAGTAGTCCTCGGCCGCGCCGAATCTGCCCTTCAGGAACTGGTAGCCGACGTACCCGGCGCCGCCGAGCCCGCCGACGAGCACCAGCGACACGACCAGGCAGGCGCAGCCGTTGCGGCTCTTCTTCTTGCCCTTGCCCCGGCGCTCGCCCCCGCCCGCGCCGCCTCCCCGGCGGCGGGGCTCACGGCTCTCCCCGGGGGCGTCATCGCGCGTAGCGTCGTCGTCGAGACCGTTGTCGGTGAAGAAGGCGTGCTTCTCCTCCTCCGGGGCCTCGGCGTCCCAGGAGGTGTGGCCGGCCTCCGGTCCGGCGTGGCGGCGGCCCGGGGGCTGCGGCGGCGGGTACGCCTCGGGCGTCGCGTAGTGGTCGTCCGCCTGCCCGCCCGGGTAGCCGGTGCCGGGCTGGCCGCCGAGGGGGTCGGCGGGGGTGCCGGTGTACGGCATGCCCGCCTGCCCGCCGGTGTCCCAGGCGCCGGCGTAGGGGTCCGCGGTGCCGTACTGCTGCTGGTCGCCGCCGTAGGTGTGCTGATCGGCGGCGTACTGCTGCTGTCCGTCGTAGCCCTGCCGGCCGTACTGCTGCTGATACGGGTCCTGGGCGCCGTAGGGCTGCTGCGGCTCCTGGGGCTGCTGCGAGTACGGCTGCTGGGGGTACTGCTGCTGCGCCTGTCCGTCGTAGGGAACTTGACCGGAAACAGCCTGTTGCCCGTCCCATCCCTGATCGCCGTACAAAGGGTCATCGGAATGCCACGGTTCGGAGCCGGGGCTCCGGCCATAATCAGTCATCGATTCCCCTAGGGCCGCGAGGCGGACGAGGTACCGTTCCGCCTCATTTCTGTGGGGCAGCTGTTCGAACACCGCCACATCGCGCGGAACGTTACCGTATCGCGATCAGACAATCCCTTCGACGCCCTCGCCCGGGGGCGTGCCTGACGCCCGTTCGGACTCCAGAGCGTTCTGGAGGATCACCACGGCGGCGGCCTGATCGATGACCGAACGGCCTTTTCTGGCCGTCACTCCCGAGGCCCTCAGGCCCTGACTGGCCGTCACTGTGGACATTCTCTCGTCGACCAGCCGGACGGGTGTCGGGGTGACGGTGCGGGCGAGCATCCGGGCGAACGTGCGGATCTTGGCGGCGGCCGGGCCTTCCCCGCCGCTGAGCGAGCGGGGCAGTCCGACGACGACCTCGATCGGCTCGTACTCCTCGACCAGTTGCTTCAGCCTGCGGTGGGCGGCCTGGACGTCGCGTCCCGGCACGGTCTCCACCGGGGTGGCGAGGACCCCGTCGGGGTCGCACGAGGCGACCCCGATCCGGGCGTCCCCGACATCGATCGCGAGACGGCGTCCGCGCCTCACGAGGTCTCGGCCACCAGTCGCTCGACCGCGGTGACGGCCTCATCGACGGCGTCCGGGTTCTGCCCGCCGCCCTGGGCCACGTCCGGCTTGCCGCCACCGCCGCCGCCGAGCGTCTTGGCGGCGGTACGGACCAGGTCACCGGCCTTGAGCCCGCGCTCACGGGCGGCCTCGTTGGTGGCGATGACGGTCAGCGGGCGGTCGTTCGCCACCGTGAAGAGGGCGACGACGGCCGGGCGGTCACCGGGGATACGGCCGCGGACGTCGAGGACCAGCTTGCGCAGGTCGTCGGCGGTGGTCCCGTCCGGCACCCGTCCGGTGACCAGGGCGACACCCCGTACGTCTCTCGCGCCCTCGGCGAGCCCCGCGGCGGCGGCCAGCACCTTCTCGGCACGGAACCGCTCGATCTCCTTCTCGGCGTCCTTCAGCTTGGCGAGCATGCCGGAGATCTTCTCCGGAAGCTCCTCGGGACGGCCCTTGACCAGCTCCTGGAGCTGGGCGACGACCGTGTGCTCCCGGGCGAGGAAGTGGTACGCGTCCACGCCGACCAGGGCCTCGATCCGGCGCACGCCCGAGCCGATCGACGACTCGCCGAGCAGCTTCACCAGGCCGAGGTGGGCGGTGTTGTGCACATGGGTGCCACCGCACAGCTCCTTGGAGAAGTCGCCGATGGTCACCACCCGGACCCGCTCGCCGTACTTCTCGCCGAATTCGGCGATGGCGCCCTGCTTCCTGGCCTCGTCGATGCTCATGACCTCGGCCTGGACGTCGAGTTCCCGGGCGAGCACCTCGTTGATCTTCTGCTCGACGTCCGTGAGCACCGTGCCCGGTACGGCGGACGGCGAACCGAAGTCGAAGCGGAAGCGCCCGGGAGAGTTCTCCGAACCAGCCTGGGCGGCGGTGGGGCCGAGGGCGTCCCGCAGCGCCTGGTGGGTGAGATGGGTGGCGCTGTGGGCGCGGGCGATGGCCCGGCGGCGGGGCACGTCGATGGCGGCGTGGGCACCGGCCCCGACGGTGACCTCGCCGACCTGCACCGATCCCTTGTGCACGAAGACACCGGGAACGGGCTGCTGGACATCGCGCACCTCGATGACCGCACCGGAGTCCAGCCGGATACGGCCCTGGTCGGCGAGCTGGCCGCCGCCCTCGGCGTAGAAGGGGGTCCGGTCGAGCACGACCTCGACCTCGTCGCCCTCCACGGCGGCGGGCGAGGGCACGCCGTCGACGAGCAGGCCGACGACGGTCGCCTCGCCCTCGTTGGCGACGTAACCGGTGAACTCGGTGGCTCCGGAGGTGTCGGCGACCGAGCGGTAGGCGGAGAGATCGGCGTGCCCGGTCTTCTTGGCCCGGGCATCGGCCTTGGCCCGGTCCCGCTGCTCCTTCATGAGCCGCCGGAAGCCGTCCTCGTCCACGGACAGGCCCTGCTCGGCGGCCATCTCCAGAGTGAGGTCGATCGGGAAGCCCCAGGTGTCGTGGAGCAGGAACGCCTTGTCACCGGAGAGCACGGTCGACCCGGCGTCCCTGGCCTCGCTCACGGCGCCGTCGAGCACGTTCGTACCGGCGTTGAGCGTCTTGAGGAACCGGGCCTCCTCCGCGAGGGCCACGGTCTCGATCCGGCTGCGGTCGGTGATCAGCTCCGGGTACTGCTGCCCCATGGTCGTGATGACCGTGTCGGCGAGCTCGGCGACGACCGGGCCGGTGGCGCCGAGGAGGCGCATGTTGCGGATGGCACGGCGCATGATGCGGCGCAGCACATAGCCGCGGCCCTCGTTGCCGGGGGTGACACCGTCACCGATCAGCATCACGGAGGTACGGATGTGGTCGGCGACCACGCGCAGCGCGACGTCGGTGCCGTGGTCGGCGCCGTAGCGCACCCCGGTCAGCTCGGTGGCCCTGTCCATGACGACCCGCAGGGTGTCGGTCTCGTACATGTTGTGCACGCCCTGGAGGATCATGGCGAGACGTTCGAGGCCGAGGCCGGTGTCGATGTTCTTCGAGGGCAGGTCCCCGAGGATGGGGAAGTCCTCCTTGCCCTCGCCGGCGCCGCGCTCGTACTGCATGAAGACCAGATTCCAGATCTCCACATAGCGCTCGTCGTTGACGGCCGGGCCGCCCTCCTCGCCGAACTCCGGGCCGCGGTCGTAGTTGATCTCGGAGCAGGGACCGCAGGGGCCGGGGACGCCCATCGACCAGAAGTTGGGGCCCATGCCCAGACGCTGGATGCGCTCGGCGGGCACGCCGACGACGTCGCGCCAGATCTGCTCGGCCTCGTCGTCCTCCTTGTAGACCGTGATCCACAGCCGCTCGGGGTCCAGGCCGTAGCCGCCCTGGTCCTGGGGGCTGGTCAGCAGCTCCCAGGCGTAGGTGATGGCGCCTTCCTTGAAGTAGTCCCCGAAGGAGAAGTTGCCGCACATCTGGAAGAAGGTGCCGTGCCGGGTGGTCTTGCCGACCTCCTCGATGTCCGGGGTGCGGACGCACTTCTGCACGCTGGTGACACGCGGGGCGGGCGGCTTGGTCTCGCCGAGGAAGTACGGCTTGAAGGGGACCATGCCCGCGTTGATCAGCAGCAGAGTCGGGTCGTCCGCGATGAGCGACGCCGAAGGCACGACGGTGTGCCCGCGCTCCTCGAAGAAGCTCAGCCAGCGGCGGCGGATTTCAGCCGACTCCATCAGTGGTCCTCATTCCGGTCGTACGGGTTGTCGGGGTTGTCGGGGTGGTCGGGGCGCGTCGCGGGGGCGCCGGCGGCCCGGCCGATAGCGGGGCGGCGGCGCTGTGCGGGCAGCTCGGGGTCGGGCGGGGCGTTCACTCCGAGTGCCTCACCCAACTCCTCCTCGCGCTGGATCATTCCGGCCCGGACGTCGAGTGCGAAGTCCTTGAGCCGGTGACCTGCGTCGACGGCCTTGTTCGCGGCCTGTGCCGCCAGGCTCTCGGGGGTGAGCTGCTGGATCTTGCGGTGGACCTTGGTGGTGGCCCAGACGCCGGCTGCGGCGCCTGCGGTGAACCAGAACGTGCGGCGGAACATGTGCGTCAGCCCTTCCTGCCCCACCGGCCGCGTCCGGTCCGGGCGGGCGCCACGGTACGGCCGACGATCACCGTGCGGTCGGACCGCTCGCGGGCGGGCGCCGTCGTCCCGTCGGACCTGCGCCCCATCGCCCTGCGCACGCCGTAGCCGAAGGCCGCGACCTTGACCAGCGGGCCGCCGAAGGTGGAGGCCACCGTGGTGGAGAGCGCGGAGGCGTTGGAGGTGACCTCCTGGACGTCCGTCGCGATGGCGTCGACCCGGTCGAGCTGGGTCTGCGCGGAGCGGACCGTCGCGGACGCGTCCGCGAGCAGCGGCACCGCCTGCTCGGTCACCTCCGTCACCAGCCGGGTGGTCGCCCTGAGCGTCTGGGCCAGCCTCGCCAGCACCACGGCGAGGAAGGAGACCAGAATCGCCCAGAAGACGGCCACCAGGATCCCGGCAACCTCTCCACCGGTCACGCTGCACCGCTCTCTGCTCGACGCTTGATCGTCTTGATCGTCTTGATCGTCTTGATCGTCTTGTTGAGTCTTCGGGGAAACCCCGGAAATCGTCCCTCCGACCCTATCGCGCCCGTGGTCGCCTCCCCTACCGCATTCCCCCCGGGAAGGCCAGGACGGCTTCCGGATGATTGTACGGACCGGATACGCGCCGGTACGCTGCGTGTCCCATGTGGCGCACCCATCGCGACAGCCCGTCCTCCGATGCCCCTCCCCACTCCTCCCCCGCCGTCCGGGGCGCTCTCCCGGCCGGACCGGGCCGGTTCGTGGGCCGTACCGGTGAGCTGGCGGACCTCACCCGGCTTCTCGACGCCTCCCGGCTGGTCACGGTCTCCGGGGCGGGCGGCGTGGGCAAGTCCCGGCTGGCCGCGGAGGGCGCGAGCGCTCTGCAGAATCGGTACGCCGACGGTGTCCGGCTGGTCGAGCTGGGGACGGTCCGCGACCCCGGGCTGCTGGACCACACCCTCGCCGAGGCGCTGGGGATCACCGACCAGACCACCCGGCCGCCCCGCGACGTCCTGCTCGGCCGTCTCGCCGGGCGGCGGCTGCTACTGGTCCTGGACGGTGTCGAGCAGTTCACCGACGCCTGCGCCGCCCTCGTACGCGATCTGCTGCGCGGGGCGCCCGGGCTCCGTGTGCTCGCGGTGGGCCGCAGACCGCTGGGCATCGAGGGGGAGGCGGTTCTCACGCTGGCGCCCCTGTCGGAGTCCGACGCCGTCGAGTTCTTCGCCGATCGCGCGGCCCTGGCGCTGCCGGGCTTCCGGCCGGCCGACGCGGACCGCGCCGCCGTGCGGGAGCTGTGTCTGCGGCTCGACGGGATTCCGCTCGCGCTGGAGCTGGCCGCCCGGCGGCTGCCCGCACTCTCGGTCGAACAGGTGCTGGAGCGGCTGGACGACCGGTTCCGGCTGCTCACCGGCGACGGGCGGGGGGCGCCGCCCCGCCATCGGACCCTGCGCACGGCGATCGGCTGGAGCCATGAGCTGTGCACCCCGGAGGAACGGCTGCTGTGGGCGCGGCTCTCCGTGTTCGCCGGCCCGTTCGATCCGGAGGCCGTCGAGTATGTGTGCAGCGGCCCCGATCTGCCCGCCGACCGGGTCCCGGACGTGGTGGCCGGACTGCTCGCCCAGTCCGTGATCATCCGTGAGGAGACCCCGGCGGGGGTGCGCTACCGGATGCTGGACACCCTGCGCGCCTACGGCGGGGAGTGGCTGGCGGCCCTGGGCGACACCCGACGGATGCGCAAGCGGCACCGCGACTGGTACATGGGCCTGGCGACCTGGTGCGAGCTGGACTGGTTCAGCCCCCGTCAGCCGGAGGTCGCGGCCTGTGCGGAGAGCGCGCTGCCGAATCTGCGGGCCGCCCTGGAACTGTGTCTGGAGAGCGAGGAGGACACCCGTCTGGGCCAGTATCTGGCGGGCACGCTCTGGTTCTGCTGGGTCGGCTGCGGCCGGCTCGCGGAGGGCCGGCTCTGGCTGGACCGCGCGCTCGCGAAGGGGGGCGAGCACGAGGAGGCACGGCTCAGGGCCCTGTGGGTCCTCGGCTATGTGGCGATCCTCCAGGGCGACGGGGCTGCCGCCGCGGGCGCGCTGCACGCGTGCCGTGAGGAGGCCGGTCGCGCGGGCAGCCCGGCGGCCGCGTACGCCGTCCACCGCCTGGGGTGTCTGGCGCTGCTCGCCGACGAGATGCCGCACGCGGAGGAGCTTCTGCGCGCCGCGCTGGACGCGTACCGGGAACTCGGCGAACTCAACAGCCATGTGCTGATGGGGCAGGTCGAACTGGCCATGTCACTGGTCTTCCAGGACCGGCTGCCGGAGGCCGTCGCCCTCTGCGAGGAGGTCCGGGAGATCTGCGAGGAGCACGGCGAGCTGTGGACCCGTGCGTACGCGCTGTATATCCTCGCCTACGCGGCCTGGACGGAGGGCGGGTTCGAGACGGCGCGTGAACTGCTGGCCGAGGCGATCGCGACCGGCCATCGCTTCCGCGACCTGGTCGGGCTGGTGCTGGCGATCGAGCTGCTGGCACTGGTGACCGCGGGTGAGGGCGATCCTGCGGAGGCGGCGGTGCTCCAGGGCGCCGCGGCCCCGCTCTGGGACGCGGTCGGTCCCCCGCTCTTCGGATCCGGCCACTTCGGAGCGCCGAGCGCCCTGGGCCGGCTGAGGGCGCGTGAGGCGCTGGGTCCGCAGCGGTACGTGGCGCTGGTACGGGAGGGGCGGGAGCTGTCGCCGGACGCGGCCGTGCGCCGGGCGCTCACCGGACCGGCCGGCCGTCCGGCCCCGTCGGCGGCGGACCCGGCCCCCGCACGGACGCGAGAGCCCGCCGGCTCCCCCACCGGAAAGGGCGGGGAGACGGCGGGCTGACACGCTCGGCCGCGCGTCGCGCCCGGACGGACCGGGCGCGGCGGATCAGCGGGCGTAGTACTCGACGACCAGCTGCTCGTCGCAGATCACGGGGACTTCCTTGCGCTGCGGGTCGCGGTCCAGGCGGAACGCCAGGGCCTTCAGGTTGACCTGCAGGTAGCGCGGGGTCTCG
Organism: Streptomyces sp. NPDC004609; assembly: GCF_042873655.1. Lineage (NCBI taxonomy): Bacteria > Bacillati > Actinomycetota > Actinomycetes > Kitasatosporales > Streptomycetaceae > Streptomyces > Streptomyces sp. NPDC004609. The sequence goes on along the minus strand of NZ_JBIALS010000047.1, from coordinate 6,253 downwards.
CCGTCGGCCGCGAAGCCGCCCTCACGCGCGACGTGGAACAGGGCCTTGTCGCGGGAGCGCTCGCGGACCATCACGACGTCGTCGGGGCGGACGCGGAAGGACGGCTTGTCGACCTTGCCGCCGTTGACCTCGATGTGGCCGTGGACGACCATCTGGCGGGCCTGGTAGATGGTGCGGGCGATGCCCGAACGCAGCACCAGGGCGTCGAGGCGGCGCTCCAGCTCGATGACCAGCGCCTCGCCGGTCTTGCCCTCGGCCTTGCGCGCGCGGTCGTAGGCGCGGACCATCTGGCGCTCGCTGATGTCGTACTGGGCGCGCAGACGCTGCTTCTCCAGCAGACGGACCTTGTAGTCCGAGTTCTGCTTGCGGCCGCGGCCGTGCTCACCCGGGGGGTACGGGCGGGCTTCGAAGTACTTGACGGCCTTCGGCGTCAGGGCGATGCCGAGCGCACGGGACTTCTTGACCTTGGGACGCGACTGGTTAGGCACGTTCTCCAGACCTCCGTTGTAGGTTAGGTTAGGCTCACCTTACTCAAGGAGATCGCATGTCTCGCCCTGGGAACACCAAACGCATCACGGACAGCACAGAGAACGTCGACGCTGCTCGCAAGAGCGCCGAGGCGACGGAGGTCCGATCAGCTCATGGTCAGCCGCGTCCCAGCGGGCTTGATATCGCGCGGATGCCGTCAGCAGCCGAGCGCACACGAACTCTCGTACAGAGTACATCCTCCGGGGTACTGCTGATTCCCGGCGTGGAGACCACCCGCCCGGAGCTGCTGGCTCCGCAGGCGCGGGTGGTGGGCCCGGACGGTGAGGTGTTCCTGCTCTTCCCCGCCGACTCCCCCGCCGTGCGCGCGGCCACCCACGCCCACGACGACGAGCTCTCGGCGCTGCTGGAGATCACGGACGTGGCGCCGGTGTCCGTTCCCCACCGTATCCGGGGGCGTGCCTGGGTCTCCGGCTGGCTCACCTGCGCCCCCGGGCTCGCCGAGCCGGGTGCCATGATGCTCCGGCTCGAAGTGGGCGAGCTGTGCGTGGACGATCTGTGGGGCGCGTCCGCCGTCGAGCCCGAGGACTTCGCCCGGGCCCCGGTCGATCCGCTCGTCGCGCACGAGGCCGAACTGCTCCAGCATCTGCACTCCGCGCACGGCGAACAGGTGCAGGAGCTGTGTGGGCTCCTCGGCGAGCGCGCGGACGGGGCCGCGGGGCCCGGTGGCGCGGCCCGCGGGCGGGGGCGGGCGGTCCCGCTGGCGCTGGACCGGTTCGGGCTGCGGGTGCGGTTCGTGGGCGACCGGTGCTTCGACGCGCGCTTCGACTTCCCGGCGCCGGTACGGGACGTCACGGAGCTGCGCCGCGCGATGCACACGCTGTTCGAGGCTGCGGCGCACTGATTTTTTTGTGGTTCGGTTCTCCCCCAGACTCCGTCCGGGGGGACCCCCACCGGGGGCCTTCAGTGGGTGTCGACGGTCGACCGTGCTCGACCGGTGGGCCGGGCGAAGGCCCTCCGGACAGTCACCGACGCGCGGCTTTTGCTTTGTGGCTCGGTTCCCCTCCGGGGGCCTTCAGTGTGCGTCGACGGTCGACCGTGCTCGACCGCTCGTTCCTCGCGGCCTCCGCGCGCTCTCCCTTTCGACACCCACGGCCCCCTTCGGCTCACTCACCAGGCACAAGGGGTGAAGGGAAAGGGTCCAGGCACTCGTCGGCTCACCCACCAGGCACATGGGGTGAAAGGGAGGGGGGCCCGGTCCCAGAGACGGAGGGCAGGCGCCTGGACGGCGTCCACGCCCCCCTCCGGGGCACCCGTCAGGCCCACGAGGTCACGGGAAAGGGCGGGCCCGGTCCCAGAGACGGAGGGCGTACACCTGGGCGGCGTTCACGGGTTGCTCCGGGGCACGCGTCGAGCCACATGGGGCTGTACGCGGCTTGCCGCCGGTGGGCTTCGCGCCGGGCGTCGTGGCGAGCCGTGCCGACCCGCCGGGGCGCTCAGTCGCCGGGGGAGCCGGGGCGTCCTAGCCGTTCGCGGACCCGCTCCACCACGTCCGCGTAGCGTGCTTCCGCCCCGTACCGGGTCGGCTCGTAGTACCGCTTGCCGTGGACGGCGTCCGGAGCGTACTGCTGGGCCGCGATACCGCCCGGCACGTCGTGCGGATAGACATAGCCCTGCGCGTGACCCAGCTTCGCCGCGCCCTTGTAGTGGCCGTCCCGCAGATGCGCGGGCACCGGGCCCGCGAGCCCGGCGCGCACATCCGCGAGGGCCGCGCCGATGGCCGTGGTCGCGGTGTTCGACTTCGGGGCGAGCGCCAGCGCGATCGTGGCGTGGCTGAGGGTCAGCGCGGCCTCCGGGAAGCCGATCATGGCCACCGCCTGGGCGGCGGCGACGGCGGTCGGCAGAGCCGTCGGATCGGCGAGGCCGATGTCCTCGCTCGCCGAGATCATCAGCCGGCGCGCGATGAACCGGGGGTCCTCCCCCGCCTCGATCATGCGGGCCAGATAGTGCAGGGCCGCGTCCACGTCGGAGCCCCGGATGGACTTGATCAGGGCACTCGCCACGTCGTAGTGCTGATCGCCGTCCCGGTCGTACTTCACCGCAGCGCGGTCGACCGTCTCCTCCAGGGTCGTCAGGGAGATCTCCTTCTCCCCCTTGTCGAGCGCCGCGCCCGCCGCGGCCTCCAGCGCGGTCAGGGCCCTGCGGGCGTCGCCGCCCGCGACCCGCAGCAGATGCGCCTCGGCGTCCCCGGGCAGGACGACGGCCCCGCCCAGCCCGCGCTCCTCGCCGAGCGCCCGGCGCAGCAGCCCCTTGAGGTCGTCGTCGGTGAGCGACTCCAGCGTCAGCAGCAGCGAGCGGGAGAGCAGCGGGGAGATCACCGAGAAGTACGGATTCTCCGTGGTCGCGGCGATCAGCGTCACCCAGCGGTTCTCCACGGCGGGCAGCAGCGAGTCCTGCTGGGCCTTGGAGAAGCGGTGGATCTCGTCGAGGAAAAGAACGGTCTCTTTGCCGAAACCGCCAGCGGCCCGGCGGGCGCCCTCGATGACCGCGCGGACCTCCTTGACTCCCGCGGTGATCGCGGACAGCTCCACGAAGCGCTTGTCGGTGGCCCGGGACACGACATAGGCGAGGGTGGTCTTACCGGTCCCGGGCGGCCCCCACAGGATCACCGAGGACGGCCCGGCCGGACCGCCGCTCTCCCCGACGAGCCGGCGCAGCGGCGAACCGGGCTTGAGCAGATGCTGCTGGCCCACGACTTCGTCCAGGGTGCGCGGACGCATCCGTACCGCCAGGGGGCTGCTGGACGGGTCCTTCTCCTGGCGTTCTTCGGCTGCGGCGGTAAAGAGGTCGGGCTCCACGCTGTGCAGCCTATGCCAGCGCACCGACAGCGCCCCCGGCCAGGCCGTTCGGCCCGGCGCGGGGGCGCAGGAGAGCGGGACGGGTGCGGTGGTGCGGCGACCCCGGCGGGCGCGGGGGCCGGCGGAACGCGATGGGCGCCGGGGGCGCGAGCTCGGCGGGGGGCCGGGCCGGGGCAGCCGCCTCAGCTGGTCCAGAAGTCCCACCAGCGGGTCAGAACGAGCATTCCGATGACACCGATCCACAGCACCGGCGGCATCCAGTGGAACTCCATGAGCCCCTTGCGCAGCCCCTCCGGCACCTTGATGATCCGGTGCTTGATGTTGTGCCCGGTGACGTAGCAGAACATCACGATCGTGGCGGCCCAGGCCAGCGAGCACCACAGGCACAGCGCGTTGATGTGGTAGAGCGACTGGTACATGAGCCACATGCAGAAGCCCACGCCGAACAGACAGCCCGCGTTCAGGCCCAGCCAGTACCACTTTTTGTAGCGGGCGCCCGCTAGCAGGCCGACGCCGATGGCGATCACCATCGAGTACGCCACCAGGCCCAGCATCGGATTGGGGAACCCGAAAACGGTCGCCTGGTCGCTCTTCATGATGTTGCCGCAGGAAACCACCGGATTGAGGCTGCACCCCGGGGTGAACGACGGGTCCTCCAGCAGCTTGAACTTGTCGATCGTGATGATCCACGCGGCCAGCAGCCCCGCCGCGCCCGTGATCATCAGCAGCCAGCCCAGCGACCGGCTGCCGCCGATCGCGTCCGTCGAGCCGTCGGTCTTCTCACCGGAGGACACGTCGTCCAGCGCTGCAGTCGTCATATCGCCGTTCCATCACTCGGTGGCCTGCTGGGGCACGGTCATTCTGCCGCACCTGTGACCCTGTCCACCGTTCGGTGGACATAAGGATGAACGCATGGTCGTACCGCGGGTCACACCCTGTGACCAGGCTTGTCGCCATGACAGAACTCGCGGTGAACGTGACGGGACTCCGTAAGCGCTACGGCGACGTGACGGCGGTTGACGACCTGGACCTGGGCATCCGCAGGGGCGAGGTCTTCGGGCTGCTCGGGCCGAACGGTGCCGGCAAGAGCACCACGGTGGAGATCCTCCAGGGCCATCGCACCCGTGACGCGGGCAGTGTGAGCGTCCTCGGCTCCGATCCGGCGACCGGAAATCGCCGGTGGCGGTCTCGAATCGGCATCGTCTGGCAGGATGAATCCGCGCCCGCCGAGTTGACGGTCCGTGAAACCGTCACCCATTTCGCGCGCTACTACCCCGCCCCCCGGGACCCAGAAGAGGTCATCGAGCTGGTCGGGCTCGGGCAGAAGGCGACCAGCCGGGTCAAGGCCCTCCCGGGCGGCCAGCGGCGGCGGCTCGATGTGGCACTGGGGGTGATCGGCGGCCCCGAGCTGCTGCTTCTCGACGAACCCACCACCGGATTCGACCCGGCCGCCCGCCGCCGGTTCTGGGAGCTGGTCCGCCGGCTCTCCGGGGAGGGCACCACCATCGTGCTGACCACGCACTATCTGGGCCCAGTTCTCGTATAGCTGCCGCCAAGTGGTGAGTAACAATGAGTAACTACACGGAGCTGCGGTCGCGCTGCTGAAGAGCGGCGAAGTCGTCGTGGGCCGCCTCGATGGCCTCGGGGTACGCGCGGGCCTTCTCGTGCTCGGCGAGCGCCCGGTAGATGCTGGCCACGGACGGGTGCTCGCCCTTGCGCTTGCCAGTGGGGATGATCAGGTCGGGCTGGATCTGCTCGACGGACTCGCCGAGGACTTTGCGCCGCAGCACGGTGTGCAGCATGTCGTCGGTGATGACCGGGGGCCGGCCGCCGTACTTGCCCTTGCGGGCCGCGGTGTCGAGCCCTTCCAGCGTTGACTCGCGGATGGTCTCCCGTTCGGTCTCCGCCATCGCCGCGAAGAAGCCGAACAGCAGCTTCCCCGGCCCGGTGGGGTCGTAGATGCCGGGCAGCGGTCCGGCGAGCATCTCCAGCACCAAGCCGTGCTCGGTCAGATGGTCCGCGAGGGCGGTGAGCTCGGCCGCGTCCCGTCCCAGCCGCTTCATCTCGTACACCGTGAACAGGACCCGGCAGTGCGGGGCGTGCGCCTTGATCTCCCGGGCGGTCTTCAGCGCCTCCTCGAAGGCGGGGCGGACCTTGATGCGGGTGCTGATCTTCTCGCTGAAGACCTTGTCCCTGTCGATGCCGTGCTTGGCGAGCGCGTCCAGCTGCGAGTCGAGTTCCTGCCCGAGGGTGGAGCAGCGGGCGTAGCCGATGCGGATGTCCGCGCTCGGCAGGTCCGGATCGACCGCGGCGGGCACCGGAGCCCCGGGCCGCCACGGCTGACCGGGCCCGCGGTCGGCCGGCGTCTGCACCCGCAACTCCTTCGCGAGCTTCGGCACCTTGGTGAAGCGGCCGGTGTGGTAGGCGCTGGCGACCGCGCCGGAGCGTGAGCGGCACGGCGAGCCGGGAGCCGCCTTGCACTTCGGGCACGGATGGCGTTCGACGAGATCGGCTTCCGACCCGGCAGGCGGGGAAGGCTCTTGAAGGTCCGTCATGACCCCGGAGTTTCGCACAACGCAAGTCGCAGAACCCCGCTCTTGCCGCTCTTGAGTGAGAACGGCTTCTGCGACCCGATCGCCTTTTGTGCGGTCTTCGCGTGCTCCTATTTAATCTTGCTCGGGCAAAGGAACGTTTGTGAGAGCTGCATGCCGGTTGACACGGGCAGTGTCGTCGAGCGCTTGGTGGGTCGTGGCGGCGCCCCATTCAGCTCGCGCTGCGGCGGCCCGGTGATTGCCTCGTTCTCCGCAGCCCCGACTAGACGAGTCATTCCGAATGATCAGTGGTCGTATGCGGTCAAGGATCGTGTGACGGGCTGGCGGGTCTTGTGGTTGTGCCAGATCGCGGCGGCC
>NZ_JBIALS010000046.1:0-56489 GCF_042873655.1 Streptomyces sp. NPDC004609 | reverse complement strand
AAGGGTGAGGTGATCAAGACGGTGCCGGAGTCGAAGATCGTCGAGACCCTGATCGACGAGGCCATGAAGATCGCCGAACAGATGCAGAAGGACGGCATCCCCTCCGGCGAGCCCGAGGTCTCCGTCAGCTGAGCCCCACCACGGTCCCCTGCACAGGCCCCCGCACGCCCTGCGTGCGCGGGGCCCGCTCTGCACTCGGCACCCGGCACACCCTCCGGGTACAGTGCGGAGATCAGCAGACCGTACGGTGAGGCCCCCTCGTGTTGACGCAGACCACCACCCGGGTCCTCGAACCCAGTGACCTCGGCGCCGCGCTCGCCGTTCTGGAGAGCGAGCCCGTGGAGAATGCTTTTGTCACGTCCCGGGTCCAGGTCGCGGGTCTCGACCCCTGGCGGCTCGGCGGCGAGATGTGGGGCTGGTACACGGAAGGGCGGCTGCGCTCGCTCTGCTACTCGGGCGCCAATCTCGTCCCCATCTGCGCCACCCCCGACGCCGTACGCGCCTTCGCCGACCGCGCCCGCAGGACCGGCCGCAGATGCTCCTCCATCGTCGGGCCCGCCGTGCCCACCGCCCAGCTCTGGCGGCTCCTCGAACCGAGCTGGGGCCCCGCCAGGGACGTACGCCCCCGGCAGCCGCTCATGGTGACCGAGACCGCCCCCGACGACATCGAGCCCGACCCCTTCGTCCGCCGTATCCGCAAGGACGAGATGGAGGTGATCATGCCCGCGTGCGTGGCCATGTTCACCGAGGAGGTCGGCGTCTCACCCATGGCGGGGGACGGCGGACTGCTCTACCAGGCCCGGGTCGCCGAACTCGTCGGCTCGGGCCGCTCGTTCGCCCGTGTCGACGACGGCAGAGTCGTCTTCAAGGCCGAGATCGGCGCCGCCACCACCCAGGCATGCCAGATCCAAGGAGTCTGGGTGGATCCGGAGTTCCGCGGCCGGGGGCTGTCCGAGACCGGGATGGCGGCGGTCCTGCGATACGCGCTCGCGGATGTCGCACCCATCGTCAGCCTCTACGTCAACGACTACAACACCGCCGCCAGAGCCGCGTACCGGCGGGTCGGCTTCCGCGAGGTCGGCGCCTTCATGAGCGTGCTCTTCTGAGCGCTCCCGTCCCGGCGGGCGCGCCGTCCGCGGCCCGCACCACGGCCAGTAGGGTTCGCGCATGGCAGTGCATCCCGGAGGCGGTCCCCGGATCCCCGATGTCGTGGTCCAGCCGGTCGATCTCTCCACCCGGATCGACGAAGCCCTCCAGGTCCAGGCGGTCGCCTTCGGACTCGGCCGGGACGAGATCGAGGTACGGCGCCATATCGTCCACCGCCACCTCCTCCAGCCCGGCGCCCGGGCACTCGGCGCGCTGACCGCCGAGGGAGATCTCGTCGGCTTCGTCTACGGGATGCCCAACGACCGCCGCCACTGGTGGTCCACCGTGGTCGAACCGTATCTGCGCCGCACCGGCAGCGACGGCTGGCTCGACGACTCCTTCGTCATCACCGAACTACACGTCCACCCCGTGTTCCAGGGCCGCGGCATCGGCCGCTCGCTGATCACCACCATCACGGACGCGGTGGACCAGCCCCGCTCCATCCTCTCCGCGATCGACGTCGAATCCCCGGCCCGCGCCCTGTACCGGCGGCTCGGCTACCGGGACCTCGCGCTGCAGGTCCACTTCCCGAGTGCCCCCAGCCCGTACGCCGTGATGGGAGCCCCGCTGCCGCTGCTGCGCGACAACTGATTTCCACCCGTCCGCACCCCCCGGCTAACCTCCTGCACATCACTCTTTCTTCACGCAGGAGACTTCCCATGGCAGCCCAGGTCCAGCGCATGTCCCGTCTGATGGTCAAGACACTGCGCGACGACCCGGCGGACGCGGAGACGCTCAGCCACAAGCTGCTCGTCCGCGCCGGGTACGTACGCCGCAACGCGGCCGGCATCTGGTCCTGGCTGCCGCTGGGCAAGCAGGTCCTGGAGAACGTCACCCGTGTGGTGCGCGAGGAGATGGACGCGATCGGCGGGCAGGAGGTCCTGCTGCCCGCCGTGCTGCCCAAGGAGCCGTACGAGGCGACCGGGCGCTGGGAGGAGTACGGCGCGGAGCTGTTCCGCCTCAAGGACCGCAAGGGCGCGGACTACCTCCTCGGCCCCACGCACGAGGAGATCTTCACCCTGCTCGTCAAGGACCAGTGCACGTCCTACAAGGACCTGCCGGTGATCCTCTACCAGATCCAGTCCAAGTACCGCGACGAGGCGCGCCCCCGCTCGGGCATCCTGCGCAGCCGTGAGTTCCTGATGAAGGACTCGTACTCCTTCGACACCACCGACGAGGGCCTGGCCCGGGCGTACGCGCTCCACCGCGAGGCGTACATCAAGATCTTCCGGCGGCTCGGGCTCGAACACCACATCGTGTCGGCGGTCTCCGGCGCGATGGGCGGCTCCGCCTCGGAGGAGTTCCTGGCCCCGGCCGCGGCGGGGGAGGACACGTTCGTCCACTGCCCCTCCTGCGGATACGCGGCGAACACCGAGGCCGTGACCTTCACCTTCGAGGCCGCCCCCGCCGCGGAGCACCCCCCGCTGGAGGCGCTGGACACCCCCGACACCCCCACGATCGAGACGCTCGCCCAGTACCTCGGCGTGCCCGCGTCCGCCACCCTGAAGAACCTCCTCGTCAAGGTCGACGGCGAGATCGTCGCGGTCGGCGTGCCCGGGGACCGCGAGGTCGATCTCGGCAAGCTCGCCAACCACCTCGCCCCCTCCGAGGTCGAACTCGTCACCGCGGAGGACTTCACCGGACGCCCCGACCTGGTCCGCGGCTATGTCGGCCCCCAGGGTCTGGAGAAGGTCCGCTATCTCGCCGACCCGCGGATCGCGGCCGGCACCGCGTGGATCACCGGCGCCAACCGGGAGGGCGTGCACGCGAGGAACGTCGTCGCGGGCCGTGACTTCGAGGTCGACGAGTACGTGGACGTCGTCGTCGTCGAGGACGGCGACCCCTGCCCCACCTGCGGCACCGGTCTCCGGCTCGGCCGCGCCATCGAGATCGGCCACATCTTCCAGCTGGGCCGCAAGTACGCCGACGCCTTCCAGCTCGACGTCCTCGGCAGCAACGGCAAGCCCGAGCGCGTCACCATGGGCTCCTACGGCGTCGGTGTCTCCCGTGCCGTGGCCGCCCTCGCCGAGCAGACCGCGGACGCCCAGGGCCTGTGCTGGCCGCGCGAGATCGCCCCCGCCGACGTCCACGTGGTCGCCGCGGGCAAGGCCCTCCAGACCGAGTTCGCGCTCCAGGCCGCGGACCAGCTCGCCGCGGCGGGCCTGCGGGTCCTCGTCGACGAGCGCGCCGGTGTCTCCCCGGGCGTCAAGTTCACCGACGCCGAACTCATCGGCGTCCCGAAGATCCTCGTCGCCGGCCGCCGCGCCGCGGAGGGCGTGGTCGAACTGAAGGACCGCCGCACGGGTGAGCGCGAAGAACTCCCGCTCGCCGAAGCGGTCACCCGCCTCGCCACCGTCTGACCTGCGCTCACCGGCCCCGGGACCGGGTGCCCGTACCGCCGGGGTGTCCTCCCGGGTGAGGCTCCGGGGGAGTCCGGGTCGCCGCCCCGGCCCCGGCCGAGGCGGCGAGGGGCGGTCGGACCCGGCATGGAGGGTGCGGGCCGTAAGCGTGCGGGCAGGGAGGGCGCGGGCCGGTCAGAGCCAGGACGCGAACTCCAGGCCCACTTCCGCCTCCCGTACCCGCCCCTCCCGCAGGCCCCGCGTCGCCGACTCCACCGCGCGGAAGAGCGTCCAGCCCCGGAGCCGGTCCGCGTCGATGTCGAGGGAGTCGGCGAGCCGGTTCACCCGGCGGCGGGTCGCGGCGGCGCCCGAGGACGACGCGATCAGGTCCTCCACCCGGTCGCGGACCAGCCGCGCCAGATCGTAGGCGCGCTCCCCGACGACGGGCTCGGGCCCCACCGCGAGCCAGGGCACGCGATCCGCCCCGAGCACCTTGCCCTGGCGGAAGTTGCCGTGGAGCAGGAGCGCCTCGGCGGGGGCCCCGATCATCTCCTCACGGGCGGCGAGCGCCGCGGACACGAGGGGCTCGGTGACGTCCCGCATCGCCTCCGCCTGCCGCGCCGTCCGCCGGGCCACCGTCTCGAAGCCGTGCCCCGGCGGCGGCTCGACCCACAGCCGCCGCACGATGCCCGCCGCCTCCAGCAGCGCCTTCGCCTCCGGGAGGGACCTCAGGGACACCTCGGGGTGGAGCCGCTCCAGCACCAGCGCGTCCCCCGGCGAGGACAGCAGCCGGACCGCGCCCCAGCCGTCCCAGTGCTCCAGCGCGGCCCGCTCCAGCTCCGGCCGCGCCGCCGGAGGCGCGAGTTTGAGCGCCGCGGGGGTGCCGTCCCCCAGCCGTACGAGAAGGACCAGGCTGCTCCGGCCACCGGGCGCCGTCACACGTTCGACGTCGAGGCCCTGCCGGGACACGGTCTCCTCGACGACCTCGGGCAGCCGCTGCAGCCAGCCGTCGCCCCCGCTCTCGCCCAGCGCCCGCACCAGACGCTGGGGCGCTTCGACATCCATGCGTGCGCGACTTCCCTTCACTGGCCGTTCACTGCGTTCGGGGCCCGCTCGGCGAGCCCGGGAAAGGCTACGCCGCTGCCGCGCCACCGCACCGCCCGGACCGCCGCCTCCCGCAGCGCCACGGCCGCCTCCCGGCGCAGCGGCCCTCCGGCGGCCCGTACGAGATCGGAGTAGACGCCCGCGACCCGGTCCTCCAGATGCGCCGCGAGCCGCACGGCCGCGGCCCCGTCGCCCACCGGGAACGGCAGTGCGTACCCGGGCGCCGCGGCCACCGGCCGCCCGCCCAGATCACGGACCGTGCGCGCGAGCGCGTCCCGGCGGGCCCGGTGCGCCGCGTGCGCGGCCGTCGCCTCCGCCTTCCGCGCGGCGCCGACCCGGGCGCCGGCGACCCCGTACCCGTACACCGCGGCGTGCTCCGCCGCGAGCGCCGCCTGGACGGCGTCGAGGACCCGGTCCGCGCTCATCGCGCACCCCCGTCAGCGGGCTCCGCGCCCGGCTCGGCCAGCAGATACGCGTGCACCGCGCCGGCCGCCGCGACCGACGCCAGCAGCCGCGCCAGCTCCGGCTCGGCGTCGGCGAGGGCGGTGGTGTGGGCGTCGGACACCCGGCGCTCGTCCGCGGCCAGCGCCCTGAGCGCGGCGGCGGGCTCGGCCGGGACCCGGACCGGTTCGGCGGTCCGCGCGCTCCCGCCGAACGCGGTGACATGGGCCGCCACCGAGGTCCGCAGCGGGGTGAGCCGTCCGGCCAGCGCCGGATGCGCCGCGATGACGGCGTCGTACCTGTCCCGCAGCGCTCCGCTCGCCCCCGCCAGCGTTCTGCGCAGGTCCGCGGTGGTGGTCCCGGAGGCGCCGCCCGTACGCGGTCCGTCTCCGTCGCTGCAGCCGGTCAGCACTCCCGCGGCGAGTGCGCCCGTCACCACGAGAGCATGTCTGCGCGTCGTCCCCGTGCGCCCCACGCGTGTCTCCCTCGGCCTCTCGGTGATCATCGCCGCAGGCGAGCGTACCTGTGGGTGCCCGGGCGGTGGACGGCAACACCCTTCGGGACCGGATACCCTTTGATCTGACACGCGACGATCCCACAACAGCACACGCGGCCGAGGAGTCACCCGGATGAGCACCACCCAGAGCGAGAGGCTGCGCGGGCTGCTGGAACCGCTCGTCAGCGCCGCGGGCCTGGATCTGGAGGAGATCGAGGTCTCCCGCACCGGGCGCCGCCGCCAGCTGAGGATCGTCGTGGACTCCGACGAGGGTGCCACTCTGGACGCCTGTGCCGAGCTGAGCCGTGCGATCTCCGGCAGGCTCGACGAGACCGATGTGATGGGAGAGGGCGAGTACGTCCTCGAAGTCGGCTCGCCCGGAGCCGACCGCCCCCTGACCGAGCACCGCCACTACGTACGCGCGGTCGGCAGGCTGGTGAAGTTCCGGCTCCGGGACGACCGGGAACTCGTGGCGCGCGTCCTGACCGTGGACGACGAAGGGCTCGGCCTCGAAGTGCCCGGGGTGAAGGGGCGCAGGCCCACCGCCCGCCGTATCGGCTTCGACGAGATCGCCCGGGCCCGCGTGGAGATCGAGTTCAACCGCAAGGACACACCGGACCAGCAGAAGGAAGAGGAGGCGTAGCCGTGGACATCGACGTAAAACTCCTGAAGGGCTTGGCACAGGAGAAGGAGATCCCCTTCGACCTGCTGGTCGAGGCGATCGAGTCGGCCCTCCTCATCGCGTACCACCGCACCGAGGGAAGCCGCCGTCACGCCCGGGTGGTGCTCAGCCGTGACACCGGCCATGTGACGGTCTGGGCCAAGGAGGACCCGTCGGACGTGGCGGAGGGCCAGGAGCCCAAGGAGTTCGACGACACGCCGACGGACTTCGGGCGCATCGCCGCCACCACCGCCCGCCAGGTCATCCAGCAGCGACTGCGGGACGCGGAGAACGATGTCACCTTCGGCGAGTACGCGCGCCGTGAGGGCGATGTCGTCGCCGGCCAGGTCCAGCAGGGCAAGGACCCCAAGAACGTGCTGGTCAGGCTGGACGACAAGCTGGAGGCCATCCTGCCGGTGCAGGAGCAGGTCCCCGGCGAGGAGTACACGCACGGCCTGCGGCTGCGCACCTACGTCGTCCGGGTGGCCAAGGGGGTGCGCGGCCCGTCCGTGACCCTCTCGCGCACCCACCCCAACCTGGTGAAGAAGCTGTTCGCGCTGGAGGTCCCGGAGATCGCGGACGGCAGCGTCGAGATCGCGGCCATCGCCCGGGAGGCCGGGCACCGCACCAAGATCGCGGTCCGGTCGACCCGCTCCGGGCTCAACGCCAAGGGCGCCTGCATCGGCCCGATGGGCGGCCGTGTGCGCAACGTCATGGCCGAACTGCACGGTGAGAAGATCGACATCGTCGACTGGTCGGACGACCCGGCCGACATGGTGGCGAACGCGCTCTCCCCGGCCCGGGTGAGCAAGGTCGAGATCGTCGACCTCGGAGCGCGCTCCGCCCGGGTCACCGTGCCCGACTACCAGCTGTCGCTGGCGATCGGCAAGGAGGGCCAGAACGCCCGCCTGGCCGCCCGGCTGACCGGCTGGCGCATCGACATCCGCCCGGACACGGAGCAGAGCGCCGACCAGGGCCCGGAACAGGGCTCCGACAGGGACTGAGGACTTCGGTCCGGGGCCCGGGCCGCGATCCGGCCGGAATCCGGACCATGATCAGGACCATGATCAGGACAACGGGTGTTCGATTTCCGCCCCGAATGGGTGGGGTCACTACGGGGAGGTAGACTTAAGCGTGTCTGGCCGGACGCACGTCGGCTCATGCCCTGAACGTATGTGTGTGGGCTGCCGGGAGCGAGCGGCCAAAAGTGATCTGCTGCGCATCGTGATGATCGGGAGCGAGTGCGTCCCCGATGATCGCGGTACGCTGCCCGGCCGGGGTGCGTATGTACACCCCGCCGTGGTCTGTCTCGATCTGGCTGTACGACGCCGGGCGTTCCCCCGGGCCTTCCGGGCCAGGGGACCGCTCGGCACGGCCGGAGTACTGCACCACGTGCAGCGGACGGCGCAGGCGGCACCGTAGGAAGAAGTACGGCACGGATCCCCGTGCGGTCAGGTACCTCGCGAGTTGGAAGTAGGTCGAGATTGCGATGAGCACTCGATGAGTACGCGATGAGTACGCCCATGAAGTAGCGACGGTCCGGCGGTAACCGGACCTAAAAGGAGCGAAGTGGCTAAGGTCCGGGTATACGAACTCGCCAAGGAGTTCGGCGTCGAGAGCAAGGTCGTCATGGCCAAGCTCCAAGAACTCGGTGAATTCGTCCGTTCGGCGTCCTCGACGATCGAGGCGCCGGTTGTGCGCAAGTTGACTGACGCTTTGCAGGGGTCCGGCTCAGGTGCCGGCAAGTCCGCTGCCAAGCCCGGCGCGCCCCGCAAGGCAGCGCCGTCCCCCGCCGCCCCCCGTGCGGGCGGCCCCACCCCCGGCGCGCCGACTCCGGCCGCGCCCCGTCCGCCTGCCCCCAAGCCCGGCACCCCGGCCCCCAGGCCGGCCGCCGCCGAGGCCCCCGGCAGCGCCCCCTCCACCGCACCGGCTCCGGCCCCCCGCCCGGGTCCGAAGCCGGCTCCCGCGCGGCCCGCGCCCGCCAATCCGGTCCCCGCGGCGGAGTTCTCCGCCCCGGCCCCGGCGCAGCCCGCGGCTCCGCAGTCCCCGCGTCCGGGCACGCCCGGTCCGCGTCCCGCCCGTCCGGCTCCGGCCGGCGGCCAGCGTGACGGCGGCCGGGACGGTGGCCGCGGCGGCGACCGTCAGGGCCGTCCCGCGTCCGGCCAGGGCGGTCCCCGCCCCGGCGGCAACCGTCCGGCCGGTCCCCGTCCGGGCAACAACCCCTTCACCTCCGGCGGCTCCACCGGTATGGCGCGCCCGCAGACGCCCCGTCCCGGCGGCGCTCCCCGGCCCGGTGGACACGGCGCTCCCGGCGCCCCCCGTCCGCAGGGCGGTCCCGGCGGAGCTCCCCGGCCCCAGGGCCAGGGCGGCGCTCGTCCGACCCCCGGTGGCATGCCCCGTCCGCAGGCGCCTCGCGCCGCCGGTCCCGGTGGCGGCGGCCCCGCGGGCAACCGCCCGAACCCGGGCATGATGCCGCAGCGTCCGGCCGCGGGTCCGCGTCCCGGCGGTGGCCCCGGCGGCGGTGGCGGCCGCGGTCCCGGCGGCGGCGGTCGTCCCGGCGGTGCCGGTGCGGGCCGTCCCGGTGGCGGCGGCGGCTTCGCCGGCCGTCCCGGTGGCGGCGGCGGTGGCGGTCGTCCCGGTGGCGGCGGCGGCTTCGCCGGCCGTCCCGGTGGCGGTGGCCCCGGTGGCGGCGGCGGCTTCGGCGGCGGCCGTCCCGGATTCGGCGGGCGTCCCGGCGGCCCCGGTGGCCGTGGTGGCACCCAGGGCGCGTTCGGCCGTCCCGGCGGACCGGCCCGTCGCGGCCGCAAGTCGAAGCGGCAGAGGCGCCAGGAGTACGAGGCCATGCAGGCCCCGTCGGTCGGCGGTGTGATGCTGCCCCGTGGCAACGGCGAGACCATTCGCCTGTCGCGCGGCGCGTCCCTCACCGACTTCGCGGAGAAGATCAACGCCAACCCGGCGTCGCTCGTCGCGGTCATGATGAACCTCGGCGAGATGGTCACCGCGACCCAGTCCGTCACCGACGACACGCTGGTCGTGCTCGCCCAGGAGATGAACTACAAGGTCCAGATCGTCAGCCCGGAGGAGGAGGACCGCGAGCTTCTCGAGTCCTTCGACATCGAGTTCGGCGAGGACGAGGGCGGCGACGAGGCCCTGGTCTCCCGTCCGCCGGTCGTGACCGTCATGGGTCACGTCGACCACGGAAAGACCCGCCTGCTCGACGCCATCCGCAAGACGAACGTCGTCGCGGGCGAGGCCGGTGGCATCACCCAGCACATCGGTGCCTACCAGGTCGCGACCGAGGTCAACGACGAAGAGCGCCGCATCACCTTCATCGACACCCCGGGTCACGAGGCGTTCACCGCCATGCGTGCCCGTGGTGCGAAGTCGACCGACATCGCGATCCTCGTGGTGGCGGCCAACGACGGTGTGATGCCCCAGACGATCGAGGCGCTGAACCACGCCAAGGCGGCCGATGTGCCGATCGTGGTTGCGGTCAACAAGATCGACGTCGAGGGCGCGGACCCGACGAAGGTGCGCGGACAGCTCACCGAGTTCGGTCTGGTGGCTGAGGAGTACGGCGGCGACACCATGTTCGTCGACATCTCCGCCAAGCAGGGGCTGAACATCGACTCCCTGCTGGAGGCCGTCGTCCTCACCGCCGACGCCTCGCTCGACCTGCGGGCCAACCCGGAGCAGGACGCGCAGGGCATCGCGATCGAGGCCCACCTCGACCGCGGCCGCGGCGCCGTCGCGACCGTCCTCGTCCAGCGCGGCACGCTGCGCGTCGGTGACACGATGGTCGCCGGTGACGCGTACGGCCGGGTCCGGGCCATGCTCGACGACAAGGGCGAGAACGTGGAAGAGGCGGGTCCCTCGACCCCGGTCCTCGTCCTCGGTCTCACCAATGTCCCGGGTGCGGGCGACAACTTCCTGGTGGTCGACGAGGACCGTACGGCTCGTCAGATCGCCGAGAAGCGTGCCGCCCGCGAGCGCAACGCCGCGTTCGCCAAGCGGGTGCGCAGGGTGTCGCTGGAGGACCTGGACAAGGTGCTCAAGGCCGGCGAGATCCAGCAGCTCAACCTCATTATCAAGGGCGACGCGTCCGGTTCGGTCGAAGCGCTCGAATCGTCGCTGCTCCAGCTCGATGTCGGCGAAGAGGTCGACATCCGCGTGCTGCACCGCGGTGTGGGTGCGGTCACCGAGTCGGACATCGACCTGGCCATGGGCTCCGACGCCATCGTCATCGGCTTCAACGTCCGCGCGGCCGGCCGTGCCTCGCAGATGGCGGAGCGCGAGGGCGTCGACGTCCGGTACTACTCGGTGATCTACCAGGCCATCGAGGAGATCGAGGCGGCCCTCAAGGGCATGCTCAAGCCGGAGTACGAAGAGGTCGAGCTGGGCACGGCGGAGATCCGCGAGGTCTTCCGCTCGTCCAAGCTGGGCAACATCGCCGGTGTGCTCATCCGCTCCGGCGAGGTCAAGCGGAACACGAAGGCCCGCCTCCTGCGCGACGGCAAGGTCATCGCGGAGAACCTCAACATCGAGGGTCTGCGCCGCTTCAAGGACGACGTCACCGAGATCCGCGAAGGCTTCGAGGGCGGTATCAACCTCGGAAACTTCAACGACATCAAGATCGACGACGTCATCGCCACCTACGAGATGCGCGAGAAGCCGCGCGGCTGACCGGGCAAGGGCCGGGGCCGGTCGGCGGAGATATTTCCGTCGATCGGCCCCGGCCGCTGCGTGTACGGTTCTGGGTGTCCCTGCCAGTCACCGGCAGGTGCCCCTGAACCCGAACCGGCGGGACATCCGGATACATCCATGTATGTGGGGACTCTGTCCTTCGATCTGCTTCTCGGCGACGTACGGTCGCTGAAGGAGAAGCGTTCCGTGGTCCGCCCGATCATCGCCGAACTCCAGCGGAAATTCGTGGTGAGCGTGGCGGAGACCGGGGCGCAGGACCTCTATCGCAGGACCGAGATCGGGCTCGCGGTGGTGTCCGGGGACACCGGGCACGTCACCGATGTACTGGACCGGTGCGAGCGCTTCGTCGCCGGCCGGCCGGAAGTGGAACTGCTGTCGGTTCGACGCAGGCTCCACAGCGACGAAGACTGATGGCAAGGCAAGCAGGTAAGAAGGAGAAGGACCAGTGGCCGACAACGCGCGGGCGAAGAAACTGGCGGACCTCATCCGGGAAGTGGTCGCCGAGAAGCTACAGCGCGGTATCAAGGACCCGCGGCTCGGCACGCACGTGACCATCACCGACACCCGGGTCACCGGCGATCTGCGGGAGGCCACGGTCTTCTACACGGTCTACGGCGACGACGAGGACCGGGCGAGCGCCGCGGCCGGGCTCCAGAGCGCCAAGGGCGTGCTCCGCAGCGCGGTCGGCGCGGCGGCGGGTACCAAGTTCACCCCCACCCTGACGTTCGTGGCGGACGCCCTCCCGGAGAACGCCAAGACGATCGAATCCCTGCTGGACCGGGCACGGGCCTCGGACGCCAAGGTGCGGGAGGCGTCCTCGGGCGCCGCTTACGCCGGTGAGGCGGACCCGTACCGCAAGCCGGAGGACGAGGACGACACCTCCGCATGACATCGAAAGCAGTCACGCCGGACGGCCTTGTCATCGTCGACAAGCCGTCCGGCTTCACTTCGCACGACGTCGTCGCCAAGATGCGCGGTATCGCGAGGACCCGCCGCGTCGGCCACGCGGGCACGCTCGACCCCATGGCCACGGGCGTCCTGGTCCTCGGCGTCGAGCGGGCCACCAAGCTCCTCGGTCATCTCGCGCTGACGGAGAAGGAGTACCTCGGCACGATCCGGCTCGGGCAGACCACCGTCACGGACGACGCCGAGGGCGAGATCACGGCCTCCGCCGATGCCTCGGGCGTCACCCGCGAAGGCATCGACGGGGGCGTGGCCGCCCTGACCGGCGACATCATGCAGGTGCCGTCCAAGGTCAGCGCCATCAAGATCGACGGCAAACGCTCGTACGCACGGGTGCGCGGCGGCGAGGACTTCGAGATTCCGGCCCGGCCGGTGACCGTCTCCTCCTTCCGGGTCTACGACGTCCGGGAGGCCGTCGCCGACGACGGCACGGCCGTGGTGGACCTGATCGTCTCGGTGGTCTGCTCCTCCGGTACGTACATCCGCGCCCTGGCCCGTGATCTGGGCGCCGGGCTCGGTGTCGGCGGGCATCTCACCGCGCTGCGGCGGACCCGGGTGGGTCCCTACGGCCTGGACGCGGCCCGGACGCTCGACCAGCACCAGGAGGAGCTGACCGTCATGCCCATCGCGGAGGCCGCCGCCGCGGCGTTCCCGCGCTGGGAGGTGGACGAGAAGCGGGCCCGGCTGCTGGCCAACGGCGTACGGCTGGACATGCCGCCGTACGACCGGTCGCCGGTCGCGGTCTTCGGCCCCGGCGGACGCTTCCTGGCACTGGTGGAGGAGCAGAAGGGCCGGGCCAAGAGCCTCGCCGTCTTCGTCTGAGGGGTCCGGTCCGCACCCCGGGTGCCCGGTCCGCGCCGTCGCCGCGGCTGCGCAGGGTCCCCGCCGGTGCCGGCGGACCCCGTCGCCGTCGTCGGGTGCGGATCGGGTGGCTTCCCGGGCCGGTTTCTACCGTGGAACGGGCAGGTGCACTGCCCGTTCCACGATCCCCCTCCGGGGGAGGTCTATCCATCCCGCCCCGGTGATTCACCCCAATGGGCGGGCGCGCGGAGTGAACAGGGGGAGCACAAGGGGGCGCGTTCGATATGCGGACGCGCTGAGGCCGATGCGAACCCACCGTCGCGGGCATGGCACTCTTAGAGCTGCAAAAGAGCAGTCTTTTTCGGTATCCGAGGTTCGGGCGAGGAGCGGTCACAGTGCAACGCTGGCGTGGCTTGGAGGACATCCCAGAGGGCTGGGGGCGCAGCGTCGTCACCATCGGCTCCTACGACGGGGTCCACCGCGGGCACCAGCTGATCATCGGGCGTGCGGTCGAGCGGGCCCGGGAACTGTCCGTGCCCTCCGTGGTCGTCACCTTCGACCCCCACCCGAGCGAGGTCGTCCGCCCCGGCAGCCACCCGCCCCTGCTGGCCCCGCACCACCGGCGTGCCGAGCTGATGGCCGAGCTGGGCGTGGACGCGCTGCTCATCCTCCCTTTCACCGCGGAGTTCTCGCAGCTCTCACCCGCCGATTTCATCGTCAAGGTGCTGGTCGACAAACTGCACGCCGCCCTGGTGGTGGAGGGCCCGAACTTCCGCTTCGGCCACCGGGCCGCCGGCGATGTCGCCTTCCTGGCGGAGCTGGGCGCGACCTACGACTACCGGGTCGAGGTCATCGAGCTGTACGTCACCGGCGAGGCGGGCGGCGGTGAGCCGTTCTCCTCCACCCTCACCCGCCGGCTGATCGCCTCCGGTGACGTCGAGGGCGCCCATGAGATCCTCGGCCGCCCCCACCGGGTGGAGGGCGTGGTCGTGCGCGGCGCCCAGCGGGGCCGGGAACTGGGCTTTCCCACCGCGAACGTCGAGACCCTGCCCCATACGGCCGTGCCCGCGGACGGTGTCTACGCGGGCTGGCTCACCGCCGACGGGGAACGTATGCCCGCGGCCATCTCCGTCGGTACGAATGTCCAGTTCGACGCCACGGAGCGCACGGTCGAGGCCTATGCGATCGACCGGGTGGACCTCGATCTGTACGGGCTGCACGTGGCGGTGGACTTCCTGTCGTACCTGCGCGGCATGAAGAGGTTCGACACGGTGGACGACCTGCTGGCGCAGATGGCCGAGGACGTCAAGAAGTGCCGGGAGCTGACGGCTGCCGGGTAGCTGCCGCCGGAGCGGCCGTCCGCCGAGGCGGGTCCCGCCCGTGGTCCCGGTGGCGGTCGGGTCCGTCGCCCTCGTGGGGGTCGCCGAGTCCTTCGCCGTATCCTTCTCCCCGCCCTTCGCCGTGGCGGTCCCGGTGGCGCCGAGCACCCGGAGCGGCTCGTACGGGCCTCCCGCCGTGCCCCCTGCCGTGTCCGGTAGCCGGACCGCCGCGTCCAGGACCGCCGCTCTGCCGCGCCGTGCGTCGGCACGGCGGTTCCGGCCCCCGGACGGCATCATCTCTTACACCTTGTAAAAATTATCGAGTCGTGCATATCTTACACCGTGTAAGAGATCGTAGGGGGGGCGCGGCGGCCGACTCCGGGCAGCGCCGTGCGTGCCCCCGCCGCCGCACCGGCCCGGAGCCCGGCAGGAGCACTATGAGCGCCCTCAGCGACACCGATCCGAAGCAGTTCATCGCCGACTTCTTCACCGATTTCACCGCGGACCTCCTGCGCGACGAGGAGGACCCGGCGGTGATCGTCGACCGCTACCACACCCCGGACATCATCCAGGTCGCCGACGGCCATGTGATGGACCGGGACAAGCTGATCGCCCATACCCGCCCGGTGCGCAGGAACCGGCCCACCAGCCGGATGGAGGTGCACGAGGCGCAGCTTTCCGGGGACCGGCTCGCCGCCCGGTACACCCTGCATGTGCGCAACCGCGGGACGGACCTCACCATCGAGGTCTGCTTCTTCGGGCGGTTCGCCCCCGACGGGCGGATGCGCCGGTCGCACATGCTCACCCGTACCGTGTCCGCTCCGGGCCCGAAGGACGCCGCGCCGGGCGCGCCCGGCGGGGACGAGGAGCCGTCATGACCGAGAGCCCCGGCACCGTGAGCACCTACCTCGTGACCGGCATGGCCTGTGGACACTGCGCGGGCTTCGTCACCGCGGAAGTGGAACGCGTCCCCGGGGTCACCGCCGTGTCCGTGGACGTCGGGGCCGGCACCGTCACGGTGACCGGCGAAGGCCCCCTCGATCTCGACGAGGTACGTGCGGCGGTCGAGGAGGCGGGCTACGAACTCACGGCCGCACAGCCTCCGACGGGCCCCGGCACCCTGGGACCGTAGGGGCGGCCCGTCCCGATCCCGCCCGCCCTCCGGCCCTCGCCTCCGCCCGCAGCCCCCGTCCGGCCCCCGACCGCCCGACGCGCGGGACCCGCCTCCCCGGGGCCGGAACCCCGGCGGCCCGGGGAGAGCCGCCCGTATCAGCCGGCCGTCAGGACCGCGGGACACCGGACGGCTGCGGACTCAGCCGATCCCGGTGCCGGTGGCCAGATGGCACGCCACCCCCGCTCCGGTCAGCACCTCCATCGTCCGGCCGCGGCAGCTGTCCGCGACGCCCGCCCGTTCCGCCTCGCCCGACGCGAGCGCCTGGCACCGCTCGTGGAAGCGGCAGCCGCCGGGGATGCGGGAGGGGTCCGGGGGCTCGCCCGAGAGGACGACCGGCGGCACGTCCGACTCGGGGAGCACGGACAGCAGGGCCCGGGTGTACGGGTGCCGGGGCGCCGTCAGCACCGACTCCACCGGGCCGCACTCCACGATCCGCCCCAGATACATGACGGCGACCCGGTCCGCGATGTTCCAGGCGAGCCCCAGATCGTGCGTGACCACCAGCGCGGACAGCCCCAGCTCGTCGCGCAGCCGCAGCACGAGCGCGAGGATCTCACCGCGTACGGACGCGTCCAGAGAGGCCACCGGCTCGTCCGCGACGATGAGTTCGGGCTCCAGGGCCAGCGCCCCCGCGATGACGACCCGCTGCCGCTGACCGCCCGACAGCTCATGCGGATAGCGGAGGAAGAAACGCTCCGGAGGGCGCAGCCCCGCCCGGGCGAGGGCCCGGGAGACCATCGCGCGCTCGTCGCCGGGGAGGCGGTGGATCCGGGGGCCCTCCGCCACCGCGTCGTACACCGTGTGCCGCGGATTGAGCGAACCGCTCGGGTCCTGCAGCACCAGCTGGACCCGTCCGCGGTACGCCGTCAGGGCCCGGGAGGTGTACTCCAGCGGCCGGCCCCCGAACACGACCTGCCCGGACTCCGGCGCCACCAGCCCGAGCAGGGCCCGCGCCAGCGTCGTCTTGCCGCAGCCCGACTCACCGACCAGGGCCACGATCTCCCCCGCGCCGATGTCCAGGTCCACCCCGTCCACGGCGCGCACGGACGACCCGCGCCGCCCGGGGAAGGTGACCCGCAGACCGGTGGCCGACAACAGAGCCGTCATCGGGGCCGCCTCCCGGCACTCGCGGACACGGAACCGTTTGCATGGACGCACGCGGCCCGGTGCGCACCGGCCGCACCCGCCAGTTCCTGCGGCTCCTCCGCGCACGCCTCCAGAGCCACAGGGCAGCGCGGATGGAACGTACAGCCGCCCGGCAGGGCCGACGGATCGGGCGGATCGCCCGGCAGGCCCCGGGGCGCACGGCGGGACGACACATCGCCGACCCGGGGGAACGCGGCGGACAGGGCCCGTCCGTAGGGGTGGCGCGCGGCCGAGAACACCTCGCGCGCCGGGCCCTCCTCGACCACCCGGCCCGCGTACATCACCGCCAGCCGGTCGCAGGTGTCCGCGAGCACCGCCAGGTCGTGGCTGATCATCAGCAGGCTGATGTCCTGCTCCGCGACGAGCTGTTCGATCAGCCGCAGGATCTGCGCCTGGATCATCACATCGAGCGCGGTGGTCGGCTCGTCGGCGATGATCAGCCGGGGATCGCAGGCCAGCGCCATCGCGATCATCACCCGCTGGCGCTGCCCGCCGGACAGCTCATGCGGGTACGCGTCCGCGCGGGCGGCCGGCAGGCCCACCTGCTGCAGCAGCGAGGCGACGCGTCGGCCCGCCTCGGCGGGGGTGACCCGGTGATGCAGCAGGACCGGTTCGGCGATCTGGTCGCCGATCCGCCGCACCGCGTTGAGCGAGTGCATCGCGCCCTGGAACACGATGGACGCGCCCGCCCAGCGCACCGCCCGCAGTCTGCCCCACCGCATGGTGAGCACATCCTCGCCGTCGAGGAGGATCCGCCCGCTGAGCGAGGCGGACGCGGGCAGCAGCCGCAGCAGTGCCAGCGCGAGGGTCGACTTGCCGCAGCCCGACTCCCCTGCGATACCCACCTTCTGCCCGGCGGCCACCGTCAGATCGACGCCCCGGACGGCGGGGACCGCCCGCGCCCCGGAGCCGTAGGCCACCCGCAGATCCCGCACGTCCAGCGTCACGGGCGGACCCCCAGCTTCGGATTGAGCACCGTCTCGATCGCCCGCCCGCACAGGGTGAACGCGAGTGCCACCAGCGCGATCGCGATCCCGGGCGGCGCGAGATACCACCAGTGGCCCGAGGACACCGCACCCGCCTGCCGCGCGTCCTGGAGCATCCCGCCCCAGGACACCACCGACGGATCGCCCAGCCCCAGAAAGGCGAGCGTCGCCTCGGTGAGGATCGCCGTCGAGATCCCGAGGGTGGTCTGCGCGAGCACCAGCGGCATCACATTCGGCAGCACATGGCGGTTCATGATGTGCCCGTGGCCGCCGCCGAGCGCCTTCGCGCGCTCGATGTACGGCCGGGACTCGACCGCGATCGTCTGCGCCCGCACCAGCCGGGCCGTCGTCGGCCAGCTGGTCACCCCGATCGCGATGACCACCGTCCACACGCTCCGGGACATCACCGTCGCCAGCACGATCGCCAGCACCAGCGTCGGCATCACCAGAAACCAGTCGGTGACCCGCATCAGCACGGTCGAGAACCAGCCCCCGTAGTGCCCGGCGACGATCCCCACGAGCGTACCGATGGCCACCGACAGCCCCGCCGCCAGCAGACCCACGGTCAGTGAGATCCGCGCACCCCACACCAGCAGCCCGAGCAGGGAGCGCCCGAACTGGTCCGTGCCCAGCGGGAACTCCCCGCTCGGCGACTCCAGGGGCCCGCCCGGCGCCTCGGTCACGCTCTGGACGTCGTCCCCGGCCAGCAGCGGCGCCGCCAGCGCCACCAGGGCGATCAGCGCGAGGGCTCCGAGACCGAAGAGCCCCGCCCGGTGCGTACGGTACGAACGCCAGAACCGGGCCGCCGACTCACGGCGGCGGGCCCGGGCGAGAGAGGTCGTCATCGGCCCACCCGGGGATCGAGGAGCGGATAGAGCAGATCGGCGAGCAGATTCATCAGGATCATCGCCCCGGCGAAGACCACGAACAGCCCCTGCACCAGCGGCAGATCGGGCACGCTCAGCGCCTGGTAGAACAGCCCGCCGAGTCCCGGCCAGGAGAACACCGTCTCCACCAGGATCGAACCGGCCGCCACATGGCCCAGATTGATGAAGACCATCGTCACGGTCGGCAGCAGGGCGTTGGGCACGGCATGGCGGCGCCGTACGGCCGCGTCCCGCAGCCCCTTGGCCCGCGCGGTCGTCAGATAATCCCCGCCCATCTCGTCGAGCAGCGACGACCGCATCACCAGCAGCGTCTGTGCGTACCCGACCGCGACCAGGGTGAGGACCGGCAGCACCATGTGGTGCGCCACATCGGCGACGTACGCGAAACCGGTTTCCCCGCCCGACTCCATGCCCCCGGTCGGGAAGAGCCCGGGGACCGGCCCGGCCCCCACCGAGAAGGTGATGATCAGCAGCAGGCCCAGCCAGAACGACGGCACCGACCACAGCGTGAGGGCGACACCCGTGTTGAGCCGGTCGCCGAGGCCGCCGTGCCGCCAGGCGGAGCGGGTACCCAGCCAGAGCCCGAGCGCCGAGTAGATCACCACGGCGACCCCGGTCAGCAGCAGGGTCGCGGGCACCTTCTGGGCGATCAGCTCGCCGACCGGCGCGTGGAACTGGTACGAGATGCCCAGATCACCGGTCAGCGCCTTGGCGCAGTAGTCCGTGAACTGCTGCCACAGCGGCTGGTCGAGACCGAACTGCCGGCGCAGGGCCGCCAGCTGCCCGGCCGATGTCGGCATCCCGTGCGTCATCGCCTTCACCGGATCACCGGGGATGATCCGGAAGAGGAAGAAGCTGGTGACGAGCACGGCAAGCAGGGAGATCACCGCCCCGCCCAGCTTGGCCGCCGTGTACGCGAGGTAGGCGCGGGCGCCGACTCCCCGGCTCCGCTCCACCGCCGCCACGGCACTCGTGCCCGTGGTCGTGGTCATCGACGTCATCGGCTACTCACGGTCTTCCGCGGTCGAACGGCGGCGCATCACGGCGAACACCCCGAGCGCGGCGGCGAGCACCACGGCCGCGCCCGCGCCGATCGCGACCCCGGTGGCGGAGCCGCCGCCGGAGCCGCCGTCACCGGCGGCGGGCACGGCCGACCACCAGCTCCAGTACCCGTCCTGGCCCCAGATGTTGCCCGCGGCCTCGGGCATCGTCGTGATCGACTCGATCTGGTCGGTACGGTACGCCTCGACCGCGTTCGGATACGCGAGGACATTCATGAAGCCCGTGTCGTACAGCCGGGCCTGCATCTGTTTCACCAGTTCGGCCCGCTTCGCCGGGTCGTACTCGGCGGACTGGCGGGTGTACAGCTCGTCGAAGCGCCTGTCGCAGATGAAGTTGTCGGTCGAGCCCGTGTCCCTGGGGGTCGCGGGCAGGGCGGCGCAGGTGTGGATGGAGAGGACGAAGTCGGGGTCGGGGTTGACGGACCAGCCGTCGAAGGCGAGGTCGTAGTCGCCCTTGAGCCAGGGGTCGGAGACATTGTCGAGGCAGTCGATCGTCAGCCCGACGCCGAGCCTGCCCCACCACTCCTGGAGGTACGTGCCGACCGCCTTGTCGTTCGGGTCGGTGGCATGGCACAGGATCCGGAAGTCCAGCGGCCTGCCGTCCTTGCCGACGCGTTTGCCGGAACCGTTCTTCCGGTACCCGGCCCGGTCCAGCAGCGCCGCCGCCCGGGCCGGGTCGTAGGCGATCCGCCGGCCGTCGCCGGGCTTCCAGAAGTACGAGGAGTAGCGCGGCGGGATATAGCCCTCGCCCTCGGCGGCGTGGCCTCGGAAGACCTTCTCGACGATGGTCCGGCGGTCGGTGGCGTGGAAGAGCGCCTTGCGCACGGCCGGGTCGAGCAGGGCCTTGTGACCGCTGCCGAAGGTCCTGCCGTCCTTCGACCTGGCGCCCGGATTGACGGCGAGGGCGAAGAAACGGCGGCCGGGAGCGTCGTTCACCTTGATGTTCTCGGCGCTCTTCAGGGAGGACGCCTGAGCCGGGGTCAGCCCCTGGACGAAGGAGACCTCGCCCTTGCGCAGCGCGGCGACCGCCGCGTCACCGTCCTTGTAGTACTTGAGCACCAGCTCGTCGAACCGGGGCGCACCGCGCCAGAAGCTCTTGTTCGGCCGGAGTCTGACGTACTGGTCGACCCTGAAATCGGTGATGACGTACGGACCGTTGCCGACGACGGGGAACCGCTTGTCGTTGTTGAAGGTGGAGAAGTCGCCGACCTTCTCCCACAGGTGCCGGGGCACTATCGGCACATCGAGCGCGGTCATCGTGGCCTGAGGCTTCTTCAGGTCGATGACCAGGGTCCGCGGATCCGGCGCGGTGACCTTCCTGAAGTTGGCGGTGAAGCTGCCGTTGGCGGTCGCGGCCTTCTCGTCCGTCATCATCTTGTTGAACGTCCAGGCGGCGTCGGCCGCCGTCACCGGCCGGCCGTCGGACCAGGTGGAGTTCTCACGGATGGTGTACGTCCAGGTCAGCTTGTCCGGCGACGACGTCCACGCGGTGGCGAGCCCGGGGATCGCACGTCCGTCCTTGACGTCGTAGTTCGTCAGATTCTCGTAGGCCAGACGGTGCACGGTGGTGGAGACGAGGCGCTGCGCCAGGAACGGACTCAGCGAGTCCACACTCTGCGACACGGCGATCGTGAGGACCTTCCGGCCCTCGCCGCCCTCCTTCGCGTGGGCGGCCTGCTGCGGGGGCAGGGCGAGCAGCGAGGCGGTGGCGCACAGGGCCGGCAGGAGCCGGGCCCGTCTCCGGGCCGGGGAGCGGAACCGGGCCCGGGGGCCCCGGGGCGGGAGGGCGGTGGCCGACTGGGCGTGGGCGGCGGACGGGACCTCTGTGACCACAGGACGGTGACCTCGCGTCGGCGCTTGTGGGGAAGCGGGCGGGCTGATGGGTGGCGGCCTTCTGGTGATGCGGGTTGTACCAGCGGTGGTCCAGTCCCGTCAACGGCGCGCGAAACCCCTTCTGGTCTGCGGGAATACGACAAGGGCCCGCATCGTGGAGACGATGCGGGCCCTCATTGGTACAGACCTCTGATGCCCTACTGTTGAGAGGCTGGCGGTGCCTGCGGAGGCTGCTGCTGCGGCCATCCGCCGGGCGGTACCGGTCCCTGCGCGTCGGGTTGACCGGGATCACCCGACCGGCCGTGATGACCGGGCTGCGGAGCCCCCGGCTGCTGCGGCGCCCCGGCCGGAGGCGGAGGCTGCTGGGCCTGCCCATGAGGCTGCTGGGACCAGCCGTGCGGCGGGGCCGGCGGCTGCCCCTGGGGCTGGTAGGGCTGCTGGGGAGGCTGGGGACCTCCGGGTACCTGCTGCCCGGGGCCCTGCTGAGGGGGCTGGGGACCTCCGTACGGCTGCCCCGGCGCGGGCTGCCCGGCCGGTCCGGGCTGTCCCTGGTACCCGGGCGCGGGCTGCCCCGGCGGCTGCTGGCCGGGTGCGGGCTGTCCGGGTGGCGGGGGGTAGCCGGAGGGAGCCTGGCCGCCGGGGCCGGGCTGCCCGGGGATCTGAGGTCCTGGCGCCTGCTGTCCTTGGCCGTGCCTGCCGAACTGGGTGTGCTGGCCGTGCTGACCAGGGATCGGCTGACCCCCGCCGGGGGTCTGCTGCCCCGGCATCGGCGGGGCCATGGTCGGCGGAGGGTTGCCGTCCGCGATCCACAGCCCCTGCTGCTGCTGTGCGCGCACGAAGTCCTCGGCGATCATCGCGGACAGATGGAAGTACGCCTCACGCGTCTTCGGCCGCATCATGTCCAGATCGACCTCGGCACCGGCCGCCAGATGCTCGTCGAACGGCACCACGACGACTCCGCGGCAGCGCGTCTGGAAATGCGCCACGATGTCGTCCACCTTGATCATCTTGCCGGTCTCGCGCACTCCCGAGATGACCGTGACGGAACGCTGCACCAGCTCCGCGTACCCGTGCGCCGACAGCCAGTCGAGCGTGGTCGACGCGCTGCTCGCGCCGTCCACGGACGGAGTCGAGATGATGATCAGCTGATCGGCCAGATCCAGCACCCCGCGCATCGCACTGTAGAGCAGCCCGGTGCCGGAGTCGGTGAGGATGATCGGATACTGCCGGCCCAGGACATCGATCGCCCGGCGGTAGTCCTCGTCGTTGAACGCCGTCGACACGGCCGGGTCCACGTCGTTGGCGATGATCTCCAGACCGGAGGGCGCCTGCGAGGTGAACCGGCGGATGTCCATGTAGGAGTTGAGATACGGGATGGCCTGCACCAGGTCCCGGATGGTGGCGCCGGTCTCGCGCCGCACCCGGCGGCCGAGCGTGCCGGCGTCCGGGTTGGCGTCGATCGCCAGGATCTTGTCCTGGCGCTCGGTCGCCAGGGTCGAGCCCAGCGCGGTGGTCGTGGTCGTCTTGCCGACACCGCCCTTGAGGCTGATGACTGCGATCCGGTAGCAGGACAGCACCGGTGTACGGATCAGCTCCAGCTTGCGCAGCCGCTCGGCCTCCTCCTTCTTGCCGCCGAGCTTGAAGCGGGACGCGCCGGAGGGGGTGCGGCTGGACTTGGGCTTCTGCTTGTTGTTGCGCAGCAGCCGGTCGGAGGACAGCTCCACCGCCGCGGTGTACCCGAGCGGGGCGCCCGGCACGGAGCGCTCGCGCTGATCGTGCCTCACCGGCGTCGGCCAGGCGTTGCCCGCCCGGGGGTCGGCGGGCGGCGCCGCGGGCTGCTGCTGCCCGCTCGCCTGCTGGGCGGGCGGGGTGGGCGCGGACGTGGGCGTCTGCGGTACGGGCGGATGGGCGCCGTGCTGGGCCTGCGGGCGGGGCTGGTGCTGCGGTTGTGCCTGCGGCTGCTGCTGGGGGTGGGGCTGGTGCTGGGGGAAGCCGTGACCGGGCTGCGGCGCCTGGGCCGGAGCGGGCTGCCCGTGCTGACCCGGCTGCCCGTGCTGGGGCTGCGGGAATCCATAGCCGGGCTGCGGAGTCTGGGGGCCCGTGGCGGCGGGCGCGGACGGGCTCTGCCCCTGCGGTGCCTGCGGTGCTTGTGGTGCGCTCTGTGCCTGATGTGGTGCTTGAGGGTGCTGAGGTGCCGGTACCTGTGACTGCGGGGGCAGGGGCGCGGCCGGAGGCACGCCCGGCTGGGGCTGCTGCGGCGGAACGGGCTGCCCCTGGTGCGGGAAGCCGTAACCCCCCTGGGGCGCGGGCTGCCCGTGCGGGGACTGCGGCTGCGGGAACCGGTAACCCGGCTGGGGCGCTCCGTCGGGCGAATGCCCCTGCGGCCCGGGCGCGGTCTGGTGCGGGAAGCCGTACCCCGGCTGCGCGGCGGCGGGCGCCGGCTGCGGTCCGCCCGGTGCGGTTGCGGGGGCCGGTGGCGGAGGGGCCGACTGCTCGGCCGTCTGCGGCGACACCGGCCACTGCGGCGCGGACGCGGGCGCGGCGGGCTGGAAGGCGGGGGGCAGGGGCGGGAGTCCGGCATCGGGTGCGGGCGGTGCGGGGGACCAGCTCTGCGCCGGTCCGGGGACCGCGTCCTGCGGCTCGTCGGGGGCGGGAGGCGCCGTCCGGGGCACCGAGTCCGCGGGCGTCCCGGCCGGGTCCGGGGGTTCGTGGGCCGTCGATGTGTCCGTGTGCTCCGGCGTATCGGCCGTTACGGCCGTATCGGTGTCCGCCGGGGCGCTTCCCTCTTCGGGTGCGGGGCCAGCCGTGGCGCCGGGCTCACCGGCGCCCTCGTGCTCGGCATCCCCGGGGGCCTCGGCGTCCCGGGACGGTTCGGCCGTCCCGGCCTCCGGCTCCGCGCCAAGGGGCGTGGGCGCGGGCTCACCGGACGGGTTCCCGGCGTCCGCCGAGGACTCGTCCCCGCCGTCGTCTCCGGCGGCGGCCGTGTCCCCGGCCTCCTCCGCCTTCGCGGCCTCCTCTGCGGCGCGGGCGGCCGAGGCGTCCCGCTCCTCGATCTCACGCTTCAGGGCGACGGGGGAGAAGCGCATGGTCGCGCCGCTCTCCAGCCGGCCGCCGCCGAACGGCTCCGACACGGGCTCGGCGGGAGGCGCCGCCTCGGGCCCGGTGGTGGGGACGGCCGGAGGCGGGTCGGCGGGCGCGACCCCCCGGGACTCCGGACCTGGAGCCCCGGGACCCCGGGACTCCGGGGCGCGGGCGGCCTCCGGGTCCTCGGGCGCGGTACCCGGATCCTCACCACCGGCTCCCCGCGCACCGGGCCCACCCTGCGCGTCCGGCCCCTGCGTCCAGTTCGGCTGGAAACCGCTCCCCGTCGGCAGCCCGGGCACCGCCACCGGCTCTCCGTTCGGCGGCGGGGGCGGCGGTGTCCGTCCCGCGCTCCCGCCGGAGGCGTCCCCGGACGCGTTCTGCGTGTACCAGGCCGGCGGGGTGTAGTCGATGGTGAACTCACCCGTCATCTCTGCGGGCTCCGCGTCGGACTCGTCGGCGGGAAGGTCCCAACCCCCGCGGATGTCGTCCCGATCGCTGTTCACTGTGCCTCCTGGTGTGGTCGAGCACCCTTGTGCCGTCGTGGGTGGGGGCGACCGCTGACGTCCGATCGGCCCGGCTCTCCCCCAGGGGACGCGGCGGGCATCCCCGCAGGTTCTTGTGCCGTTGTCCGTCCCAGCCTAATCGTCAACCAGGGCGGCCCGGCAGGGCCGACGGGCCCCGGCTACCGTCCCGTACGCAGGGTGCCGCCCCCAAGTGAACCGGGGGAGGCGCCAGGTGAGGAAGCCGATGGGGCAAACCGGTACAACTACCCGGCAAACGTGAGGGGATTGTGCCGGTCTGCCCGGCGGGCATCCCCGGCCAACAATCCGGTCTCGGTCTGCCTCCGCACCACCTCGCGGACGGCGGTCCGGGGAACCCGCCGACCGGACCACCGCACCCCGCGCGGGCGCCGACGGCACGCCCGCACGGGAAAGGCACCACGGACGCGCCGTACCGAGGTGCCGTACGGATCGGTCCCGCCGCCGGACGTACGGTCAGCGCAGGTCGAACTCCCCGTCGCGCGCGCCGAGGACGAACGCCCGCCACTCCGCCTCCGTGTACCGCAGCACCGTGTCGGGATCCAGGGACGACCGCATCGCGACACCGCCGCCCGGCAGATGCGCGATCTCGACCCGCTCCTCGTCCTCGCTCGTGCCGGGCGCGCTGAGCCACTCGACGCCAGAGATGTCGAGGGCGTACAGCTCGTCCTTCTCCTGTGCGCTCCCCATCAGTCAAGCTCCCCTTCGGTCGAACGGTCGGGTCGGCGGACACACACCCCCAGCGGGCAGGTCCACGCCACTGAGGAGTTTAGGCCGAACGGGGGCGCGGACCGGCGGGGGATCCGCTGAAGATCCCAGCGTACGAACGGGTTTGGACACTCTCGAACGGCGCCGGTCAGTCCATCCGGCGGGCCGTGCCCAGCAGACCCGTCTCCGCGTCCGTACCGCTGGTCATCACCCAGTGGCGCTCCCGCCCGGCGCACCAGAGCGTGACGCCGTCCGCCAGCGTCGGCAGCGCGCCGCTCTCCGCCGGGGAGAGGCCCAGGATCCGCCCGATCTGCTCCGCCTCCTGCGGCGACACCCGCTGGACACCGACCAGGGTGGCGTCCCGCAGCAGCCGGGGCGCCACCGGGCTCAGATACGGCAGCAGCGTCAGCACCGACTGCCAGGGCGCCGAGACCACCCGGCCGCGCGGCGGCCGCATCCCGCAGTCCCGTACGACCACCACCGGGCCGCCGACCGTCGCGCCCATCGGCGGGACACGCCCCACCTCGTGCAGCGTGATGCAGTCCAGACCCGCGCCCGCCGCCTGCGCCAGCCCGGTCCACGCCGGGGCGCGTCCGGTCTCCACCGCGACGCGCGCGCCCGTCCCGGCCGCGCGCAGCGCCAGGACCTGCGCCGTCCACAGACCGCCGATCAGCAGGACGTCGTACGGGGTGGACCGGTGGAAGCCCACCATCAGCGGGCGGCCCTCGGCGTCGTCACCGATCACGACACCGTCGTCGCCGACCGGCAGGGACAGCGCCCCCAGATCGGCCGCGGCCAGGGTGTGCCCCGCGTGGCGCGGGCCCAGCAGCCGCCGTGCGGCCCCCACCCCGGGCATCACCGGGCACCGCCGAGGGGAAGCGTCGCCAGCGCGCCGGGCAGCTGCTCGCGGTCGAGGCGTACGAGAGCGACCTTGGCGGTACGGGCGGCCAGCTCCAGGGTCCGCCGTACACCGATGAGTTCGGTGTCGGAGCCGCCCGTCACCCGCACATGACCGGCCATGGACATCGCTCCCTGGTGTGAGCCCCGCCGCAGGGTGAGGCTGAACGTCGTCGCGTACGCGGGTGCCGAGGTGAGCAGGGAGACCACCTTGGGCAGCGGAGCCGCCCCGCGCCCCAGCTCGGGCCAGCGGCCCACCGCGTACGTCGTGTGCCAGCGGTCGTCGCACCGCCACACACGCGCGGTCTCGCTGGTGCGCCGCTGCGGCGCCGAGTCCGCCCGGCCCGCGCGGGCGGCCAGCCGGGGACTGGCGCAGGCGGCCGTCGCGAGCGTGGAGTTGAGGTTCTGCTGATCGAGTACGACGGCCTGGAACCCGGCCCCGGTGACCCGGCTCGCCACATGGTCGGCGACCCGGACGAGACAGCGCTGTGCCCCCTCGATCCCGCCGCCCCGCGCCTCGACGGCCTCCCGGCACAGCTCGGGATTCAGCTTCACCGCCACCCAGGTCAGCCGCAGCGCGGGGGCCCCGGTCCGTTCCTGGAGCGGTGCGTACGAGAGTCTCGCCACCGACTGCTGCGGCAGGTGCGGCGCGGGCGCGGAACGCACCTGCTGCACCAACTGCACCGACTCCAGGACGATGTCGTCGACCTCCAGCGCGCCGCCGAGGAGGGAGAGCGGGAGCGCCCGGGCGCCGAAGGCCGGCCGCAGGGCGGCGCCGCTCGCCTCGATCCGTACCACCGCGGTCAGGAACGTTCCGTCGCCGAGCATCCCGACCGTGCGCCGGTTGCGGTCGACGCAGGGGTAGGGGCGCAGTCCGGACACGCCCTCCACCACCGGGGCGAGCGAGGGGTCGGTGCCGGCCGCCGGCGGTCCCGCCGACTTCCTGCGGGCACGCAGGGACAACGCGGTGGCCAGCCAGTCCTGGATGGCGTGTCCGCGCCGCCGGATGAACGCGAGCAGCAGCAGGACGGCGGCGACGGCGACGGTGGGAACCAGCCACAGTCCGCCGAGTACGGCTCCCACCGCGGCGAGTGCGAGGGCGATCTCCACCAGGGCGAGCTGTCGCAGCGGGAAAGGGCCGACACGGCTGGTGCGGGACAGGGGCCGCAGGGTGGTCGTCGCGGGGGCCGGTGCCGGTCCGGACGGCGTGTTTCCGGCCCGTCCGGAGCGACCGGCCCGTCCGCCGCCGCGCTGTCCGGGGGAAGTGTTACGGCCCCCCGCCGGAGTCCGCCCATTTCGCGCGCGTGTCGCCGTACCCATCGCCGCTTGCCCCCTCGTGTCCGTATTTACCAATTTCCTCTGGGCGTTGACGGGCGATCACCCTACCTGAGCAGGAAGGAGAGACCGTCAGCAGGCATAGTAGGGGCCGTTACGACGGCAGGCCGATTCGGTGAACAAGGGGAGCCCGGCCGCCCAGCGGGGAGAGGGACAGCGGACAGATGGCATCACGTCGGGACGAACTCAACGCCTACACCTTCGCGAAACGACGGCTGATCGCGCAGTTCCTGCAGCCCAACGCGACCGGTTCGGAGGAAGGCGCGCCTCGCCCGCTGCGCGCGGTGGTGCCCGGGGCGATCGTCGGTGTGGTGATTCTCGCGGGGTTCGGCGCCTGGGGAATGTTCAAGCCGGTCGCTCCCAAGGGCTGGGACAAGCCCGGTGAGAACGTCATTATCGCCAGCAAATCCACCACGCGCTATGTGGTGCTGGAGACGGATGGCAGAAAACAGCTCCATCCGGTTCTCAACATGTCCTCCGCGAAACTTCTCCTGAATCCCGACAAGGGAAAGGTCATCAACGTCGACGAGTCCGTCCTCGACAAGGGGAAGATCCCGCACGGCGCGACTCTCGGAATTCCCTACGCCCCCGACCGGCTGCCCGCCGCCAAGGAGGCCGGGAAGGCCAAGCGGTGGGCCGTCTGCGAGCGGCCCGGCGAAGGCGGCCGGGCCATCCAGAAGGCGGCCTTCGTGTTCGCCGAGCGCGACGAGGGGAAGACCGAGGGCGCGAGCCGCCTGCGCGGCGGCGATCTGATGTACGTGGAGGGCCCGGACGAGGTCCGCCACATCGTCGACGCCGGCGGCACCGCGTACCCCGTGGACAACGACGAACTGCTGCTGCGTCAGCTGGTGGGCCAGGGCCGGGTGGCCCAGCGGGTCTCCGCCGCCTGGCTCGACACCCTCCACAGGGGCGACCGCATCACCTTCCCCACGATCACCGGGACGCCGGGCGAGCCCGCCGGTGTCCCCGGGAGCCTGGAGGCCGGGGTGAACAAGGTCGGCATGATCCTCACGGCCACGGACGCGACGAGGAACCAGCAGTACGTGGTCCTCAAGGGCCGGGTGGCCCCCGTCTCCGACTTCACGGCGAAGCTGCTGCTCAACAGCCGGGAGCTGATCGACCTCGGCCAGGCGGGACGGGCGACATCCGTCAGCGCCGCCGCGTTCCAGCCGGGAGAGGCGTTCGGACAGGACAAGAAGTGGCCCACCGATGCCCCCAGGCCCGTCAACACGGCCGGTACCGAGGAGGGAAGCCGCAACACGGTGTGCAACGTCCTGCGCGAGGTGGACGAGGACAACGGCGCCACCACGCTCAGCACCTGGGCGGGCACCGACTTCCCCGCGGTCCTGCCGACCGGGTCCAGCAGCGCCTATGTCACCCCCGGCTCCGGCCAGCTGTTCCGCCAGTTCAAGGGCTCCACGACGAGGTCGGGCTTCCTGTTCCTGGTCACCGACACCGGGCTGCGGTACGCGATGCAGTCCAACAGCGACAGTGCCACGGACGACTCCGGTATTGGCTCCTCCGGTTCGGAGCAGGACAAGCAGGAACGGATGCAGGAGGCCCAGCAGGCGCAGAACAGGCTCGGCTACAAGGACGTCGACCCGCTGCCCGTCCCGGCCGCCTGGTCCGCCTTCCTCCCGACCGGGCCCCGGCTGTCGACCGGTTCGGCGAACCAGCCGCAGGGCTCGTGAGGGCGGTCCGGTGACGACGTACATCTCACGCCTCCCACATTTCCCGCGCCTCCCGCGCCTCCCGCGCAAGGGTTCCGGCGGCAGGTTCCCCGACGGGACCTCCGGCGCCTCGCGGGCCGGGGCGCGTACCGTCCGGCGGTCGTTCGCGGTGGCCGCGGCGACGGCGATCGCCCTCATCGGCCCGCCGACGGCCCCCGCCGCCGCGGAGACGACCCAGTGCACCTTCCCCGGGAAGCCGTACAAGGGCCGCCCGTGGGCGCTCCAGCGCGTACTCCTGGACGAACTGTGGAAGCAGTCCACCGGCAAGGGGGTGAGGGTCGCGGTCATCGACACCGGGGTCGACATCCGGAATCCGCAGCTCAAGGAGGCTGTGGACGTCAAGAGCGGAATGAACCTGCTGCCGAAGAACCTCAAGGACGACAACGGCAACAAGCTCGAACGCGGCGCCGAGAACGGCACCACCGACGTCGTCGGCCACGGCACCAAGGTCGCCGGCATCATCGCCGCCCGCCCCGCGGAGGGCACCGGCTTCGTCGGCCTCGCCCCGGACGCGACGATCATCCCCATCCAGCAGAACGACGCCGAGGGGAACGGCACCGCCGCCACGCTCGCGAAGGCCATCGACGCGGCCGTCGCGAAGGGCGCGGGGGTCATCAACATCTCCCAGGACACCGCCAATGCGGTCGAGCCCGCCCCCGCGCTGAAGCGGGCCGTGGACACCGCCCTGGAACGCGGCGTCGTGGTCGTCGCCTCGGCGGGCAACGACGGCCTCGGCGGGAACGTCAAGAAGACCTACCCCGCCTCCTACGAGGGCGTCCTCGCCGTCGCCTCCTCGGACCGCAACAACGAACGCGCCGCCTTCTCCCAGTCCGGCGACTTCGTCGGTGTCGCCGCCCCGGGCGTCGACATGGTCACCACCGTCCCCGGCGGCGGCCACTGCGCCGACAACGGCACCAGCTTCTCCGCCCCCTACGTCGCCGCGGTCGCCGCCCTCGTCAAGGCCAAGCACAAGGACTGGAGCCCGCGGCAGATCGTGGCCCAGATCCAGCAGACGGCCGAGCGCTCGACCCCCGGCCACGACCGTCTCGTCGGCTGGGGCGTCGTCGACCCCGTACGCGCCCTGACGGAGGACGACAAGCCCATCGAACGCCCCGTCGCCGACGAGGGCGTCACCCGGGCCGAGGCCCCCACCCCCGCCGAACTCAACCTCGGCGAGACCGCGGAGGAGCGTGACGCCCGGCTCGCGACCTACGTCGTCATCGGCGGCGGCGTCCTGGTCGCCGCGATCACCGGCAGCGCGGTGGCGCTGCGCGACGCCAGGCGCCGGTCCGGCCGTATCACCGGGAGCTGAGCGGGTGTTGTGGTCCCGTAAAAGGTCGGTGGCCAACAGGTGTGAATGATGAGGACATGATTGAGGTGTCGGTTGCAACCGCACAGGGGTCCGGGGACGTCGTTCAGGGTGTCGTACCAGCGAAGTCGCGTGGCGGATAAGACACTTGGGACTGTCACAGCCAGTGGTTAGAGTGGTGTAAGGCCAGTTGATGATGGCCGATTCAGCACGATCGCAACGTGGTACAGCCGGAGCAAACGGGGAGGAACGGGCATCGTGCTCGATGCAGAGGGTGGTGGAGTCGGAGCCTCGAACGGCGCGAGTGACCTGGAGAAGGGCGTCGGTGCGCTGAAGCGGTTCCAGCAGCGGGTGAACACCCTGCTGGCGGACTTCGAGAACGGCGCGGCGGGAAGGACGAAGGTGGCCGCGCAGACGGTCTCCCGTACGTCCCTGAGCGGGCCCAGCACCCCCTTCGCGGAGGCGGACGGTCTGTACGGCCAGTACAACCGCGTGCACGCGGCCCTCGTCTCGCTCTCCCGCACCCTGAGCGACCAGATCGAGTGCCTGAGCATCGCCGTACACGCCGCGGAGGTCGGTCTCGACAACGTGGACGAGGAGAGGCGCTGGCGGTTCGCCCAGATCCGTGCCCGTCTGGACCAGGAGCGCGAGGCGGCGCAGGAGCGCGAGCGAAAGGCGCTCAAGCCCGCGCCGCAGAACACCGACGACAAGACCGTTGACTCCGGGTGGTGACGGATGACTGAGAACGAGCCCCAGGAACTGAGCCCCGAGGCACAGCGCGAGCAGGACCTGGCGCGCGTCCAGACCCAGCTGGGCGTGACCGACCTCACCCAGAAGGTCACCTCGATCGTGGGCGGCCTCTTCGGCAGCCCGGGCCCGGGCCCCTTCGCCCGGACCAGCTTCGAGGCCCATGAGCTCAACGCGATGATCGACCTGGTCGAGAACTCCAACCCGGCCGACCTGGAGAACGCGGGCACCGCCCTGTGGAAGGCGAGGGACGCCCTCAGGAGCGCCGCCAAGGAGCTCCAGGACTATGTCGACAAGGTCGAGTGGAAGGGCGAGTCGGGCAACGAGTTCCGCTCCTTCGGCCGCGCCCTCGCCGACCACGCCCGGACCCTGGGCTCCTTCGCCGATGTCGCCGGCACCCAGATCACGGTGGCCGGGACGGGCCTGGCGTCGGTGCGCAAGGCGATGCCTCCGCGTGACACCCGGGTGAAGAAGCAGGACGTCAACACGATCGAGGCGCCGAAGCGCGTCGAAGGAAATCCCGAATACGACGAGGCCGTGAAGGTGGAGAAGAACCGCCAGGAGGCCATCAATCAGATGACCCGGCTGGCGTCGTTCTACGCGGTGTCGGAGGAGACGCTGGCGGGGCAGGAAGCGCCGCGGTTCGACAGGATTTTGAAGGCTGAAGTCCCTCCGCCGCTCGGCGGGCGTGAGAAGCTCCCGGCCGAGCGCTCCAGGAGCAACACGCTTTCGGGTGAACGCGCGCCCCACTCGGTCTCTGAACATCGTTCGGATCCCCGTTCGACAGCTGACGCGCCCCGTACGGAGATCACCGGTACGGCCCCGACCGCCCCGGATCGCAACACCTCGATGGAGATCGACAGCGTCGCGGCACCTCCCTCCGTTCCCACGACCCCGAATGCGGCACCGACCGTGCCGACGTCCACCGGTCCGGGCGGTCCGGTGCCGCCGATGGGCGGTATGACAAATCCCGTACCCAACACCGCGGGACCGGCCGGACGGGCCCCGGGGGTCTTCAAGGCAGGTGGGGGTCCAGGTGTCGGCGCGGTGGGGCGCTCGGGAGCGGGTGGCGGCGGCTTCCCCGCAGCCGGACATGCCGGCGCGGCCGGCCGGGGCGGCGTCGTGGGCGGTGGATCGGGAGCGGCGGGCGGCACGGGAGCTGCCGGACGATCGACGGGACCCATGGGCGCCGGATCCGCCGTCGGCGGCCGCGCCGGTGGCGTCACCGGAGGCACCGCCGGACAGTCACCCATGGCCGGCCGCGCGGGCATGGCCGGACAGCCGATGGCCGGGCGTGCGGGAAGGGGTACGGCACCCGGTTCTCGTACGGGCCGGGCGGACGGGATCGTTGGCGGCACGCCCCAGCGGACCACCGGTGGCACAACCGGCTCCCGCATTCCGCGGGGGACGGTCGTCGGCGGCGAGGGCGCGGCCTCGGGCCGTCCTTCCACGGCGAGGCCGAGCCAGGCCGGCGTCGTCGGAGCCAACCCCGCGGGTACGCCCCAGCGCCCTGTGGGCAGGGGCACTCCGAGCACCAACGGAGTTGTCGGCACCCCGCGCACCGGAGGCAGCGGCTCCCGTCCGGGTACAGGAGGCTTCACAGCCGGCGGCGCCGGTCTTGCGGGAGGCCGACCCCGTCAGAACCAGTCCGGTGACAGGGAAGACGAAGACACCGGTTCGACACGACCGGACTACCTGACGGAAGACGAAGAGACGTGGGCGGCTCGGCGGCGTGGTGCCGTACCGCCGGTCATCGAGTAGGCGCACAGGGAAGGTTCGGAAGCCAGGATGACGGCAGGAATGCGCCAGACGCGGAAGCACGGCAGGTCCCGTTTCACTCGGGGCATGCTGTGCACGCTGGCCGCGGTTGGCGTTTGGACGGCGGGCACGGCCAACGCGGCTCCGGTCGCGGTGGCCGCGCCCGGGCAGCCGCAGCAGTGGTACCTGGATGCGATGCGCGCCGAGGAGATGTGGAAGGTCACCACCGGCCAAGGCATCAAGGTCGCTGTCATCGACACCGGCGTCAACGCGTCCACTCCCTCGCTGAAGGGCCAGGTGCTGAAGGGCCTTGATGCTACGGGCGCCAAGGGCGAGGAGACGGACGACTACGAGGGCCATGGGACGACGATGGCCGAGTTGATCGCGGGTACCGGCAAGGGCGGTGGTCTCCGCGGTCTCGCTCCGGGAGCGAAGATCATTCCGATGAGGGTCTCCGATACCGAGTTCCAGAACAAGAACAAGGTGAACGCGCAGGACGCTTCGGACGCTATTCGGGCCGCGGCAGACAGCGATGCCCAGATCATCAGCATGTCGATGGGGAGCGAGTTCTCCAGTCCGGAGACGCGGGCTGCGGCGAAGTACGCTCAGAGCAAAGGGAAATTGTTCTTTGCCTCTGCCGGCAACAACGCGGAGGAGGGCAACAAGCCTGAGTATCCCGCCGCTTACCCCGACGTTGTCGGCGTCGCTTCGGCGGACAGCAAGGGCAAGGTGGCCGAATACTCACAGCACGGAGACAACGTCGACCTCGCCGCACCAGGGAATGACATTCCTGCCTGGTGCGATACCAAGTTCAGGAGCTACTGCGACAGCGGGGGAACCAGTCCGGCGACCGCCATCGCCTCCGCCTCCGCAGCCCTCATCTGGTCCGCCCACCCCGACTGGACCGCGAATCAAGTTCTCCACGCGCTCATCGACACGGCCGCCCGGGACTGGGCCAAGGGCACCCGTAGCAACTACCTCGGCCATGGACTGATCCGTCCGCGCCAGATCATTCTCGATGGCAAGGGCGACCCCGGCCCGGCCGATGTCAGCCCTCTGACCAATGAGAAGACAGGCGGCCCTCCCGCGTCGGCTGCTCCGTCTGCACCAGCCTCGTCACAGCCCCCGAAGGACCAGCCCACCAGCGACGCCGTCGTGACAGGCTCCGGCAAGAACGCCGAGGACGACAGCTCACTGGGTCTCATCCTCGGCGGAGTCGCCGTGGTCGTCGTTCTCGCGGGCGCAGCCTTCTTCGTCATCCGGCGCCGCAGCGCCTGATCGCGGCCGGCCAACATGAATCACCCCACAGTGGAAACAGGGAAAGGAAGACCGGGATATGTCATCTGTCCAGAAGGTCGGCGATCAGAGTCTCAAGGATTTCCAGGATGAGATCTCTCGGCAGTTCGAGGACGTCAAGGGGCAGCTCCAGAACCTCCAGGGGGTCATCGACAGCCTGGAGGGCGCCTGGAAGGGCATCGGCGCCGGTGCCTTCGATGTGAAGCAGGCCGAGATCAACCAGGGCATGGTGCGCATCGCGAAGCTCCTGCTCAACTTCCAGGAAGCCATCCAGGTCACCCGTACCACCGCCGGTAACACCGAAGACGAGGTTCGTGCCGCGCTGCAGGGCGTCGACGTCACCGCCGGGTTCTCCGGTGACGCCGGTGCGACGAAGGCCGCGCAGTCGAACATCGCCAGCTACTGACAAGCACGTCGGCATTCCGCGCCACAGCAGAACACCGGACACAGAAAGCAGTTGGAGGACTCATGGCACAGGCGAACGACGGCCTCATGCTCGTCACCTATTCCTCGCTGGACCAGGCGGCGACAACCATCGAGAAGCAGGCCCAGCGTCTGGACCAGACTCTCGAAGACCTTCAGAACAAGATCCGCAGCGTCTCCGCCACCTTCGAGGGTGAGGCCAAGACGGCGGCGGACGCGGCCCACAAGAAGTGGGACCACGAGACCCGCCAGATCCACACGGCCCTGAAGGGCATCGCCAAGGCCGTCCGCGAGGCGGGCCCGGCGTACCAGGCAGGCGACAAGAAGGCCGCCGGTTACTTCTAGCAGGTCCGTTCCAGAACTGAGGACACCCAGACAGCAGGGTGGGCATGCGCGGGAGATGCCCACCCTGCTCTGTTCATTGCCGCGCCTTCAACGAGCCGTTCCTGCATGTCGGCGCGTTATGGGCAGGTGAGTGCAGGGTCGCCGACCGGGCACCTTGGCCCGCAGCACCTATCGGGGTGCAACCGGCTCCGGGACCTCAGCGGGGAGGCGCGCGCTTGTGGCGCACCCCAACTGCCCCGCGAGCTTGCGTGCGATCGCGTTGAGTACGGTCATCCGCTCTTTGCTCGTGGAGTCACCGACGAGCCTGCCGGGGCTGAACAGGCCGGCCTTCACATAGGGAGTGTTTCCCTTCCCGCCCTTTGTCGGGCACCGGAAGTACAGCGACGCCGACAGGTCTGCTTTTGTGGCGGCGTAGACTCCTATCGGGTAATAGGTGTATTCATCCGGGTTGTCGGTCACAGGTTCACGGGAATCCGGGTGGGTGAGGGACGCCTCGAAATCTACCTCGATCAACGGGGTGTCACTCTTACCGTCGGCCTTGTAGACAACGCATGAGCTTCGCTCGGACTCTGCTTTGTGGAGACCGTCGGCTGCCTTCTCAAGGGAGAACCGGCTTTTTTCGCCTGATGTACCTTCACCGGGCGACTCCGTGAATCGATCGGTGCCCGAGATTTCTTTGAGAGCCGCCGCGGCGGAAGTGTCCAGAGTCGCCTGGCAGATCTCGCTCGCCGTGCTTCCGGTGGGTGTCTCCTTTGATTCCCGTGTACACCCCGAGACACCCATGGCGGCCACCAGGCCGAGGGCAGCACACTTCGACACCACGCCGAACCGGCCAGGCGTCCGATCATTTCCGAAGGTGAGTCCCATGCTCCGTCATTCCTTGTACGCGGGCCGTCCGCGGAAGTCGTTCTCATGGGAACCGGTTCCCAAGTAGCCCGCCTTGACCTGGTCCTTCCACTGCTCGCGATCCCCCTGCTGGGCAACTTCAGGATTATTCTTCGTATAGGCGTCGTAACTCGATCCGAGGGAATCCGTTCCCTCCTGGTAGAACTTCTGACTGGTCACCTGTGCCTGCTCGCGCGGATCGGCCTGGGCCCCGTCGACCCCCTTGTCGATCTGCTGACCGAGGAAGGTGTTGACCGCGCCGCCGACGGTTTCCGCGGCAAGAGGGGCGATGGCGATGGCCGCACCCGTCGACCCGGGAATGGGAATAGCGGCCACACCCACACCGACCACAGCGCCCACGGCGAACTTTCCCCAGTCGGCCGATCGGCCGAGGGACTTGTTCGCTTCCTCGGAGTTTGCTCCGTAGGTCAGTTCGGCCTGCTGGACCCGCGAGTGATCAAGAATTCCTCGTGCCTCGGCCTCGATGGCCAGAGCGTCCCTGGCGTGGTCCACATTCGCGTCGCTCGTGGCGGGGTTGGCGTCCAGAACGCTCAGCGTGTACAGGTGCTGGGCCGAGGTCACCACACCGTGCGAGGTCTCGTTCTGGCCGAGCACGCTCAGGAAGTTGATGGCTCCCTGGTTTCCGAAGTCCGCCCGACCCGCGTACTTCGCGGGGAAGTCTCCCGAGTCCTTGGAGTGATCCCCGATTCCGGACAGGCTGTAGTTGATGTCATCAATATAGGCAGCGCCCATCTTTCCGAGGCTGTCCGCCAGCTCCGGCTGGCTGTGCAGCATCTTCGGCCCGTCCTCGCTGCCGTAGAGATACGCGATCTGCTCCATGACTCCTGCCGTCTCCGCGGTGCGGAGATCACCGCTGCCGGGTGTCATGGGCTCCTTGCCGGACATCGCTTGTGCGTCGAACGCGTGGCCGGTGGTGGCCGATTCGAGGGCGTGGCCCAGAGCATCCCGCCCGGCGACGACCTTGTCGTCTCCACCCATCATCGGAGCGTCGGAGAGCCAGATGCGTTCCTTCGTCAGGTACTTGAGGTTCTCATTGACCTCGGATTCCTTGTCGACCGTGTTGCCCGCCCCGTCAGGCTGCGCGAAGAATTCGGTCGAAGCACCGGGGTTATGGCCCAGTGCCTCCAGGAATCCGGTCATCGGATCACGACCGCGGTCGTTCTTGCCCCAGTAGTTGAGATCGCCTTGGTTCCAGTTGTTGACCCATGGGCTGAGGTCCTTGACGTTGTGTTCCTTGTCAAAGGCCACGAGCCGGTT
The DNA here is from genome assembly GCF_042873655.1 of Streptomyces sp. NPDC004609. Classification (NCBI taxonomy): domain Bacteria; kingdom Bacillati; phylum Actinomycetota; class Actinomycetes; order Kitasatosporales; family Streptomycetaceae; genus Streptomyces; species Streptomyces sp. NPDC004609. The sequence goes on along the minus strand of NZ_JBIALS010000046.1, from coordinate 19,094 downwards.
CCCGTAGTCGTTGAGGAACTCGTCGTCATAGTCACCGAAGCGCATCAGATTGCTCATGACGGCAAAACCGCGGGGGTCGTTGGCATCGTCGATCCCGAGTGGGTCCGGTCCCAGCCTCACCATGTCATCCTCCCACTTCTCCATTTTTGTGCTGTCGGAGAGGGTGGCGGTGCCCAGGGTGATGCCGAGGTTCTTCTGGAGTTGCTTGGCCTGTTCCCCGCGCTTCGGGTCGTAGCCGTAACCCTGATAGGGGTCGGCGATACCGGCGTAGAACTCCAGCGTCTTCTTGGGGCCCACATCCAGGGCGAGCTTCTCGGCGAAGAGCGGATCGTTCTTGTACGTGGCGAGCGTGCTGTTGAGCCGGCTCAGCTCGGTGTTGGTGACATCGTGCGGATCCTTCTTCATGATCGCGGCCATGTTCTCCGCCGCCTTGACGGCATTCGCGGCGGCATCACGATCCTGGTAGTTCGCCTCGGAGAACCCGTACTCGCTCTGATCGACCAGAGCCTTGAGAACCTGAGCCGCCGAATTGTCGCTCTCCGTGGCTCCGTCGAGGATGACCTGAATCTCGTCACGGAGCGCGGTGGTGTCCTCGGGGGTGTGACTGGGGACGGTGGATCCCTTGGCGACCCGGTCGGGGTGGACGATCATCGTGACGGTGAAGCCGCCACCACTGGTGGATGTGACGGTGAGGTTCTTGCTCCGGCCGCGTTCGATCGCGTCATTGAGCTTGCGGTGCCAGTCCTTCAGTTCGTCGCGCGTGTCCCTGAGGATGTTCCGGATGGAGGTCGCCTGGGACTGGGCGTCGGCGAACTCACCGGCCGTCTTGCCGATGAACTCCCGGGAAACTGTGGCATTCACACCTGCCCAGTCGGCCTTGTTCGCCTGCCCCCTGAGCCCTTCCCGGGCGTCCTTCTCCAAGTCCTTGAGGTTGGTGATCATCCTTGACCAGTCGGAGACCGCCTCGTCGAGCGCGGTGAACTTGGCGGAACGCAGTGCTTCGAGATCCATCAGTTCCCCTGCGCCTTCCTGTCGCCCCGGTCGCCGTACGACTCGTCAAACCCCTTGTCCAGCGTCTCGATGCTGCTCATGTTCCGCCGGATGAACTGATCGTCGTCCTGATGTGTCTTGCCGCTGAAGTCCATGTGGTTCGAGATGTGCGCGCACGCGTCCATGAGTGACGCGAGCTGCTTCTCCCAGCGGTTCCCGACGTGCCGGAGCGCGCCGCCGAGTGCGAAGCCCTGGGTCGCGAGGTTCTCGCCCGCCTTCTCGCTGGTGGGGAGGGCGACCCGGGCCTCCGTCCACAGGCGGTTGTAGAGCTTGTACGCCTTGTCGCCGATCGCGGCGAGATCTGTCTGCGACACCTTGAGATCGCCCGCCCCGGCACCGGACGAGCCGCCTCCGTCGTCCGGCGGCAGCCCGTTCAGCTGCATCCGGGCCGTGTCCTTCTCGGCCGCCGAAGCCTTCAGCTGCTCCCACTCGTCCCATGCCATGTCGCAGACTCCTTCCCCCGTGCGTACGTCTAGGACGGCACCATTCCGGTACCCGCTCCGCATGAACCTATTGACGTCCCGTCACTGCTCGCAAGGTCCGTCCTCCTCGGCCTCCGCGTCCCGGAACCCTGCTCCCGGCAGTAGCCCGGACCCCTCTCCTGCCCTCATGGCCTCCACAGCCCTCAGCTCTGCTCATCCGGTGCCATGAGCCCCGTCTGCACCAGAGGGTTGCCCCGCTGGCGGGAGACGAAGATGCCCCGGCCCGCCGGCATCGGCCTCAGCCGTACGCCGCCGAGGACGTCGCCCTCCTGCGGATCGCCGGAGAGCAGCACCCCCTGCGCGCCCAGCTCCATCATCCGCTGCATGAACGCCTCGTACGACGCCCGGCTCGCCCCCGCGGAACTGCGGGCGATGATGAAGCGGACACCGACGTCACGCGCGAACGGCAGCAGTTCCGTGAGCTTGCTCAGCGGGTTGCCGCTCGACGTCGACACCAGGTCGTAGTCGTCGATGACCACGTACACCGACGGTCCGCGCCACCAGCTGCGGTCCCGCAGCTGCCGGGCGGTCACATCGGCCGACGGTGTACGCCGCTGCATCAGATCGGCCAGGGCGTCCACATGGTGCTCCATGTTGTTGGACATGGGGACGTACTCGGCAAGATGGGACGGCGGGCAGACATCCAGCAGAGCGCGCCGGTTGTCGATCACGAAGAACTTCGCCGAGTCGCCGTCGTACCGCTCGGTGAGCTGCTTGATGAGGAGCCGCAGCAGATTGGACTTGCCGGACTCGCTCTCGCCGAACACGAGGAAGAACGGATCGCGCTCGAAGTTGAGGAAGACCGGTTCCAGGTTGTTCTCGTCGATCCCGAAGGCGACACCGCGCTGCGGATCCGCCAGCCCGGACGGCAGGCTGTCGGCCGCGAGCTCGCGGGGGAGCAGCCGTACGGACGGGGCACCCGGCGCCGTCCAGTGACGGGTGACCTCCTGGGTCATCGCGGCCGTCGCCTCCGACAGATCACTGGCGGAGTTGATGGCGTCGATGCGCGGCACGGCCCCCATGAAGTGCAGCCTCTCCGGCGTCAGACCGCGCCCGGGCACCCCCGTGGGCACATTCGCGGCGGCCTTGCGGTCCAGCTCGGAGTCCATCGTGTCACCGAGCCGCAGCTCCAGCCGGTTCATGAGCAGGTCCTTGAGGTTGGCGCGGACCTCCATCGAGCGCGACGCGGTGATGACCACATGGATGCCGTAGCCGAGCCCGCGGGCCGCGATATCCAGGACCGCGGGCTCCAGGGCCTCGTAGTCCGTACGGAAGTTGCCCCAGCCGTCGATGACGAGGAACACATCTCCCCACGGCTGCTCGGCCACGGAGATGTCACCGCGTGCCCGCAGCGTACGGAAGGTGGCGATCGAGTCGATGCCCGCGCTGCGGAAGTACTCCTCGCGCCGGGTCAGGATGCCGTACACCTCGGCGACCGTCCGCCGTACCCGCTCGGGGTCGAGCCGGGAGGCGATCCCGCCGACATGCGGCAGCCCGGAGACCGCCGACATGCCGCCGCCACCGAAGTCGAGGCCGTAGAACTGGACCTCCTGCGGGGTGTGCGTCAGCGCGAAGGCCGAGATCAGCGTCCTCAGCAGCGTCGACTTGCCGGACTGCGGACCGCCGATGATCTGCATATGCCCGGCCGCGCCGGAGAAGTCCCGGTACAGGGTGTCACGGCGCTGCTCGAACGGCTTGTCGACCACGCCCAGCGGCACGACGAGCCGCCCGGCCCCCTCGTAACCCGGCTGGGTGAGCCCGCGCCCCTCGACGTTCGTCAGTCCCGGCACGATCTCGTCGAGCGGCGGCGGGTTGTCCAGCGGTGGCAGCCACACCTGGTGCGCCTCCGCGCCCCGCCCTTCGAGCCGCCGCACGATCACATCGAGGACCGAGTCCGCCAGCGCGTCGTCCTCGGAGGTGCGCGGATCCGGTACGGCGGTCTGGGCGGTGGGCTCCACATAGTGGATCGGCACGGGCGCCGCGGTGAACGGCACCGGCCTGCGGTCGACCGGCAGCGGCCCGCCGGCCGCGGCCGTGCGGTGGCCGCTCTCGCGGTACACACCGGAGACGTACGCCGCCTTGAACCGCACCATCTCGTCGGTGCCGTACTTCAGATAGCCGGAGCCGGGGACGTTCGGGAGGGTGTACGCGTCGGGGACCCCCAGCGCGGCACGCGACTCGGCCGCCGAGAAGGTCCGCAGGCCGACGCGGTACGACAGATACGTCTCCAGACCGCGCAGCCGCCCCTCCTCCAGCCGCTGCGAGGCGAGCAGCAGATGCACGCCGAGCGAACGGCCGATACGGCCGATCTGCACGAACATCTCGATGAAGTCCGGCATGGCGGTCAGCAGTTCGCTGAACTCGTCGATGACCAGCACGAGCGAGGGAATGGGCTGGAGCGGGGCGCCCGCGGCGCGTGCCTTCTCGTAGTCGTGGATATTGGCGTAGTTCCCCGCGTCGCGGAGCATCTCCTGACGGCGGTTCAGCTCGCCGCGGATGGAGTCGCCCATGCGGTCCACCAGCGTCAGATCGTCCGCGAGGTTGGTGATCACCGCGGCGACATGCGGCATCTGGGACATACCGGCGAAGGTGGCGCCGCCCTTGAAGTCCGCGAGAACGAAGTTGAGGGTCTCCGAGGAGTGGGTGACGGCCAGTCCCAGGACCAGTGTCCGCAGCAGCTCGGACTTGCCGGAGCCGGTCGCGCCGACGCACAGGCCGTGCGGACCCATGCCCTCCTGTGCCGCCTCCTTGAGGTCCAGCATCACCGGAACGCCGTCCTCACCCACCCCGATGGGCACCCGCAGCCGCTCCGACTGGGAGCGCGGCCGCCAGGTCCGGCTGACGTCGACCGAAGCGGCGTCGCCGAGGTTCAGCAGATCCGTGAAGTCCAGATTGGCGAGCAGCGGCTCGTCATCGTCACCGCCGGAGGCGACCCTCAGCGGGGCCAGCTGGCGGGCGAGTGCCTCGGCGGCCTCCAGGCTCAAGTGGTCGGGCACACCGTCGTACACCAGCCCGTGCCCCGACTCCAGTTGCAGCGCGTCGGGGTGGACGACCACGGACAGCCCGCCGCGTGGACCGGTGACCTCGCCCGGCACGACCTCGATCACCGTCACACCCTGGAGGCCCTCCGGCGCCGCCAGCGGCGAGGTGGCGGGCACCGACTGCCCGTCGAGCACCACGACCAGATGCGGCTGGTCGAGCAGCGGATGGCCGCCGCCCTGGAACCGGGGGCGGCCGTCCAGCCGTCCGGCGAGCAGCTCCTCCAGATCCCGCGCGTCGGTGGTGATCAGCCGGCGGCTGCCCGCGCCGTCGCCGGGGCCGGGGGCCTGGAGGTGCGGCAGCCACTTCGCCCACTCCCAGTGGCCGACCGCCTCCCGCCCGGCGGCGACGGCGACGACCAGGTCCTCGGGGGAGTGCAGCGAGGTGAGCGCACAGACCATCGCCCGGGCCGTCGACCGTACGGAATCCGGCTCACCGCTCACCGTCAGGTGGTAGAAGGCACGCAGGGACACGGCCATCGGCAGACCGTCGAGGGTGCCGTGCGCCGAGAGGAACTGCCGCATCGCACCCGCGGTCAGCGGCTCCAGTTCGTCGACTGGCGCGGTGTCGGGCGCGATGAGCGGGGTGGCGAGCTGCTGGCTGCCCAGCCCGATCCGTACCTGCCCGAAGTCGGCGTCGCCGGCCCGGCGCTCCCAGACCCGGCTGCCCTCGGCGACCAGCGCCCACAGCTGCTCGGGGGAGGGGTGCAGATAGTACTGGGCGTCCCGCTGGAGGCGTGCGGTCCTCAGGACGGTCCGCCGGGTCTGGGTGAGGTACTTCAGATAGTCGCGCCGGAGGTCGGCCAGCTCGCCCTGGGTGCCGCGCCGGTAGCGGACGAGCATCGCGATGGCCATGGCGATCGTCGAGGCGATCATCACCATGCCCATGATCCTCATGATCGGGTTCGGGGTCATGAAGAAGAACACGACGCTGCCGCCCATGCCCAGCATGGGCAGCAACTGCATCAGCGCGCCCTCCTGCTGCCCGCGCGGCAGCTCCGGAGGGGGCTGGAGCTGCAGATGCTCGCTCGGCACCTCGGAGGGCAGGGCCCGCGGTGGGCGCTTGACGACGATCTGACTCACAAGCTCACCCATTCCCTTGCCGGACGGAAATGTTGCTGCCGGCGCCCCCGTGGCGACCGGTTCCGTCCGCGGGGACGGATCCTACTGGCGCCCGGATCGAGGAGGTGGCGGTAGGGTGGCGCGTTGTGTTTGCGCGGCCGTGAACTACCGCAAAAAACGGGTCATTCGGAGCGCATTGCAGGACCGGGTGACATGGCTTGGACGACATGAATGCGGACCGGGCGTATGGATTCGGGCTGTTCGGGCAGTGCGCAAAGCCGGACCCATGTGCATGGATGCACCACGCAGGTTGGGGGGGCGGTGATGTGTGAAGCCTTTGTGGGAAGTCGGTGCAGGGCGTCCGTATGCCGGCATCGGTGCTCGATGCCGTGGACCGGAGTACGGGATGACAGCACGCGGACGGTGACGGTGCACGGGCACCGGCGTACGGATACCGCGAACGCGCCGTGACGAATCGCCCGCCGACCACGACAATGGCCGAGCACGTCGACAAACAGCACCCGAACAACTGCTTCCGAACAACAGAACAGCCCCTGACGGCGGCACCTGAACACCACAGTGCCCGGGCGATCGCGCCGGACCGACAACGGCCCGGCGACGACGGCCCGGTGACGAGGGCGGACCGGACCGGACGGCACACCGTCACCCGAGCGAACGCCACACGGGCACAGCACCACAACAGGCACAGCACCACACGGGCAACACGGCACCGGACCGCAACGTCCGACCGGCAGCACGACCCCACCGCACCGAGCGCCGCCACACCGGGCGCCCGAAACACCGAACGACAAAGACGGCGACAACTCGACGACAAACGCGTGAAGCCGATGCACGGGAAGAACACGAGGGGATGCAGCAGGTGAGTATGACGGCCTCAGCGGCGGCGAACGGAACCGGTCACCCGGGCCCCGTGACCCCGTCCAGCAGCGGAACCGGCTTCTGCCGGGTGACGGTCGTCGCCCCGGACGGCCGCGTCGACGTGGCACTGCCCGAGGACATCGCGATCGCGGACCTTTACCCCGAGATCCTGCGGCTGTCCGGACAGAGCCCCGAACCGGGCGCCCCCGTCGGCTACCACCTGGTACGCCGCGACGGCACCGTCCTCGACAGCGCCCGCTCCCTCGGAGCCCAGCGCATCCTCGACGGCGAACTGCTCTCCCTGCGCCCCTTCGCCGAATCCCTGCCGCCGGCCGTCTTCGACGATGTCTCCGACGCGGTCGCCTCCTCCGCCGCCCGCGACCGCACGCTCTGGAGCGACGCCCTCATGCGGGGTGCCGGGCTGCTCGGCGGATCCGTTCTGCTGCTCCTGCTCGCCTTCGTGCTGTGGACCTCCGACCCCCGCCACGACATGCACGGCCTGCCGGGAGTCCTCGCCGGAGTCACCGGCGTGCTCCTGCTCGCCCTCGCCTGCGTACGCGCACGGGTCTACGACGACCGGGGCTCGGCCATCGCCCTGGGCATCGGCGCCATGGCGAACGCGGCCATCGGCGGCACCGGACTGCTGCCCCCCGCCGACGGCCAGGGCATCGGCAGGCTCCAGTTCCTGCTCGCCTGTGCCGCCGTCCTCGTCTTCGCGGTGATCCTCACGATCGTCGCCCCCGGCGGGGACGGGCCCTTCGTCGCGTTCGTCTTCGCCGCCGCCGTCGGACTGCTGGCGACCTTCGTCGCCATCACCCGCGAACTGGAACCGATCGAGACGGCCGCGATGTGCGCCCCCTTCGCGGTGGGGGCGCTCGCCTTCCTGCCCGGGCTCTCCACCCGCTTCGCGCGCCTGCCCATCGGCTTCGACCCGCCCCGCACCACCGTCGGCGACTACGGCTCGGACCCGGAGCCCCAGGGGCCGGTCGACGGCGAGCGCATCGCCGCCCAGGCCCGGCGCGGCCATGAACTGCTCGTCGGCCTCGTCGGGGGCTGCGCCCTGGTCACCGCGGGCTCCGCCGCCGTCCTCGGCTTCTCCGACAACATCTGGGCGCAGCTCCTGGCGCTCGCCACCGGCGTCGCCATGCTGATGCGGGCCCACCTCTTCCGCTACACCGCCCAGGTCGGCTGCGCCCTCGCGGCGGGACTCGGCGCCCTGGTCCTCCTCGGGCTCGGACTCGGCCTCAACCCGCCGGCCGAGCTGGTGCGCGACGCGCTGCGGGGCGACGGCGCGGCCCTGGACATCCGTACGGTCTGGCTCGCCGCGGCCGTCGCCGGGGTCGCCGCGCTGATCACCGCCATCGGCCTGATCGTCCCGCGCAAGGGCGTCACCCCCTTCTGGGGCCGTTTCCTGGAGATCGCCGAGACCTTCGTCCTGCTGACGCTGCTGCCGCTGTGCCTGGCGGTCTTCGACGTCTATCACTCGATCCGGGCCATGACCTCGTAGCGCGGGATCCCGTCCCCCGCGGCCCGGATCCCGCTCCGGCCGCACCCGGATCCCGCCCCGCCCCTCCCGGCGACACCCGCTACGCCGCGCGGCCCGGGTCCCGCCCGGCCCGCGGCCGCCATCCCGGCCCCAGCGCCCCCGTCCGGCCCGTGGGCAGGGCAGCCGCCCCGGACTGGTACGCTGGGTGACGGCCGTTTGTGTACGCGTTCCCGGACTCCCTGGGGGCAGCGCCCATCGGCCCTTCGCCTCCGAGTCACGGAAGCTCCCCTGAGACACAGACCAGGGGCACTCGCGGGCGCATCGAACACCACTGAGGAGTACCGAGTGTCTCTCGACGCCGCTACGAAGAAGCAGATCATGGCCGAGTTCGGCACCCAGGAGGGCGACACCGGCTCCCCCGAGGTCCAGGTCGCGCTGCTGTCCCGCCGTATCTCGGACCTGACCGAGCACCTCAAGACCCACAAGCACGACCACCACTCCCGCCGCGGTCTGCTGATCCTGGTCGGCCAGCGCCGCCGTCTGCTGCAGTACCTGGCCAAGAAGGACATCCAGCGCTTCCGCGCGCTCGTCGACCGCCTCGGCATCCGCCGCGGCGCGGCCGGCGGCGCCAAGTAGGACGCCGTGGAGGGAGCGGTTCCCACTGAAGAGGGAGCCGCTCCCTTTTGCTGTACGTGATGGCTGTACGCGATCCCTGTACGTGCGCGACGTACCGGACGGCAATTAGTCTGGTCGCACAACACCACACGGAACGACCCGCGGCACCGAACGCCGGTACCGCACGACAGAGCACCACCAGAAACGCAACAGTGAACGAGCGGAAAGCAGACTCGCCGCCGCCGGTCCTCGGTAGTGGCTCCCGGAGCCTATGAACCCCGGGTGCTTCGATCGAAGACCGGCCCAGTACGAGAGCTTCTCCGCCTGTCTCCCCGCCACACGGGCGAGGGGACCAAAGACGAACAACGTAACGAAACGTAACGGAGAAAACGCTAGTGGAGAACGAGACCCACTACGCCGAGGCTGTCATCGACAACGGCACCTTCGGCACCCGCACCATCCGCTTCGAGACGGGACGGCTGGCCAAGCAGGCCGCCGGTTCCGCCGTGGCGTACCTGGACGACGACACCATGGTGCTGTCGGCCACCACCGCTTCCAAGAAGCCCAAGGACCAGCTCGACTTCTTCCCCCTCACGGTCGACGTCGAGGAGCGGATGTACGCGGCCGGGAAGATCCCCGGCTCCTTCTTCCGCCGTGAGGGCCGGCCCTCCGAGGACGCGATCCTCACCTGCCGCCTGATCGACCGCCCGCTGCGCCCCTCCTTCAAGAAGGGCCTGCGCAACGAGATCCAGATCGTCGAGACGATCATGGCGCTCAACCCCGACCACCTCTACGACGTGGTCGCCATCAACGCCGCCTCCTGCTCCACGCAGCTCGCCGGCCTGCCGTTCTCCGGTCCCATCGGCGGCACCCGGGTCGCGCTGATCAAGGGCCAGTGGGTCGCCTTCCCGACGCACACCGAGCTGGAGGACGCCGTCTTCGACATGGTCGTCGCCGGCCGGGTCCTCGACGACGGCGATGTCGCGATCATGATGGTCGAGGCCGAGGCCACCGAGAAGACGATCCAGCTGGTCAAGGACGGCGCCGAGGCGCCGACCGAGGAGATCGTCGCCGCCGGCCTCGAAGCCGCGAAGCCCTTCATCAAGGTCCTGTGCAAGGCCCAGTCGGACCTCGCCGCCAAGGCCGCCAAGCCCGAGGGCGAGTTCCCGGTCTTCCTGGACTACCAGGACGACGTGTACGAGGCGCTCACCGCCGCCGTCAAGGGCGAGCTGTCCCAGGCGCTCACCATCGCGGGCAAGCAGGAGCGCGAGGGCGAGCTGGACCGCGTCAAGGAGCTGGCCGCCGAGAAGCTCCTCCCGGCCTTCGAGGGCCGCGAGAAGGAGATCTCCGCCGCCTACCGCTCGCTGACCAAGTCCCTCGTGCGTGAGCGCGTGATCAAGGACAAGGTCCGCATCGACGGGCGCGGTGTCACCGACATCCGTACGCTCGCCGCCGAGGTCGAGGCCATCCCGCGGGTTCACGGCTCCGCCCTGTTCGAGCGTGGCGAGACCCAGATCCTGGGCGTCACCACCCTGAACATGCTCCGTATGGAGCAGCAGCTGGACACCCTCTCCCCGGTGACCCGCAAGCGCTACATGCACAACTACAACTTCCCGCCGTACTCCGTCGGCGAGACCGGCCGCGTCGGCTCCCCGAAGCGCCGCGAGATCGGTCACGGCGCGCTCGCCGAGCGCGCGATCGTGCCGGTTCTGCCGACGCGCGAGGAGTTCCCCTACGCGATCCGCCAGGTGTCCGAGGCCCTCGGCTCCAACGGCTCCACCTCCATGGGCTCGGTCTGCGCCTCCACCATGTCGCTGCTGAACGCCGGTGTGCCGCTGAAGGCCCCCGTCGCCGGTATCGCCATGGGTCTGATCTCCCAGGAGATCGACGGCAAGACGCACTACGTCGCCCTCACCGACATCCTCGGTGCGGAGGACGCGTTCGGCGACATGGACTTCAAGGTCGCCGGTACGAAGGAGTTCGTCACCGCCCTCCAGCTCGACACCAAGCTGGACGGCATCCCGGCCTCCGTCCTGGCTGCGGCCCTCAAGCAGGCCCGTGACGCCCGCCTCCACATCCTCGATGTGATGATGGAAGCGATCGACACCCCGGACGAGATGTCCCCCAACGCCCCGCGGATCATCACCGTCAAGATCCCCGTGGACAAGATCGGCGAGGTCATCGGCCCCAAGGGCAAGATGATCAACCAGATCCAGGAGGACACCGGCGCCGAGATCACGATCGAGGACGACGGCACCATCTACATCGGTGCCGCCGACGGCCCGGCCGCCGAGGCCGCCCGCGCCACGATCAACGGCATCGCCAACCCGACCATGCCGGAGGTCGGCGAGCGCTACCTGGGTACGGTCGTCAAGACCACCACCTTCGGTGCGTTCGTCTCCCTGCTCCCGGGCAAGGACGGCCTGCTGCACATCTCGCAGATCCGCAAGCTCGCCGGCGGCAAGCGCGTGGAGAACGTCGAGGACGTGCTCGGCGTCGGCGCCAAGGTCCAGGTCGAGATCGCCGAGATCGACTCCCGCGGCAAGCTCTCCCTGATCCCCGTGATCGAGGGCGAGGCCGACAAGTCCGACCAGAAGGACGACACCGACAAGTGACGTCGCGCAGCCTCAAGGCGACGGCCCGCACCTCTTCCGAGGCGCGGGCCGTTGCCCGTACCCAAACTCTTCTCAAGGGTGAGAACGGCATCGGCACGGTCCGCCGCACCACCCTCCCCGGTGGCCTGCGCATCGTCACCGAGACCCTGCCGTCCGTCCGCTCCGCCACCTTCGGCATCTGGGCCCACGTCGGCTCCCGCGACGAGACGCCGTCCCTGAACGGCGCCACGCACTATCTGGAGCACCTCCTCTTCAAGGGCACGCACCGGCGGTCCGCCCTTGACATCTCCTCCGCGATCGACGCGGTCGGCGGCGAGATGAACGCCTTCACGGCGAAGGAGTACACCTGCTACTACGCGCGGGTGCTCGACACCGATCTGCCGCTCGCCATCGACGTGGTCTGCGACATGCTCACCGGCTCGCTGATCCTCCAGGAGGACGTCGACGCCGAGCGCGGAGTCATCCTCGAAGAGATCGCGATGACCGAGGACGACCCGGGCGACTGCGTCCACGACCTGTTCGCGCACACCATGCTCGGCGACACCCCCCTCGGCCGCCCGGTCCTCGGTACCGTCGACACCGTCAACGCGCTGACCGCCGACCGTGTCCGCCGCTTCTACCGCAAGCACTACGACCCGACCCACCTGGTCGTCGCCGCCGCGGGCAACATCGATCACGCCACCGTCGTGCGCCAGGTCCGCCGCGCCTTCGAGAAGGCCGGCGCCCTGACCCGTACGGACGCGGTGCCGCTCGCTCCCCGTGACGGCAGCCGCACCGTGCGCACGGCGGGCCGCGTCGAACTGCTCAGCCGCAAGACCGAGCAGGCCCATGTCGTCCTCGGCATGCCGGGCCTCGCCCGTACCGACGAGCGCCGCTGGGCGCTGGGCGTGCTGAACACCGCGCTCGGCGGAGGCATGTCCTCCAGGCTCTTCCAGGAGGTACGGGAGAAGCGCGGCCTCGCCTACAGCGTGTACTCGTACACCTCGGGCTTCGCCGACTGCGGACTCTTCGGCGTCTACGCGGGCTGCCGCCCGAACCAGGTCCACGACGTCCTCAAGATCTGCCGGGACGAACTGGACCGGGTGGCGTCCGACGGGCTGTCGGACGACGAGATCGGCCGCGCCATCGGCCAGCTCTCGGGCTCCACCGTGCTCGGCCTGGAGGACACCGGCGCGCTGATGAACCGTATCGGCAAAAGCGAACTGTGCTGGGGCGACCAGATGTCCGTCGACGAGATGCTCGCACGGATATCCGCCGTCACCCCGGACGAGGTACGCGCGGTGGCCGGACAGGTCCTGGGACACCGCCCCTCGCTCGCGGTGATCGGTCCGCTCAAGGACCGCCAGGCCGACCGGCTGCACGAGTCGGTCTCCTGAGACAGGCTCCAAGCCCCCGAAAGCTCCTCCGGAGGAACGAGACAGATGAGCAAGCTGCGCGTGGCCGTCCTCGGTGCCAAGGGCCGTATCGGCTCACAGGCAGTACGGGCCGTCGAGGCCGCCGACGACATGGAACTCGTCGCCGCCGTGGGCCGGGGCGACAAGCTGGAAACCCTGGTCGAGGCCGGAACCCAGGTCGTGGTCGAACTGACCACCCCCGGCTCGGTGATGGGCAACCTCGACTTCTGTGTGCGCCATGGCATGCACGCCGTCGTCGGCACCACCGGCTGGACCGACGACCGTCTCACGCAGCTGGGCACCTCGCTCGCCGCGTCCCCCGGGACCGGTGTCCTCATCGCCCCGAACTTCTCCATCGGCGCCGTCCTCACGATGAAGTTCGCCCAGCAGGCGGCCCGCTGGTTCGAGTCGGTGGAGGTGCTGGAGCTGCACCACCCGAACAAGGCCGACGCCCCCAGCGGCACCGCCACCCGTACCGCCCAGCTGATCGCGGCCGCCCGCGCCGAGGCGGGCCTCGGCGCTCAGCCCGACGCGACCGTCACCGCGCTCGACGGCGCGCGCGGAGCGGACGTCGACGGCGTCCCGGTCCATGCCGTACGCCTCCGGGGCCTCCTCGCCCACCAGGAGGTCCTCCTCGGCGGCGAGGGCGAGACCCTGACGATCCGCCACGACTCGCTCCACCACAGCAGCTTCATGCCCGGCATCCTGCTCGGTGTCCGCCGTGTCGTCTCCGTCCCCGGCCTGACCGTCGGCCTGGAACACTTCCTCGATCTCGGCTGAGCGGGACCGCAACGACATGAGCGCGAAGATCACCTACATCGTCACGGCAGCCGCCCTGGTCGTCTACCTCGTCCTGGTCGGCAGCCGCGGCGTTATGCTCATACAGCAGGGCACCCTGCTGACCGTCACCTTCGGCGCCGCGGTGCTGGTGCTCCCGGGGGTCGGCGTCTGGTTCCTCTGGAAGAACACCCAGTTCGTCACCAAGGCCAACCGCCTCGCCGCCGAGCTCGACGCGGAGGGCGGCCTTCCCGTGGACGATCTGGCCCGCACGCCCAGCGGCCGTATCGACCGCGACGCGGCCGACGAGGTCTTCGCCCGCCGCCGCGCCGAAACCGAGGACTCCCCGAACGACTGGCGCTGTTGGTTCCGCCTGGCGATCGCCTACCGCGACGCCCGCGACACCCCCCGCGCCCGCAAGGCCATGCAGCGCGCCATCACGCTCCACGACCGGTCCTGACCGCGGCTCCCGGGCTTTTCGGCCGCTCCGGCGTGCGAGGAGCGGGTTCCGGGGCGAAGCGGTGTTTCGGGGCGGAGCCCCGGCACACGGCGGCGGTTACGCCGTGGGAGGCCGGTACTCCGCCCCCCATGCCTCGATCGTGTCCGCCGCCCGGTCGAACGCCTCCACCCGCCCCAGGAAATCGGCGTTGTGATCGGTCAGCAGCGCCATCGGCTCGCTCCGGCCCCGACGCACCCCCACCAGCGCCTGCCCCTGCACCGTGCGCGGCAGCCCCAGCCACTTCACCGGCTGCTGCACCGTCCGCACCTCGGTCACCTCGGCCCACGTCAGGGTGGCCGTCATGAAAAAGCCGACCTTGCGCAGCCCGTGCCGGCTGACCCACACCCCCATGCGCAGCAGCCGCAGCGCCGTACCGATCACCGCGAGCCCCAGGACCAGACAGACCACCGCCCCCGACGAAGCGCCCGCGAGCGCGATGATCATCGTGGCGAGCATGACAAAGGAGGCGAGCAGCAGCAGAACCGCCGCCGAGCCGACCCTCCAGGGCCCCGGACGGTACGGACGTCGCCACAGGTCGTGGTCGTCGAAGGGCAGTGCGATGTCATCCGCGGTCGCGTCGAACGCGCGATCCGCCGTCAGAAAAGGCAGGGGCACGACTGATCCTCACTCACCAGCATGCTCGATGGGGGCTGTGACGGGTGAGGCTACCGAGGCGCTCACGGGTCGACCACCCCAGGGGGTCCGTACGAGTCAGCGTCGCTCGGACGCCTCGGAGTGCTGGGCGCGGCCCGGCTCCTCGCCCGATTCCAGCGCGGGCACGCCGAACAGCAGGGAACCGGCCAGACCGGCCGCTATCGTCAGACCGATCAGCGCACGGCCCATCAGCTGGGAGGCACTCGGACGTTCGCGCGGCGGAGGAGTGACGTTACTGCGGAAGCTGTCGGACTCGGCGACGAACGAGAACGGGACGGCTTCCCGCCGGCGGAACATCAGGGCACTCTCCTTGACTCGTGTGGCACGACGAGGCCACCGCTGCGTCTGTTACCCGTAGAGACGAACGGAACGCCGATTCGGTGCCCGTTTTCGGCGAATCGGTGGAAAACGGGGTCGGGGGAGGTGGACTACAGTGGTCGCCGCCCAGCTCAGCCCCTGGAAGGACCCTCCTGGTGACCGACACCCCCGCGACGACCCCGGACCCCGGCTTCCGGGGCGATGTCACCGTCGAACTGGTGAAGCACTCCGCCGGCGACTCCGACGTCCTGTGGGCCGCCCGAGTCTCCACAGCGGGTGAGCAGTCCCTGGCGGAGCTGCAGAAGGACCCGGAGCGCTCGAAGGGGCTCATCAACTATCTGATGCGGGACCGCCACGGCAGCCCCTTCGAGCACAACTCGATGACCTTCTTCATCAGCGCCCCCATCTTCGTATTCCGCGAGTTCATGCGGCACCGCGTCGGCTGGTCGTACAACGAGGAGTCCGGCCGCTACCGGGAGCTCCAGCCGGTCTTCTACGTCCCCGCCCAGGACCGCAAGCTCGTCCAGGAGGGCCGCCCCGGAAAGTACGTCTTCATCGACGGCAGCCCGGAGCAGCACAAGATCGTCAGCGACGCCATGGAGGACTCGTACCGTCGCTCGTACGAGACGTACCGGGAGATGCTGGACGCGGGCATCGCCCGGGAGGTCGCCCGTGCCGTCCTGCCCGTCGGTCTCTTCTCCTCGATGTACGCGACCTGCAACGCCCGCTCGCTGATGCACTTCCTCGGGTTGCGCACCCAGCACGAGCAGGCGAAGGTCCCGTCCTTCCCGCAGCGGGAGATCGAGATGGTCGGCGAGAAGATGGAGGAGCACTGGGCCCGGCTCATGCCCCTGACGCACGCGGCATTCAACACGAATGGCCGAATCGCGCCCTGAGCCGTCCGGCGGCCGGAAGTCGTCGGTTCGCCGTATCCCCTGTCGGCCGTGTGGCGCCCACCGCGTCGGCCGAAAAGGTCCCTCTCCCGAGGCACCCAGAGGTACAGATGTACGGATTCGCCGGGCGAAGTGTCCGCATTGCGGTGTTTCGTGAAGTTCATCTAGGCTGATCAAACGGACCCGGTACTGCCTGAACCCCCGAGCAGGCAGTGCCGGGCTCCTCATGCCACGTCGTACGTCACGTCCCCTGAGGGGCCACACCGTACTGAGCAGCGAGTAGCGTGTTACCCATGGCTCCGATCCACACTCCGCAGACCCCGTTCGGGCGGGTCCTCACTGCCATGGTCACGCCGTTCACGGCGGACGGCGCACTCGACGTCGACGGTGCACAGCGCCTGGCGGCCCATTTGGTGGACGCAGGCAACGACGGCCTGATCATCAACGGCACCACCGGCGAGTCACCCACCACGACCGACGCGGAGAAAGACCGGATCGTACGAGCCGTCCTGGAGGCGGTCGGGAACCGGGCCCACATCGTGGCCGGTATCGGCACCAACGACACCCGCCACAGCATCGAACTCGCCCGCGCCGCTGAACGCGCCGGCGCACACGGCCTGCTCGCGGTCACGCCGTACTACAACAAGCCCCCGCAGGAGGGCCTGTACCGCCACTTCTCGGCCATCGCCGACGCGACCGAACTGCCGGTCATGCTCTACGACATCCCCGGCCGCAGCGGCGTCCCGATCGACACCGAGACGCTCGTGCGCCTCGCCCAGCACCCCAGGATCGTCGCCAACAAGGACGCCAAGGGCGACCTCGGCCGCGCGAGCTGGGCCATCGCCCGCTCCGGCCTCGCCTGGTACTCCGGCGACGACATGCTCAACCTCCCGCTGCTCTCGGTCGGCGCGATCGGTTTCGTCTCCGTCGTCGGCCATGTCGTCACCCCGGAGCTGCGGGCGCTGCTCGACGCCCACGTCAGCGGCGACGTCCAGAAGGCCACCGAGATCCACCAGCGGCTTCTCCCCGTCTTCACGGGTATGTTCCGCACCCAGGGCGTCATCACCACCAAGGCGGCGCTGACCCTCCAGGGCCTCCCCGCGGGTCCTCTCCGGCTCCCCCTCGTCGAGCTGACCCCGCAGGAGACCGCGCAGCTGAAGGCCGACCTCGCGGCCGGCGGAGTACAGCTGTGACCACGGACTTGGCAAGACCCCATAACTGAAGAGCAAGAGGAGATCCGGCCGTCCACCGTGGCCGGCCGGACCCAGTCATCGGCACGTGCACGAATGTCACGTACGCCACGTGCCCCAGCGGCACGTGGCGTACGTGGTGAGGAGAGTCTTTTGAGTCATCCGCATCCCGAACTCGGCGCCCCGCCGAAGCTCCCCAAGGGCGGCCTGCGCGTCACCCCGCTGGGTGGCCTCGGTGAGATCGGCCGGAACATGACGGTCTTCGAGTACGAGGGCCGCCTGCTCATCGTCGATTGCGGCGTCCTCTTCCCCGAAGAGGAGCAGCCCGGAATCGACCTCATCCTGCCGGACTTCACCACGATCCGGGACCGCCTCGACGACATCGACGGCATCGTGCTCACGCACGGCCACGAGGACCACATCGGCGGCGTTCCCTACCTTCTCCGGCTGAAGCCCGACATCCCGCTGATCGGCTCCAAGCTGACCCTCGCCCTGATCGAGGCGAAGCTCCAGGAGCACCGCATCCGCCCCTACACCCTTGAGGTCACCGAGGGGCACCGTGAGCGCATCGGCCCCTTCGACTGCGAGTTCATCGCGGTCAACCACTCCATCCCGGACGCCCTGGCCGTCGCCATCCGTACCCCCGCCGGCATGGCGGTCCACACCGGCGACTTCAAGATGGACCAGCTTCCGCTGGACCGCAGGCTCACCGATCTGCACGCCTTCGCCCGGCTCAGCGAGGAGGGCATCGACCTCCTGCTGTCCGACTCCACGAACGCCGAGGTCCCCGGCTTCGTCCCGCCCGAGCGCGACATCT
The DNA here is from genome assembly GCF_042873655.1 of Streptomyces sp. NPDC004609. Lineage (NCBI taxonomy): Bacteria > Bacillati > Actinomycetota > Actinomycetes > Kitasatosporales > Streptomycetaceae > Streptomyces > Streptomyces sp. NPDC004609. The sequence continues at coordinate 1,325 of NZ_JBIALS010000046.1, read as the reverse complement.
CCCATGTCCTGCGGCAGGTCTTCGCCAACGCCCAGAAGCGCATCATCGTCGCCAGTTTCGCCAGCCATGTGCACCGGATCCAGCAGATCCTGGACGCGGCCCATGAGTACGGCAGGCGTGTCGCCTTCGTCGGCCGCTCGATGGTCCGCAACATGGGCATCGCCCGTGACCTCGGATATCTCCGGGTCCCCGCCGGCCTAGTCGTCGACGTCAAGACCCTCGACGACCTGCCGGACCACGAGATCGTCCTCGTCTGTACGGGCTCCCAGGGCGAGCCGATGGCCGCGCTGTCCCGTATGGCCAACCGCGACCACCAGATCCGGATCGTCCAGGGCGACACCGTGATCCTGGCCTCGTCCCTCATCCCGGGCAACGAGAACGCGGTCTACCGCGTGATCAACGGCCTCAGCCGCTGGGGCGCGAACGTCGTCCACAAGGGCAACGCCAAGGTCCATGTCTCGGGACACGCCTCGGCCGGCGAGCTGCTGTACTTCTACAACATCTGCAAGCCCAAGAACCTGATGCCCGTCCACGGCGAATGGCGCCACCTGCGAGCCAACGCCGAACTGGGCGCCCTGACCGGCGTCCCCAAGGACCACATCGTCATCGCCGAGGACGGCGTCGTCGTCGATCTCGTCGAGGGCAAGGCCAAGATCGTCGGCAAGGTCCAGGCGGGATACGTGTACGTGGACGGCCTCTCCGTCGGAGACGTCACCGAGACCTCGCTCAAGGACCGCCGCATCCTCGGTGACGAGGGCATCATCTCGGTCTTCGTCGTGGTCGACTCCACCACCGGCAAGGTCGTCGGCGGCCCGCACATGCATGCCCGCGGCTCCGGGATCGAGGACGCGGCGTTCAGCGCGGTGATCCCGAAGATCGAGGAAGCGATCGCCAGGTCGGGCGCCGACGGCGTCGTCGAGCCCCACCAGCTCCAGCAGTTGGTCCGCCGGACGGTCGGCAAGTGGGTGTCCGACACGTACCGTCGCCGCCCGATGATCCTCCCCGTCGTCGTCGAGGTCTGAAGGCCTGACGTCGCACTTCTCGGAGCGGGGCGCCTCGATTTGCATCAAGGAGCCCCGCTCCAGTAGGTTTACGGCTCCGCCCGAACGGGAACCCGGAGCGCCCATGCGCCCACACGGTGATCCGGAGGGTCGGGAAAACCGACTCAGAATCTTCTGATAAAGTCGGCACCGCCGAAAGGCAAATGGCTTCTCCAATCAGTCGCCCGACTGAATTCCCGGTCCGGAAACGGAATGGGGAAAAGGTCTGGTAAGGTTGGAAACGCAAGACCGAAGGGAAATGCCCGGAGGGCCTGATGAGGGTCT
>NZ_JBIALS010000045.1:0-58647 GCF_042873655.1 Streptomyces sp. NPDC004609 | reverse complement strand
GCTGGAGCGCGAGACGAGGGACCCGGTGTACGGGCATGCGCTGAGCGTGCACGCCATCGACCTCACCGAGTACGAGGGCTGAGACCGGGGCGGCCGCTCGCGCTTGTTGGACCCGTCGGCGTCCGCGATTCCCTATCTGGGCCAGCAGAAGACCGATCTCCCGGCGGTCAGACCGCCGCTCGTGTCGGCGAGCACATCCGCAACCGCGGTCACCGTCGAGGCAAGCCAGGGGGCGAACTTCTCGGTGGTCATCATGCACCCTTACCGGGCCCGCTCCTGCCGCAGGCCAGCCGACCAGGGTGGCACGACCACCCACCACAGCACCTGCGAACAGGCGGAGGCCGTCCACCACCGCGGAGGCCGGAGACGAAGGCCCGACAGACGCGGTGGAAGTACGGCGCTGTTCGGGAGTGAGGCGGTCCGGGCCGCAGTGAGGCGGGGCAGGGCCTCGCACGTGGGCACAGCGAACTACTCCAGGGAGCACGCAGCACCCGCCCCGGTCCCCGGCCACGGCGTTGCTGCTCTTCGCCATGTCCGTCGGCCTTCAGCCCCGCCGACACCGCGGGCGGGAATCCGGGCGCGCCCCGGCGAACGCACCTGGGCTGACGGGCTCTCAGCGCCGTCGGGTTCGGGCGTCCAGGCCCCTCGTCGGAGCGATGGACGGCAGAGGTGCCGCGCCGAGGCCATCACCGAGTGAAGCGGCGGCACGACCGTTTACTTCCGCCGGGGGGCAGCGTACGGTTCGTGTCGCAACGATAACGTTAACGTTCATGTCACGAGCGGGAGCGGAAATGCCGCCAGGATTGCGTGCAATATCCCCCAAGTTGGTGCCGGGCGTGGTGATAGCGCTGGCGCTGATGAGCGGACCCGGCGCCATGGCCGCCGAGCAGGGCGAGCGCGGTGGACAGGCGCCACCGGCGCGGGCCGTGGAGGTCCGTGTCGGCACGTACAACGTGTGCGGCCACGGCTGCCTGCCGACGAAGGCCGAGTGCGAGCGGGTGATCGGCCGTGACTGCGCCACCAAGCTCAGGCCGTGGGCCGAAGGCCGGGCAGCGGCGGTCGCGGAGGACATCGACGAGGCCGGGTTGGCAGTCGTCGCCACACAGGAGATCGGCAACAACCCGACGCCCACGCAGCCCGGTGTAGACGTCGAGTCCTTCCGGGCTCCGCTCACGGCCGCGCTCGCCGAGCACGGCTACGCGGAGGCCCCCGCGGACTACGCCGGTGCCCGCCATCCGCGGCACGGGTATCCCCTCAAGTCCGGGGCCGGCCGGTTCACCTACTATGACGCCGCGCGGTACTCCCATCTGGACGAGCGCGGGCGCGAGCTGCCTTATGACCTGCTCTGGCTGCCGGACTCGACCGAGATCTACGGCAAGACGATGACCTGGAACGTCCTGCGCGAGCTGACGTCCGGTGCCCGTTTCGTCGTGGTCGACATGCATCTGGAGTTCCGGAAGAACGGCGCCACCGACCCCAACGGCTGGACCAAGAACTGGGACGAGGTCCGCTACGCCGACGCCCGGCGCACCGCCGAGGAGCTGACCCGCCACAACCGGCACACCCGCCACCTGCCCATCGTCTTCGCCGGCGACATGAACTCCGGTTCCGCGGCCGAGGGGGCAAGCGCGATCGACGCCTTCGCGGACGTCGGCTTCGTCGACGCGCTCTCCACCGCCGACCGCCGCAGCGGCGACGAGTACGCCTCGTTCAACGGCGGGAAGATCCCGCTGCGCACCGGCGAGAAGATCGACCACCTCTTCGTACGGAAGGGGACGCGGGTCCTGGAGTGGGTGCAGATCCCGCAGACGACCGAGACGTCCGGAGCCCCGGCGGACCTGCTGCGTTCCGACCACAACCTGTCCTACGCCACCATCCGCCTGATGAAAGGGAACCGGTGACGACCGCACCAAACCTCGATCCGCGCCTGCTCGACCCGAAGCTGGCCAAGTTCAACCCCCTGCGCCGCATCCTCGTGCACGACGACTTCAACACCGGGACGCATGGGTGGATCGAGCTGATCGGCAACCACGACCAGCACGGTGACCTCGACACCGTCGACGAGCACATGTCGGACTTCCGGCCGCCGCAGCTCAGCTCCTGCAGCTTCTTCGACGTGGGCACCCACGGTGCCATGTCGGGCACGTACGCCCTGAAGGTCGCGACCCGGCCGGTCACCGGCCACACCGGGGTGGCGATCCGGAGGCTGACGATGGCGGGCCGCGGCCGGGTCCAGTTCGAGACGTATCTGGCGTACAAGGCGGAGGCCGCCTCGGCGGACAACGGCGCCGCGTCAGCCGCCGGCGGCGGCCGGTGGGACGCCAACAACCACCCGTCGGAGCAGCAGTTCGGGGCGTTCACCGTCGCGACCGACATCTGCGACGGCGTGCGGTACCACAATGTCGTGAGGTACCAGAACACCGACCTGGACCACCGCGTACAGCACCGCTGGACGTATCCCACGGTCCCCGAGCCGACGCCCCGCGAGCACTTCGAGGGCAAGGTCAAGCTCGCGCGGACGGCGGACTTCACCGCCCCCGATCCCGCCGACTGGCAGCAGTTCAGCGAGCCGCAGGACCTGTGCTTCAACGAGGTCCCCACCAAGGTCAACTGGCACTATCTGCGCTGGGTGATCGACACCAGCACCCGCAGGAACGTCGAGCTCCAGGTCAACGATGTCGTCCACGACATGTCCGAGGTGCCCGTGCCGCCGTACGGCGAGGAGTACGGGTCGCTGCAGAACCTGCTCAACTTCTACGTCTCCGTCCGCACCCACACCGATGTCCGCAACTTCCTGTACCTCGACTCCGTGCTGATCTCGGTGGACTGGTGAGCGCCCCATGACCATGCGACAGTCGTTCACCGCCGTCATCGAGCGCAACGCGAGGCTGACGGGCGAGTTCACCACCGAGCCGTACGAGGCCGCCTGGGCCCGGGAGGCCCGCTGGTTCGTGCGCGTCCTCGACACGTCGGGGCGGTCCCCCCGGATCCTCGTGCGCACCCAGATATCGCCGGACGGCCTCCACTGGTGCGACTTCGACGAGCCCGAGCGGTCCGTCGCACCCGGCGAGGGCCCGCTGCACAGCTGGTCCGCGGCCGACTTCGGCGGCTGGCTCCGGCTTCGGGGCACCGTCGTCGGCGACGCGTCCGGCGAACCGGAGGACGTGAGCCCGTCCGTCAAGGTCCTGATCTACCTGGCACTCAAGTCATGACCGGGAGGTGGTGACATGCCCGGGGCTCTCAGAGCGGGTGTCGACGAAGGCCACCCGGGGCGACGGGACTTCCTCGCGATGGCGGGCCTGGGGGCCGCGGCGGTGCTGCTCTCCGGCTGCGGCGTCGGGAGCGGCGCGCCCCGCGGCGCCCTGCGCGCGGCGTTCGGCCAGCCGGTCACCGACCTGGATCCGTACAACGCCGCAACCGCCGTCGACGAAGCCTCGCTGATCGTCAAGCGGCTGGTCTTCGACACCCTCGTACGACGCGAGGGAAAGGCGCTGGTTCCGGGGCTGGCGGCCGAGTGGCGGCGCGACGGCGACACCAGGTGGGTCTTCACGCTCCGCCGCGGGGCCGTCTTCCACGACGGGAGCGCGGTCACCGCCCGCGACGTGGTCGCCTGCCTGGAGCACACCCGGTCGGTTCCCTCCGCGCAGACGCCGTTGTGGGCGACCGTCACCGGGGCCGAGGCGCCCGACGACCGCACGGTGGTCTTCACCACCGACGGCCCCCTCGGCTCTCTCCCGGTCAACCTCACGCTCCTGTTCATCGTCCCGGCGCGCCGGGTCGCCGACCCGGCGCAGAAGCGGAGCCCGATCGGGTCGGGGCCGTTCCGGGTCACCGGGTTCACCCCGTCCACATCGGTCGAGCTGGCGCGCTTCGACGACTACTGGGGCGGCAGGGCCGAGTCGCCGGCGATCTCGATGCCGTACATCGCGGAGACCTCGACGGCGATCACCGCACTGCGCAACGGTGACGTCGACCTGCTCTGGCCGGTCCCGCCGGACCAACTGCCCGAGGTCACCGGGGTGCCCGGCATCGCGGTCGAGTCCGTCCCCTCCTGGACGTACTACTTCAACTGGTTCAACTGCTCGCGCGAGCCGTTCACCGACCCCGATGTCCGCCGCGCCCTGTGCCACGCCGTCAACGTGCCGCAGATCGTGGCGTCCCTCTTCGGACGGGGCGGCCGGCAGATGCGCGCGCCCATTCCCGCGACCGTGGCGGGATACGCCGAGCAGGAGCCCTGGGCGTACGATCCCGCCGTCGCACGGCGGCTGCTCGCCCGCGCCGGGCTCGGACGGGGCTTCACCACGTCGATGATGTGGTTCGACGCCACCGGGCCGTTCGCCCGGGAGCTGGCCCAGGCGATGATCTCGGAGTGGGCCGAGATCGGCGTCACCGTACGCCCGCAGAGCATCGAGAAGGCGATGTGGCTGGAGCGGCTGAACAGCCTCGACTGGAACATGAACCTCCAGACGAACACCGTGACCACGGGCGACGCCGCCTTCACGATCGGGCGGCTGTACAACTCGAAGGCCAACCGGCTGGGCTACCGCAACCAGGACCTCGACGCCGTACTCGCGCGTGCCGCGGCGACACCGGAGGGGCCGGAGCGCGACGCCCTCTACGGCGACGCCTGCGCGACCATATGGTCGGACGCCGTCGGTCTCTTCCCCGTCACCCTCGTCACCGGGTACGGGCGCGCGCGGGAGCTGACCGGCTTCACGCCTGCCGCGAACAACCAGCCCGACCTCGCCGTGGTGGGGCGCCGATGACACCGCGCCGGAGGATCCCATGAACCCACGCCGCCGACCGACGCTGCGCGACATCGCGCTGTCGCTGGACCTGTCGGTCAACACCGTATCCAGGGCGCTCGCCGACAAGGACGCGGTGAGCCCGGAGACGCGCGAACGCGTCAAAGAGGAGGCACAGCGGCTCGGTTACGTGCCCAACACCATGGCCCGCTCCCTCGTGCTGCGGAACGCCATGACCCTCGGGCTCGTCATCACCAACCCGTCCAACCCCTTCTTCGCCGGCCTCATCTCCGCGATCGAGGAGCGCGGACGCGAGCGCGGGTACTCGCTCATGCTGATGGTCACCGAGGACTCGGCGGAGAACGAGCGCCGCGCCGCGGAGGAACTCATGCGCTGGGGTGTCGACGGGGTGCTGGCGATCCCGGTCCAGCACGGCGCGGAGCACTGGCACCGGCTGTGCAAGTCCGGCACGCCCGTCGTGCTGCTCAACCGCCATCTGCCGGGGCTGGACGCCGACGTCGTCGGCGTCGACTACTACGCCGGTGCCCGTGCCGCGACCGAGCATGTGCTGGACAGCGGCGCGACGGAGCTGTACCTGGTCGAGGAGGACCTGGACATCTCGCCGGTCGCGGACCGTATCCGCGGGTTCCGCGAGACGCTCGCGGCCCGCGGGATCGGTGCTCCGGACGACGCGGTGGTGCGTGTGGACGCCCCGGAGGGCCTCCCCGTCTCGGCGAAGTTCGACCCCGGTGCCGCGTACGCCATCGGCGCGGACCTCGCCCGCCGGGCGGGGCGCGGCGCCGTCGTCCTGGCGGGCAACGACTACCACGCGCTCGGCCTCTACCGGGCGTTCACCGAGCGCGGGCTCCGGATCGGTGCCGACATCGGCGTCGTCGGCCACGGCGACCATCCGTTCTCCGCGTATCTCGACCCGCCGCTGACCACGGTGCGGCTGCCCGCACCCGACGTGGGCCGGGCCGGAGTCGACCGGCTCCTGGAGCGCGTCCAGTCCGGCGCGCACCCCGGCGCGGAGGACACGGAGCCGATCCACACGCTCCTGGCTCCCGAACTCGTCGTACGCGCCTCCACCGGGCCGCTCCGCAGAGGTGAGAGCTGATGGGTGCGTTCCTCGCCAAACGCCTGGCGCAGGCCGTGGTGGTCGCCTTCGGGGCGCTGACGCTGGTGTTCTTCATCGTGCGCGTCGTCCCGGGAGACCCCGCCAAGCTGATCGTCGGGCCCGATGCCTCGGCCGGCCAACTGAAGAGCGTTCGCTCCGACTTCGGCCTCGACGACCCGTTGTGGCGACAGTACGTGGACCACCTGGGCGGGATCGTACGGGGCGACCTCGGTGACTCCTGGCGGCTCGGCGGCTCGGCCCTCACCAACACCCTCGACCGCTTCCCCGCCACCCTGACCCTGTCGCTCGCGGCGCTCGTGCTGACCGTCGCCATCGGGATCCCGCTGGGGATGCTGTGCGCCCGCCGCCCCGGGAAGGTCCTCGACCTGGCGGTCTCCACCGGGTCGCTGGCCGGTCAGGCCATCCCGTCGTTCTGGCTCGGCATCGTCTTGATCCTGCTGTTCGCCCGTCGGCTCGACTGGCTGCCCGCGACCGCGGACGGCTCGCCCGCCGCGGTCCTGCTGCCGGCCTTCACGCTGTCGCTGCCCTTCATCGGCTGGCTCGCGCGGCTGGTGCGCAACAGCGCGCTGGAGGAAGGGGCCAAGGACTACGCCCGTACGGCCCGCGCCAAAGGCGTGCCCGAGGGGACGATCCAGTACGTGCACGTGGGCCGCAACATCGCGATTCCGGTCGTCACCGTACTCGGCCTGCTGATGGGCAACTTCATCGCGAACGCGGTCATCATCGAGGTCGTCTTCTCGTGGCCCGGGATCGGCTCGCTGATGGTCGACGCGATCACCAACCGCGACTACTCGGTCGTCGAAGCCGCCATCCTCACGATCACGTTGTCCTACATCGTCCTGAACCTGCTCGTGGACGTCGTCTACTTCGTCATCGACCCCCGCCTCACCCCGGAGGACGCATGAGCAGCACCACGGCCGCGGCCGAGCGCCCCGCCGCCCCCGCCCGGACCCGTTCCACTCCCGGCGCCGCGCGACGGATGCCGCTGCGCGTGTGGATCGGCGGCGGGGTGCTGGCACTATTCGTCCTCGCCGCCGTCGTGGGGCCGGTGCTGCGCCCGTACGACCCGGTCGCAACCGACCTGCCGAACCGGCTTCTGGCACCGGGAGAGCGCACCGAGGCGGGGGCTGTCGCCTGGCTGGGCACCGACCAGATGGGGCGCGATCTGCTCGCCAACCTGCTGGCCGGGTCGCGGATCTCGCTGCTGGTCGCCGTCGCGACCGTCCTGGTGGGCGGTGCGGTCGGCCTCGCCGTCGGGCTGGTCTCGGGGTACTTCGGCGGCTGGCCGGACACGATCGCCTCGCGCGTCGGCGACATCCAGCTGGCTTTCCCGTCGATCCTCCTGGCGATCCTGCTGGCGGGTGTGCTCGGCCCGAGCGTCACCAACATCGTCATCACCCTGGCGATCACCCGCTGGGTCATCTTCGCCCGGGTCGCCCGCGCGTCGGCGATGGCGACGCGCCGGCTCGGCTTCGTCGACTCCGCGCGGGTGCTGGGCGCCGGGCACATACGCGTCATGGTCCGCCATGTGCTGCCGTCCTGCTGGCAGCCGCTGCTCGTCGCGGCGACGGTCCAGGTCGGCCTGGTGATGGTGGCCGAGGCGTCGCTGAGCTTCCTCGGCCTCGGCGTGCCGGTCGACACGTCCTCGTGGGGCGCCACGGTCTCCGTGGGGCGTGACTACCTGGGTTCGGCGTGGTGGATCTCCACGATGCCCGCCGTGGCCCTCGCCCTCGTCGTCACCGCGGTCGGCGTGATCGGCGACGGCTTCCGTGACGTGTCCGATCCGCGGTCCCAGATATGAGCAGAGAGGAGCGAGCGATGGCTTCCCCCGCCGACGACGGCGCGCGCACCACCGGTGCCGCGCGGTCCCCCGCCGCACGGCTTCGCGGCGTCCACATCGGGTTCGGCGGCCGCGGCGGCGAACGCCCGGTCGTCCGGGGAGTCGACCTCGATCTCGTACCCGGAAGGGTCACCGCCCTGGTCGGGGAGTCGGGCAGCGGCAAGTCGCTGACGTCGCTGGCCTTCATGGGCCTGCTGCCCGCCGGCGCGCGGGTCAGCGCCGGATCGGTCGAGATCGACGGCCGGGACACGGCCGGGTTCACCGACGCGCAGTGGCGGCGGCTGCGGGGCGCGAAGGTGGCCATGGTCTTCCAGGACCCGATGGCCGCCCTGAACCCGTCCTTCACCGTGGGCTGGCAGATCGCCGAGACCCTGCGCCGCCATCGCGGCACCGGACGCAGCGCCGCCCGGAAGCAGGCCGTCGAGCTGATGCGGACGGTCGGCATTCCCGACGCGGAGCACAAGTACCGTGCGTACCCGCACGAGTTCTCCGGCGGAATGCGGCAGCGCGCGGTCATCGCCATGGCGCTCACCCTGGATCCCGCGGTCCTGCTGGCCGACGAGCCCACCACCGCGCTCGACGTCACCGTGCAGGCGCAGATCCTGCGGCTGCTCGCCGCCCGGCAGGCCGACGCGGGGATGGCGATGCTGCTCGTCTCGCACGACCTGGGCGTGGTGGCACGCGTCGCTCAGGACGTGGCGGTGATGTACGCGGGCCGGATCGTCGAGACCGGTGCCCTCGACGACGTCTACACCAGCCCTGCGCACCCGTACACCCGCGGGCTGCTCGACGCGGTGCCCGACCCCGCCCGCCCCGGCCGGCTCGTCCCCATCGAAGGTCAGCCGCCAGCCCCCGGACACCGCCCGGCCGGCTGTGCCTTCGCGCCGCGCTGCCCGTACGCGACCGAGACATGCCGGACCGACGACCCCCCGCTCGTGCCCCTGGCGGCTTCCCGGCCGGGCCCGGCCGCCGGGCACGCCGCCGCCTGCCATCACAGCGACCGGGTCCTCGCCCGGGCGACCAGCGCGGAGGTTCCCTCGTGAGCGCCACCCCTGCGAGCCCGCCGGAGGCCGACGCGGCCCTCCTGCGGATCCGCGGCCTGCACTCCGGCTACACAGTTCCCGGCCGGTCCGGGCTCGGGCGCCGCCGCGTCGACGCGGTCGCGGGCATCGACCTCGCGGTCCGGGCGGGTCAAACGGTCTGCGTCGTGGGCGAGTCCGGATGCGGGAAGTCGACGCTGGCCCGCTCGGTGGTGGGGCTGCTGGAGCCGTTCGCCGGGTCCGTCTCGTTCGCCGGTCTCGACCTGGCGTCGGCGGGCCGCCGACAGCGGCGGCGCGTCGCCCCCGACCTGCAGATGGTCTTCCAGGACCCGTACACGTCCCTGAACCCGCGGATGCGCGTGGCGGACATCGTCGCCGAAGGGTGGCACATCCACGCGGGCCGGGCCGCCCCCGGCGACCACGCCGCCGAGGTGGCGCGCCTGCTCGACCAGGTCGGGCTCGATCCGTCGTACGCCGGGCGCCGCCTGCACGAGCTGTCGGGAGGGCAGTGCCAGCGGGTCAGCATCGCGCGGGCGCTCGCGCTGCGGCCGAAGCTCGTCGTGTGCGACGAGGCGGTCTCCGCCCTGGACGTGTCCGTACGCGCCCAGATCCTCAACCTGCTCGCGGACCTCCAGGGCGAGTTGGGGATCGCGTACCTGTTCATCTCCCACGACCTCGACGTGGTCCGCCATATCGCCGACGAGGTGGCGGTGATGTACCTGGGCACCATCGTGGAGCGCGGCACCGCGGCGCAGGTCTTCGACGACCCGCAGCACCCCTACACCCGGGCGCTGCTCTCGGCCGCCCCCTCGGTCCGCGACCGTCCGGACAGCGCGACCGAGGCCGCGCTCACCGGCGAGGTGCCCTCTCCTGCGGCCCCGCCCTCGGGGTGCCGATTCCGGACCCGGTGCCCGCTGGCGGCCGATGTCTGCGCCACGGAAGCACCGGCTCTGCGGGTACGGGGCGACGGCGAGCACCCGGCGGCGTGCCACTTCGCGGGGCAGGGCGCGGCAGCCGCCGCATCGGCGGAGACCGCGGAGGAGAAGCAAGCATGATCTCCGGCTGGTTAGCAGGGCCGGCTTGCGTTGGTCCGGCCTTCGTCATCCGACTACGCCGGCACCTCCTGAGGCGGCGGTCGGACCTGTCCGGCGGAGGTCGGTTCTTCGCGGACGTCACCGGAAGACGCGGGGGCCGGCCGTTCGCCGGGACTGCGATCCTGTGCCGCCCCGGGCCCGTCGCCATCTGTCGCGGCAAGGAGGACGGGCCTGTCCGCGTGCGGGTATGGGTCGACCACTCCGAAGAAGTGCTTGAACATGCCGGGGGACGAGCCGCGGCAGACCGGAGCGGCCGCGATGAGTACGTCGGCTTCCTCGGCAAGGCGGAGCTTCGCCTCCACGTCCGCCGGGGCTCCGGGGCGCTCGATCGTGCCGGTGAATGCCGGGCCCAGGTGACAGACGTCGATCTGGGACGCCTCAACCGGAAGCATCTTTTTCCGGCGTATCGAGGACCAAGTGATCTCGACCCGCAGGTGAATCACCCGGTGATGGCGCTCGGTTCGACCGAGTGGATCCCCACGAATCTGGCTTTCGACAACAATTTTTCCGCATACTCGTCGGAGTGCTCAGACGCCGTGTCTGAGGAGTTGTCGCGCTGGTACCGGGGGCGCTTCGACCGTGGGCCCGTTCAGGAAGTTCGAGGTCGAGGAACTTGAATGCCTTGAACAGGAGATCGGGCTGTCTATTCGTCTTCGTATGACTCGTTCCTGGAGACAGGGACGGGGAGAACCTGACGTACTCGGATCGTTTGGCGGTTCGTGGATCGGAGCCGTTCCAGAATTTCGATGATCTCTATCAACTCGGCCGTGATGATGAGGGTGAATACGGCTGGGGCGCCTTGCTTGGCGAGTATCACCGCAGCGGTGATCGTTCGCTCGGACAGCTCGTTTTGTGAAAGCGCGAAGTCAAGGAGTTTAATGTCCAGTTTGTTCTTTCATTCTCTCTGCTTTGCTATCACTCCTTATATTGCGGGGATAGCCTTGCCTTCGCTCTATCCGCCGAGCTAGCGTCTGTATCTCCAGCAATCCAGAAAAGGGTGGGGAATGCGTAAGACATGCATGTCCGTGACGGCCGTCGGCGTCCTGTCGATGTCTCTTTTTTCCGGCCACGCAGCGGTGGCCCAGGATTCTCCGGACGGAGATGAAGGGGGAGTAGGCACTAGGATCGTGGGCGGCGAATACGCCACTTCTTCCGACGGTATGGCAGCGGTGCTGTACAAAGGCCAGTACCAGTGCAGTGCGTCCATCGTGGACAATCGCTGGATCCTGACGGCCAAGCACTGCCTCTACGACGACAACGGTGTGCGACTCGACGACAGCAAGTTCTCGGTACGAGTGAAGAGCCTCAATCGCACCAGCGGGGGCGGCGTCGTCGACATCGCGTTCACGAAGGCCCGCGACAATCACGACATCGCCATGATGAAAACGACTCGTTCGGCCGACGCCGAGCCCGTGCAGCTGGCGACAGCTCACCCGGCTGTCGGGGCGACCACCTATTCCTTCGGATGGGGGAGAACCTCACTCGGGGGTTCCAGCAGCATTCTGCTCAAGCGCGCCGAGCTGAAAGTGGTGTCCAACAGCGGAGTTGACGGATACGGCGGTCAGGCGGTTGACGCGAAGGGGATAAACGGGGCCGGGTGCTACGGGGACTCGGGAGGCCCGCTGTTCAAGCTCGTGGACGGACGGCGATACCAGGTCGGCGTCCTCTCCGGAGACAACAATCCCCAATGCAAGACCGGGGAGCGGGACAGTTATGCGAGCGTCCCGGAGAGCCTCAGTTGGATCAACAAGGTCATGGCCGACTTCTAGTGTGAAGCGCTACCGACCTGAGTCTGAGGTTTGACGTCAGTTCGGTATGAGTCATCCGGTCCGGGGATTCCGCCTTTGTCGGCGACCGCTCTGCACGAAGCCCGTCGCTGCCCCAAAAGGCCTGGAAGGGGGCCCTGCCGTCGTTGCGGCGAAGTGGTCACCGCTGACGACACCAGGGTCCGTACCGGCCGGGCAGGCCAGAGCATGCGGGCTGCGTGGTACCGGCTTCGGCGCACCCCACTGCCTTGCACAGCGGATGACCTCATGGCAGATGACAAGCTTCACCGGACCGAAGTGGGCCTCCGCCGTGCGGTACGGCGGAGGCCCACTGCACGGCAACCGCAGCGTCCCACCGGCCCGGACCGGGTCACACAGGTGGCGGGGCCGGAGTCCGGTGGGCGCCTGCGGGACGACATCGCACCGCCGACGCCGGCGGTGTGTGAACAGCGGACGCCGCGCAGGCGGCGGAAAGAGAGGAATCTTAATGACTGTGTCAAGCCGTCTGTGTGGCAGGCGGGACGGAGGTGAACAGCCTCTTGTCACGCAGTATCGCCCACAGCACGTCGACCCGGCGGCGGGCGAGTGCGAGCAGGGCCTGGGTGTGCAGCAGTCCCTCGGCCCGCTTCTTGAGGTAGTAGTCCCGGGACGGGCCCGGCCGCATCATTGCGGATTGCGCCGACATGGAGAACAGCCGGCGCAGGCGCCGGTTGTGGCGTTTGGGCCGGTGGTTGTTTCCTGTGCGGCGGCTGGTGTCCCGGGTGACCGGGGCCAGGCCGGCGTGCGAGGCCGGACGTCCGGCGTCGCGGTAGCCGGACAGGTCGCCGGCGATGGCAATGAACTCCGCACCAAGGATCGGGCCCATGCCGGGCATGGACTCGATGATCTCGGCGCGGTCGTCGGTGCGGAAGGTCTCGCGGATCTCCCGGTCGTTGTCCTTGATTCGCCCGTCCAGGGCCAGCAGCTGGCGGGCCAGGTCGCAGACCAGTTTCGCGGCCCGCTTCTCGCCGGGCGGCGCGATGTGCTGGGACTGTGCGGCCTCCACGGCCTTCGCCGCGACGTCGGCGGCGCCGCGACCCTTGCGGCGTTCCAGCCGGGTCGTCAGCCGCTTGACGCCGATCCGGCGCAGGGCGGCCGGGGTCTGGTACTCGGTCAGCATGACGACCGGGCCCTTGGCCGCGGAGTAGTCGAAGGCCCGCTCCAGGGCGGGGCAGATGCCGACCAGCAGGTCACGGAGTCGGTTGATCAGCCTGACGCGGTCGGCGGTGAGGCCGGCCCGATAGTTGGTCAGGACCCGGAGTGTGGTGACCAGCTCGGGGGGTGTGTCCAGCAGGGCGAACCCCTTCGGGCGCATGCGCGCCTGGTCGGCGATGACGCGGGCGTCCCGAGCGTCGGTCTTGCCCTCGCCCGTGTAGGCCGCGGACATGCGGTTCACGGTGCGGCCGGGCACGTAGACCACGTGCTGGCCGTGGGCGACCAGCAGGGCCAGCAGCAGGGTGGAGGCCCTGCCGGAGATGTCCACCGCCCACCGCATCTCGTCGGCCCGCTCGCGGGCGGTCTCGATGAGGGCAAGGATCTGGGCCTCGTCGTTGATCATCTTCGTCGAGAACAAAGTCTCGCCATCGGCGTCGACCGCGACCGCCCAGTGATGCCCCTTGCCGGCGTCGATGCCGACCCATATGCGCTTGTGAGACGTGCTCAAGCCCGTCGCTCCGTATCCCTCGTCACCCACATGCCGCGGTCCGGAGAACACCCCGCCGACAGGTCCCTGACCAGCGATGACCGCAGTCCTCAATCAGTGGTCGGAGCGTCCCGGAGGACCGGGCGGCCATTCCTCTCGAGCCATCAACGGCAAACCGACATCAGCCACACCCGGTCCTCCCGGACCGCCAACCATTCTTAGGGAACCGATATGGCAGGAACGGAAATCCCCACCCCCCTCCGCCGACGGCGGACGGGAATGAAACGGCGTCTCATCATGGTCGCGGCCCTGCTGTCCGGAGCGCTCGTCGCGTCCGCCGCCGTGTCGGCCGGCGCCGCACCGGCCGGCACGGCGAGCGCGCCTCCCATCACCACGGGTGCCGTCTTCAACAACCCGAAGGGCACAACGGCCGAAAAGGAGGCGATCAGGAACCACATCATCCAGGCGATCAACAAAACGCAGCGCGGACAGCTGATCACAGCCGCGCTGTACGCCCTCAAGGACGACGAAGCCTACGCGAAGGCTCTCGTAGCTGCGCACCGCGACCGTGGCGTGAACGTCCGTCTGGTACTGGACGCGAAGTACTCCACTTTCCCCGCTGCGGAGTACGTCATCGGTGAACTGGGGAGGGACCGCAGCCAGCGGTCCTGGGTCGAGGTCTGCCCCGCGGGCGAGGCCTGTATCGCCACCGGAGGCGTGAACCCGATCAACCACAACAAGTTCTTCACCTTCTCGCGCGTCGGCGACGCCGGGGCGGGGGCGGATGACGTGGTGATCCAGACCTCCGCCAACCAGACGCTGGAGAACATGAAGTACTGGAACAACGCCTACACGGTCGTCGGCAACAAGGCCCTGTACACGGCCTACAACAAGTACTTCGACGACCTGGCCGCCATGAGGAAGAACCCCAACTACTTCACCAGCGGCAAAGTCGGTACGGAGAAGTACTACTTCCTGCCGCAGAGCACCGGTGACGTCGTGGTGGACATTCTCGGCAACGTCTCGTGCGCCGGCCGGACGAAGGTGAGCGTGGCCGCCTTCGCCCTGCACCGCGACGAGGTGGCGTCGGCACTGGGCTCACTCGCGGACCAGGGCTGCGACGTGCGTATCGTCTACGCCAACAGCAACGACGCGGACAAGCTGGCGGGCCACGGGAACATCGCCCTGCGCCAGCTCAAGACATCGGACGGGTACCTGGTCCACTCCAAGTACCTCCTGATCGACGGTACGTACGCGAACAAGGCCAACACCCAGTGGACCTTCACCGGATCGCACAATCTGGACCAGTCCTCGCTCCGGGAAAACGACGAGGCGCTGCTGAGGCTGGAGGGGAAAGCCCCCTACGACGCCTACCAGAAGAACTTCACCAGCCTGTTCAACCAGGCCCAGCCCTAGCCTCGATCGTCTATGAGGGGCCGTCAGCTTGCTGACGGCCCCTTTGCGGTGGGGGTCGGTGGTATTTTCGGGGTCTGGGCGAGTTGAGTGCTCGGCTGTCGCGTCGGGTGTGCGCCGGGTTCCACGGTTCCGGTCGGGGGGTGCTGCTCGCAGGGAACCGCGGACCGCCCGGCTGGAGGTACGGGACTGGAAGGCCGACGACTTCCTCAAGTCCTCGGACGACGACATCGCCACCTATCTGGTGGACAAGTACAGCATCGCCTGCCCAATGCTGCGTCCCGAGGACAAGTCGATGTTGGAGCCACACGACACCTATGTCGTGGTGGAGGACTTTGCGGGACGCTGGGTGGAGAGGCTGGCCATCCTGCTGACCTTCGTCGTACCCCTGCACCGGCGAGAGCGAGGTCTTCACGCTCCGCCCTCATACGTGGGTTGAGCGGGAATAGACGACGCGCATCCACGACGGTGAACTCCACATTGACTGGACGGGCCGGAGCGGTGACGCGGAGCCGCGCAGCGGCACCTCGAAGCAGAACTCGCCGACCTGAACCGCCACTTGGTCTGGGCAAGACAGGACATCGACCGCAAACACGGAACCACGGTTCACCAGCACATTACCGCCCGGCGGACGGAACTCCTCACCGACCGCGGAATGGAGCATGCTCTGGGAATCCCGGTACGCCGCCGGGACGACGCACAGGTCCTGCCCGCGTCAGTCACCCGCCGCCCGATGGCCCCCCGCCCGCGCCCAGACAAGACCGGGGCATTCACGCCCGAGTGGGAACTGCTCACCGCAGACTTGGTACACAACACGCTTTGCAAGCCGTATGTCGAGATACCGACGGCCGAGGCGGAGAAAGTGAAGGGGATGCTCGCCGAAGCGGCCGCGTTCGACCAGGAGGAGATCCGACGAAGTCGCTGGACCTGGGGTCGATCGCATACCATGAGCACCTGACCTTCGTATGGATCGCCTTCGGATCGAACGGGGAGCTGAGGGCCGCCTTCGTCATCGACGGTCGTGACTACGCGAATGCCGGACAGGCTCGTGCCGCCGTTCGTGAAGCGCTGGAACAGACCGATCAGCGGGCACAGGTCGCCGACTTTCGGCCAGCCGATATCCCGGAGAACGAGAAAGATCTCGACCACTGGCCGAGTTGGGCCGAATTCCGCCGTTTTCTCGACGTCTACGGCCCGGTGTACCTTGGCGCCAGCGGTCGGCTCCACCGGCGAGGGCGGTTCCGCAGCCGACACCTGTCACCGTGCCGCAGACCCCGAAGGCGAGGACGTGCGTCACGCGTCCGTCGGCCAGCTGTCCCTCACCTACTGGGTGAACCGGCCCCTGCACCGGTTCAGCCGGGAGGAGCTGCGTCAGTCGGCGCTGGCCTATATGCGGGGGCTGGTCGCGCCGCTGGAGCGGAAGAACGGGTGGGTGCGCCACGAGGCGCCATGTGACCGAGTGGAGGTGGGAGACCTCTACCGCCGGGCCGTCGCAGCGGCCGGGTAGAAGCTGAGGGCAGTCCGGGCCGGGGAACGCCGGTGAGGACGGGAAGCAGCCCTGACAACGCCGGGACGGCGCGGAACTGCCAGACGCGTCGGGTTCGGCAAGCAAGGCCAGAAGGCGTACGAAGAGGAATCCGTGTAAAGCCCCGTAAGTCTTGTCACCGGGCTCCAATCTGGCGGATATGGGCCCGGGGTGCAGTGCGTGATCGTTCGCTTCGGCAGGGGCGGTCAACTCCGAAGCCGGTCTCCAACTGCCGGTGGGGAGGCCACGCTGAAGGTCTGCGGCGTAGGCGTGGTGATGCTGCCGGGGTAGTAGCGGGACGCCGACCTGGCCGATCGGCACATGGTGAACGTGGGAACCGCCTGCGGTCGCCCTTTCCCCTCCGGACAGCCGGTCCGGCGAGGAGGGCAGGCCCGTTGCCGGCTGAGGGCCGCAGGCGGGGCGGAGGCCCCGTAGTAGTCCGAGCGGAGGAAAGCTCCGTGCATGGCGAAGGGGGCCAGCAAGTCGGCAGGGAGGATGCTGCAATGCCGGGAGGCCGCCGGTGATTCCGACGCGCTGGAGTTCGCGCTGCTCAAGGCCGAGCGCCGGGTACTGGAGATGCAGACCAAACTGCACTGTTGGGCGACCGACGATCGTGATCGCCGGTTCGATGACTTGTTCAATCTCGTTGCCGATCCCGCGTTCCTGCTGGTCGCGTGGGATCGGGTGAGGAGGAACAGGGGCGCTCGCTCGGCCGGAGTGGACGGGCAGACGGCCCGCTCGGTGGAGGGCGGGCAAGGCGTCGAGGCATTCCTCGACGGGGTTCGGTCCGATCTGAGAGACCGCACCTTCCGACCGCTTCCCGTGCGCGAACGGATGATCCCCAAACCGGGGAGGGCCAAGCGCCGTCGGCTGGGGATTCCCACCGTGCGGGACCGGGTGGTCCAGGCGTCCCTGAAGCTGGTACTGGAGCCGATCTTCGAGGCGGATTTCCTCCCGTGCTCCTACGGGTTCCGCCCGAAAAGCCGGGCTCATGACGCGTTCGCCGAGGCACACCACTTCGCCAAGAACTCCTATGAGTGGATGGTGGAGGGGGACATCGAGGCGTGCTTCGACTCGATCGACCACACGGCCCTGATGGGCCGAGTGCGTCACCGAGTCGGAGACCGGCGCGTCCTTGACCTGGTGAAGGCGTTCTTGAAATCGGGCATCCTCAGCGAGGGTGGCCAGTCCAGGAACAAAGCCGACGACGATGGCGCCGCCGAGGAACGGGCCGACGGTCTGCGGCAAGGCGGCTGCGATGTTCAGTACGCCGAGGTCCTTGGCGAAGGTGTCGGCTGAGGGCAGCACTTCGGACATCAGGGCCGAGTCCACGGCCTGGTAGACACCGAAACCAAGACCGCAGACGACGGTATAGATGATCATGCCGGTGAGGGTCGGCAGGAGGAGCGGTACCAGCATCGCCACCCCCATCACCGCGGCGGCCGTGATGACAAACACCTTGCGGCGACCGAGACGGTCCGACAGCGGGCGTCGCCGCCCTCGTCGTCGTCCACGGCGTCGGCCAGCGCGTAGGATTCGGTGGGGACGCGCGGATCCAGGTGCTCGAGTTCGGGATGGTAGTTGTCAACGTCGAAGGTCATTCCTTCGACGTGCTGAGTGTGGCGGGTCCGGCGACGCAGGCATGCGGCCGTCTGCTCAGCCTGGACGGACCGAGACGGATGGGATCAGGCCGGGTCGTCCGCAGGTGTGGACGCGGCGGCAGCCAACACCCTGTCCACTTGCCCGAACCGTCTGCAGCCACCGGGGCACCCATCGATTTCGGGCGGCTTCCTAGACCCCTGCCAGGCATCCGTAGCCGAGCGTGAACGGTCCACAGAAGAAGGGGCCGGACAGATGTCACCGGCAGACGACCCTGCCGCTGAGGGTCCGGCCGGTCACCGCGTCAGGACGGTCACCGGGCTGCGGGCCACCGGAGCCGTGTTCACGTATACGCCGCCATGGTGTCGCGAATGGGCAATCACCTGTCGCATGGGGGCAACGACACCGCCGCCGCGATGGGGCCTTGCCCAGCCACCGCAGCCGCCCCGCGGCGTCTACCGCCAGATGCAGCCCGGCCAGCACCTCGTCCATCACCGCGAGAGTCTCCTCCCGGTGATGGGTGCCGAGGCCGTAGCGCACGGGCCAGCCACCGACCACGAGCGGACCCAGCGCCGTCCACACATGCCGCAGCACATGGTCGTCGACCACGGGCCCGGCGACCGGCTCCGCACCCCAGGCGACGGTCACAGCCCGCCGCCCCGGTTCACCGGCTGAACCGGCAGGACTTCACTTCCGTGTGCGGCGGGATAGTGTTCGCCCATGCCGCTGAAGTGGGTATCCCTTGCCTCCGGCCGTCGGGTCGAGCTCCTGGACCTGAGCCTGTCGCAGACGTACGGGGGGCTGCTGGAGGGCTCTCCCTTCAAGGAGCTGAACGACAGGAAGCTGACCCGGCTGGTCCAGGACAACCGGAGGTTCGCCCCGGCGCTCCTGGTCCCGCCCTCCCGGGAGTATCCCGATGTCCGGCCCGGGTCCATGGGCCCGGTTGAACTGCTCCCTGCTGTGACGTGCGTGGGCTGGTTCCGCTCGGAACCGGCCGATCCGTCCTACGACTTCTCGGCGCTCACCGTCATCTGGTTCCAGGCCGCTGCCTCGGTGCCGGCGGGCGGCAACGCCGATCCCGGACTCCTCGCCATCGACTGGGAGGCAGCGGCCCGGGACTGCCACTACTGAACGGAACGCTCTGCGGGTGCCGGAATGCGTCCAGGGCTGCCGCCGGGCCCGCCCAGCGCCCGCCGTGCCTAGGCGCGGCCGAGGTGGAAGACGGTGACGGTGACGGTCTGGTCGTGGACCTGGTACTGGATGCGGTAGAAGCCGATCTGGATGCGGTAGATGCCGGTGGTCCCGACGGTGAAGGCGCCGGTGGTCCCGACGGTGAAGGCGCCGGAGGGGCGGGGGTTGTCGGCCAGGAGGTCGACGGCGAGGAAGACCTGCTGGATGCCCTCGCGGTCGTCGGCGGCGTGTTTCTCCGCGGCGGCCAGGGCGGAGGGCTCCCAGGTGACGCGGTAGGTCACGAGCCGTCCCCGAAGATCCTGCGGCGGGCCTCGTCGTGGGGGATGCCGGGACCGGTCTCGCCGCGCTCCTTGCGCGCGAGGTATTCGGCGCTGATCCGGTGGTATTCGAGTTCCTCGAGTTCGGCCGGGCTGATCAGCACGGCCATGGTCTGGCCCCGGTCGGTGAGCGCGACGTGCTTCTGCTCGGCGCTGACCTGCCGTGCGAGGGCCCCGAGCTTGTTCCGGGCCTCGGTGATGGGATATGTGTCCATGCGCAGAACTCTACAGTAGTGCGCACTACTGCGCAGATGGGTGGATGTGGTTGGTGCTCGGCTGGCCCCGGGCAGTCGACGTCGGCCGCTCCGGCACAGCCGCCGCGACCCTGACGCCCGCCGGGGAGCAACCCCCGGGCCTCAGGACCAATGCCTGCTGAGATCCTGGGGAGGCACCACCAGCCAGCGCCGGCAAAGATCCGCGCAGGACACCCGGACCCCGGCCGAGGAGGACGCAGTGAGCGCCCAGCCCCAAGACCCGCCGCACCCCAGGGTCACCGCCATCCCGCGCACGATCAACGCGATCGGCGCGGCCCTCTCCCGTGAGAAGCACGCCCGCTTCCACGACGAGGTCATGGCCGCGGATGCAGGCGACCCGATAACACCGTCCTGAAAAAGTGGTGGATGGAGGCGATGTTCGACAAGGTGCCGGGCGCCGAGCGCAGCCGGGCCAACGCCGCCGCCGGCCGGGACCTGGTCTCACTCGACGAGATAGCCACGCGGGCGTCGGTCGCCGAGGAATCAGAGGTTGGCGGATGGTTCGGGAGAGCATGATGCGTGTCGCCGTGGTCGGCTCGGGCGCGCTGGGAGCGGCGGTGGCGGACGAGCTCGTGCGCCGCGGCCTGTCCGTCGTGGTCTGCACGGCGGAGGAGTCGCGGCCGCCGGTGACGGATGTGGCGTTCGGCTGGCTCAACTCGCACGGGTCGGCGGCGGAGCCGCCGTCGGCCGCGCGCGACCAGGACGAGCTCGCCCGGTCGCTCGGCGTGCTGCGCAACATCACGGCGACGCCGCCGTTGCGCGGCGTCATCACCTGGAACGGCGCCGTGAGCTGGGCATCGACCGCAGCCGCGACGGCTCGATTCGCCGAGCGATCGGGTCCCGGCGTCGCGACCGTCGGGGCGGAGGCTCTGCGGCAGATCCTTCCCGGCCTGCGGGTGCCGCCGCCGGTCGTCGCGCACGCGAGCGACGAGGGCATGGTCGAGCCGGACGACCTGCGCCGCGCGTTCCTCGCCCGCGCGCGGGCCGGTGGGGCCACCGTCGTCGCCGCTCTGGTGGATCGCATCCGGGCGCGGCGGGCGGGCGGCTACGAACTGCAGGGCACCGGAGTGGCACTACTCGTCGTCGATCGGATCGTACTCGCCTGCGGGACGGGCCTGCCCGCCCTCGCGGAGCAGCTCGGCGAGCACATCGAAGTGCCCGGTGTCCCGGCCGCGCGCTTCACCTTCTCCGCGCCGGAACTACGCCTGGACCGGGTGGTGTCCACGCCGGCTTTCGAGATCAGGCCGTCCGCCCGGCACGGCTTCGTCGGCGCCGAGGACGTGGTCCCGGGCGAGACGGAGACGGCGACGCGGGCGCGGGTGCGTGCGTCCCTGAGTGCCGTGAGGGAGGCGTTCGGACTGCCGCGGGAACCGGTGCTGGGGGACGTGACCACAGGCGTCCGCCCGATCCCGGCCGGCGACGGCGTGCTCTGCGCACCGCTGGCGAGCGCTCCGGGGGTCGTCGCAATGGCTGCGCACCCCGGGGTGACGCTCGCGGCCTCGCTGGCGCTGCGTGCGGCGGAACAAATCGGGAACCCCTAGAGTCCTGCGCCGGAGTGCGTCCTCTCAATGTGATTGCTGTCGCTGGCAGTTCTGTAAGCCTCGTCGGCTTTACCAACCGTCACTGGGGTGTGTGTGACGTTCGCGTGGAGTGGCCCGCGGGTGCGGGGGAGGGGTGTGGACTCGGGGGCTGGTGGTGCCGCTGCTGGGGTGGCGCTGTTACTCGGAGGGGCGGCGGATGGCGCGCGTTCGGCTGGTGGTGGGTGAGTTACGGGTGCAGGAGATCATCCGTGGGGGCGGGCAGGTCTGTTAGACGGTCGTGGATGCGGACTGCTCGGTGGTGGCGGAGTCGGACGGGTTCCTGCGTACCTGCGCGGCGGGTACGGACCGTACGTACGCGTACGTGCTGGTGGATCATCTGCGGTGGCTACGGTTCGCGGGCCTGGACACAGGAGCAGTGTCACTTGAGGGTCTGCGGCACTACAGGGCGGCTCCGGGGGCGGATTATCCGGGGCCTTTCGGGCTGCCGTGGCGGGAGGGGAAGCGCCCGTACGGGCACAGCGCGTTGAAGACCGCGGCGGCCTGCCTGAAGGGCTTCTACCTCCGCCTGGGCATCCACGGCGTGAACCCCGTACTGGCGGAGGCACTGCGCGTGACGCGGCTGCCGACGCGGGCGGACCGGCGGCGGGCGATGCTCGGGCACGTTCTGCACAGCATGCCCGCGAACCCTCTGGCTCCGGCCCAGCGGGTGCGCCGGCATCCGAAGACGCTGTCCGAGGGCGCCCGGGAAGTGTTGCTGGGGGGCGGTGTCGTGCGCGCGGGACCGGATGGTGGTCACATGGCTGGCCGACGGCGGTTTCCGGATCGGTGAGCTGTGCGGGCTGCGCCTGGTCGACCTCACCTGCGCGAGCAGGCCGCGTGCGGTCAATGCCGGGGCCCACACGTGCACATCTGCCACCGTGAGGACAACGCCAGCCGGGCCCGGGCCAAGACCAAGACACCCTGGACCTGCCAGGACGGCATCGTCTGCGGCGGGACGGTGCGGCGGGCGCGCCGGACGGTTTGTGGGAGATCATCGAGCCGTCCATCCTTGCGGACAGGGGGCGTTCACAGGGCGCCGGGACCCGGGTACTCGCACTCGCCGGTTCCGGGGTAGGAGCCGGGGGAGTGGGAGGTACCTCGCATCCCGCTGAGCTAAGACCGCGCGGTCCTCGCCGGCGCGGTGGTCCGCGAGAAGCTGCGCACCACCACCGCCACGGCTAACACCGTGCGGGGCCGGGTGTACGACGTCGTCGCGCACCAGCAGGCGGCGATGCCCGAGCAACTGCTCGTGCCCCTGGCCGCCGACCGGGAGCCAAAAGCCGGCCCCAGGAGGCGATTGACCTGACGGCGCTGCGGGCCTTGAGGGAGTCCCGCACCGACGTGGAAGCCCTGCGACCGGGCGGGCCGTCGAGCACCATTCACGGAAGGCGCCCTTGTCGGCGTAGGTGATCGTGAGGCATCCGCCTCGCTCCAGGTGTCGTGGAGTCCAGCCGGGCGGGAACTCGACGCCGCCGGGCTTGCCGCGTTCATGTAGCGGTAGTGGTGCTCGCTGTGCGCTACGGCACGGACGGGGACCTGTCCTTCGCCGTGGCCTACGGGCAATGGCCCGGGGAAATGGGACCCGGATACACCGACGGCCTGTCCGTTCGGGACGATCACGTGTTCCAGCTCTACTACGGAACGCAGAATCCGAAGCTGCCGCCGCCGGAATTCAGCTACTTCCACGGCGGCGTCTACACGTGCGGCTTCCAGATGTACATGCATACCTGGTCACACGAGATCACCGGTCCTCGCCCGGACCTGCTCCGTGACGCCGTCCAGGCCGCGGGCATCCCGACCGAGGACAACAGGAATACGGCACACGCCAAGTCCCTCACCGTCGTGGAGAAGACGTTCCGCCTCTCCCTACCCCGCCACAAAGTGCTGCACCAGGCCATCCCCGCCGCTCTGATCAAGGGGCAGACACCGGCGCAAAGAACAGACGTTCCACCAGCGACCACGGGCGGGGCCGGACGGCCGCCGGAGAGCTGTCCGGCATCGACCTGGCCCGGTCGCCCTGCACCAGACACGCGCGGCCGCCAAAGTCCGCAGCGAAGCGGGCGCGCGGAACGCGAAGCGGCGTACCCGTACCGCAGCCGCGCGACCTGACGGTCGCAAGCCGGCCGGGTTCGCCGCCGTGCTCCAGGGCTGATGGCCGACCGGGCCCGGGACATCCCGGCCGCCGGCGGCAGCATCCTGGACCTTCTCTGCACCATGCCGACAGGTGATCTACTCGGTGTGCAGCACCGAGGCGATGGTCATCCGGGCCGCCGACCGGGCAGGGATCAGGGCGCCGAGGACTGCGATCGCCACACCCGCCAGGAGCATCGCGGCCAGCTGCGGCGCGTGCCACACGTCCTTCATATATGCGGGGAAGTCGACCACCCCGACGTTGTCCACGACGAGGCGGTGCGCCGCGATCCCGAGCGGGATGCCGAGCAGCCCGCCGACCGCGCCCAGCCCGGCGACCGAGGTCACCGTCATCACCACCACCTGCCGGGGTGTCATCCCGATCGACTTGAGCATGCCCAGGTCCCGGCGCCGCTCACGGGTGTTCAGGAGAACGGTGTTGAAGACACCGAGCGACGCGACGAGTGTCAGCAGCACCGTGAACACCGTCGAGAAGGTGATGACGGTGGCGGTGCCGGCGTTGCCGGAGTCCATCACCGACGCGTGCAGGCCCGGGTCGAGCGCCGCGACCGCCTCGGCGTAGGCGCGCGCGTCGGCGCCGGGGGCGAGACGTACCGTGTATTCGGTGGCGTGGGCGTCCGGTGCGAGTTGGGCGAAACTCTCCCAAGTGGCCTCCAGGGCACGGGCGTCGCCCTCCATGATCTGGCCCACGACGGTCGCGGTGATCTTCCTGCCGTTCAGCTCCAGCGTGACCCGGTCACCGAGCTTCAGCCCGCGCTGGGTCAGGAACGCCGGACCGGCCACGATCTCGCCCGCCGCGGCCGGCGCCCGGCCCTTGACGATGGTGTGCTCGTACAAGGAATCGTCGCCGCGGTAGAAGTCGGCGAAGACGGGCTGGGTCTGCCCGGTCATGTTCGCCTGGGACAGCGCGCGGGCCCGTACCCCCTCCGCACCCGGCAGGGACCGCAGCCGTTTCTCGATCTGCGGGTCACTGAGCCGGGGCGGGGTCCGGTCGTTGCCCGATCCCCCGGTCGTCACGTGGATCCTGGCGCCTCCGTCCTCCCGCCCGACATTGCCGTACGCCACCATGGTGCTGGTCAGTCCGGTCGACAGGGTCACCGTGGTGACCCCGAGGACGATGGCCGCCATGGTCAGCAGGGTGCGGCCGGGGCGGGCGAACGGCTGGCCGAGGCCCAGACTGACCGGGCGCGGCAGCCGGGTGGCGCCGAGCAGCCGCTGGACGCGCAGCCCGCGCCCGGTCCGCGGCGCGCCGCCCGCGCTGATCGCCTCCGCGGCGGGCAGCCGGTGGGCGCGCAGGGCGGGGACCAGCGCGGCCAGCAGGACGAGGGCGGGCATGCCCACGAGGCAGGCCACGGACACCCACGGGCTGATGCCGCCGACCGAGGCCCGGCCCACGTCGATGCCGGTGAACGCGACCTTCAGGATCGGCCCGGCCAGCGCGTTGCCGGCCAGCGTGCCCAGCACGCAGCCCACCACCGCCGGTACGGAGAGCATCGTCAGGTAGACGGCCACGACCTGGTTGGGGGTGAAGCCCAGGGCCTTGAGCACTCCGATGTGCCGGTACCCGGAGACGACCGCCCCGCTGACCACGTTGCCGACGATCAGGGTGGAGACGAGCAGGCCGAGGATGCCGAAGAGTGTGATGAACGGGAGGTAGGAGTCGGCCAGCGCGGAGAAGGCCTGCTTGAGGGTGAGGTAGGTCTGAGCGCCGGTCAGCGATTCCTTGGACAGTCCCGTGGTGGCCCGTGTCAGCGAGGCGCTCAGCTGGGCCTCCGTCGAGGAGTCCGTGAAGCGGTAGAGCATCTGGGCGGAGGTCGGGTGCAGTGCGGCCATCTGCTCGGGCGAGACCCAGGCGCTCGCCGACTTGCTCATGCTGGCGGCGAATCCGACGACGGTCAGCGTCGCTCCGCCGGGGGTCTCCAGCTTGGTGCCGAGGAGCGCGGTGCCTGGGGAGCCCTGGGCGGACCAGTTGACGACGATCTCGCCGGGTGCGGTGGCCCAGCGGCCCTCAAGGAGTTCGATCCGGTCCACGGGTCCTGCTGGATCGGCCCGGCCCACCACCGTGAGGGTGCCGCCCGCCGTCCAGAGCCAGTCCTTGGGGATGTCGACGACGGCCTGCCCGAACGGTCCGGCCGCGGCCTCCACCCCGGGCTGCCGGGCGGTCCGTGCCAACTGCTCCTGCGAGACCTTCGTGGTGTCGAAGGCCGCCACCGTATGGGCACCGCGCTGTGCGGCGTAGGCCTTGTCGAAGGGGCCCGAGGCGGCGCTCAGCAGCGCCAGCGCGAGCAGGACGGTCGTGGTGGAGCAGAGCACGACGAGCCCGATGACGAAGGTCTGGAGCCGACGGCGCTTCACGGCCGCGCGGGAGGCTCTCCATACGGCGCTCACGCGGTCGCCTCCAGCGTGCTCTCGCGGGCGACCCGGCCGTCGGCGACTTCGATCAGCCGGCTGGCGCAGCGGGTGGCCAGCTGCGGGTCATGGGTGACGATCAACAGGGTCTGGCCGATCTGGTTGAGGTCGATCAGCAGATCCATCACCTGCTCGCCGGACCGGCTGTCGAGGGCGCCGGTCGGCTCGTCGGCCAGCAACAGCGCGGGACGGTTCATCAACGCCCGTGCGACGGCCACGCGTTGGCGCTCGCCGCCGCTCAGCGTCGCCGGATAGTTGTTCCGGCATTCGGCGACACCGAGTTCGTCCAGGAGCTCCAGGGCCCGGCGGCGCGCCTGCCGGGCCGGGGTGCCGGTCAGTTGCGCGGCCAGCACCACATTGTCCAGGGCGGGCAGATCGTCGATGAGGTTGAAGAACTGGAAGATCATGCCGACGTTCCGCCGCCGGAACAGCGCCAACCCGGTCTCGTTCAGTTCCCCGAGGTCATGCCCCTGCACCTCGACTGTGCCCGAGGTCGGCCGGTCCAGGCCGGCCACCATGTTGAGCAAGGTGGACTTGCCGCAGCCGGAGGGGCCCATCACGGCGACCGCGTCCCCCGCCCTGATCTCCAGCGACAGGCCGTCCAGGGCCTTCGCGTCGCCGTACTCCTTGTGCACGCCGTCCAGCCGCACCACCACGTGCCGGGCACTGCCATGATCGGTTGTCATGGCTCGAACTTAGGACGGAGTCCGCGGACGGGGCGTCACCCCCCGGATGTATCCGTCCGGGCGGGTCATCCCGGGGATGTATGGAGCTGCATCCGGGGGCTGATGTGGGGCGCGTCGTGCAGCTGCGAAGATGATCCGGTGTGGGGATCTGGGACGATCTGGCTGGTCATCGCCCTGGCGGCGGCAGTTGGCGTCGCCGGGTGTTTGGGTGCGGCGGTGGTCCGGGCGCGGCGGCTGCACCAGGCGGCCATCGAGGAGCGCGGCTGGCTGCTGGAGCGGGAGCGCGAGAGCGCGACGCGGACGGCGGTCGACACCGAGCGGGCCAGGATCGCCACCGAGCTCCACGACATCGTCAGCCACAAGGTGAGCCTCATGGTGGTCCAGGCCGGAGCCGCCCGCGAGGTGCTGGCCACGATGCCCGAGGAGGCCGCGGCGGCGATGAGCGCCGTCGAGACCGCCGGGCGGAACACGATGACCGAGCTGCGGCACCTGCTCGGCCTGCTCGCACCCGCGCAGAACGGCGACGACGAACCCTACGATATGGACCTCTCACCGCAGCCGAGCTTGAGCCGGCTCAGCCCGCTGATCGACCGGATCGCCTTTGCCGGCCTGCCCGTGGAGATGCGCATCTCGGGTGAGCCGCGCCCGCTGCCGACCGGGATCGATGTGCAGCAGGAGTACGAGCGCCGGGGCATGCCGATGCGGCTGCGCAACCGGGAGGAGGCCGAGGCGTCCCTCGGCGGGCTGGAGATGGTGGAGCCGGGGCTGAAGCAGGTCCACCACTGGCGGCCCGACGAGGGCGCGGAGGTTCTCGACGACCGGGACATCGCGATGTACGGGGCCGTCGCCCGCAAGGGCTGAACACCGGCAAGGGGCTGATCACCCCGCAAGGGCTGAACAGAGGGAAGCGGGACGGGGGCTGCCTCCGCCCCGGGCTCGCGGCAGGGGACTGGCCCCCGGGGCCTGGGGCCCGGCCCGGGGCAGGTGAGGGGGGGGCTGGCCCCACCTCCGGGCTCCCGGCTGCCGGATGGGCCGGGGGCCGGTGTTCGGCCACGCTCGGGGCATGACGTCCTACACCGCCCACTCCTTCATCCTCGCCGTCTGCGCGTCCGCCATCGCCGTCCCGGCCGCGCCCGCCGGGCCGGGGCCGGTCACGCCCCCGTCCCGGGTGGCCTGGTCCGCCGCCCCGGGCGGTACCGACCCGGCCGATACGGAGGCGCCCGATGCCCAGGCGGCCCGTGCCCTGGCGGCCGAAGCCCGGACGGCGGGTGCCCGTCAGGCCCCTCAGAGCACCCCGCCCGCCTCGTCGTGCCACACCTCCGGCCAGTACCGGTAGTCGTCCGGGTCCTCGGCGGGCAGACAGGCGACCGTGTCGACCGCGGCTAGCAGCTCGACCATGGTGTCGGCGAGGTGGTGGTAGAAGTCCTGGGTGAAGTCGTGTGTCTCGTTGAGTTCTCGCTCCCGGTGGTAGAGCCACAGGCAGAACACGGGAGTGGAGATGTCGTCGTTCACCGGGGTCAGCTCGTCGCCGAGCAGGGTGTAGAAGAGGGCGCCGGTCCGGCCGTCGACGACGATGTCGTAGTCCGCGACCAGCCCGCCGACGATGACCAGGTGTTCCGCATCGGGCGGCAGTTGCTCGTCTCCCCGCCACAGATGGGCGTGCTTGGGGTTGCTCCGCGAACTGGCCCACTCCTCCGGGAGGGTGGGCAGGGGGCCTGGGTCCGGTCGGTAGAACAGGGAGCCGTCGAAGGGCACGCCGACCTCGGTCAGGAACCGCCGGGTCGGTTCATGGGCCAGGGCCGGGGGCCCGGTCCGCGGAGATCCGGATGATCTCGTCCGCCCCGAACTCCTCGTCCAGCAGTCCCGGCGGCAGATCCAGCGCCAGCCCCCGCCCTGGTCCGGCGATCAGGCCGAGCGGGCGGATCTCCGCCGCGATCCGCCAGAACGCCGGTATCGCGTGTTTCCGGTCCGACGCGGAAACGGCAGGGCCCGAGCCCTCCTCGTCCCAGTCCTCCTCGGCGATCGCCGCATGGAGCAGCGGCCGGGCATCGCGGACCGCATCGGGCCCCGTACGGCCCGCCAGCACGGCGAACGGGCCGCGCCGGGCGCGGAACGCGTCCACCATGTCCAGCAGACGGCCCAGCGCGGCGACGGAAGGCGCCAGCGGGAGCAGTTTCGCCAGGCTGGGCGCGTCCTCGAACATCCACATGCTGAACACCCGGCCGTTGGCACCGTCGAGGACGACCTCGTCGCCCGTCGGCTCGCCCTCCAGGATCAGATGCCCGATCAGGACCAGCTCCAGCTCCGGCTTCGGCTCCGCGGGGTCCCCGCCTTTGGCGGTCAGATGGTCGCGGACCGTCTGCGGCTGCGGCGCCGTGAGCGGATGGAAGCTCACCGGGCCGTGTCCGCGCAGCCCCGGGCAGCCGCTGAGGGCGCGGCGCGTGGGTTCGTGGACGATCGACGGGTGCTGTGCCGCCTCGGGCACGACGACGCCGGTCTCGGACATGGGTCTCCCGCTGGTGGTACGTGGATCAAAGGCACTGACCACCGCAGGCGCCGCCACTGGCATCGCCGCCCGTCGGCGGCGGCGACGGGCGGCGAGGGAGAAGGGCGGAGAACGGGAGAAGGGGGGGGGGGGGGGGGGGGGGGGGGGGGGGGCGGGGGGGGGGGGGGGGGGGGGGGGGGGGGGGTGTGGGGTGTGGTTTTGGGGGTTTTTTTGTGGTGGGGGGGGGCGGGGGGGCGCGGCCCCCCCCCCCCCCTTCCCTGTCATCAGGGTTTGATTACCATCTTGTCGAGCTTGCGCAGCGTCGCCCCGCTGGCTTCCACCGCTTCGAGGTCGATCCGTACCTCGCTCACCCCTCCCTTCAGGGCGGGTGAGGTGAAGTTGAAGCCCTTGGACGAGCCGGGGCCGAGTCCGCACGCGGTCCGGTACTGGACGTCCATCACCTGACCGCGTGAGAACACCACGAACTCGACGCGCACACAGCCTTTGGTGTGCGACTTCACGGTCCCGGTGATCTTGGCAGACCGCTCGTAGAAGGTCACGGAGCCGTTCGAGTAGCCCGCCCGGACACCGTCGGATCCGCTGACCTGGAACTCCGAGGGGGCGCTGGCCGCCGCCATCGCCTCCCCAGCGCCGAGCCCCGTCATGAGTGCCGCCCCTGCGAGAACTGCGCCCGCGGCCTTGGTCCTTACCTTGATCATGTGGTGCTCCCCAGTGATCGAGAACGGTTATACACCGTAAGGTCCTGTACACCGTAAGAGAGTCAATTCGGGGGCGGCAAGGAAAGCCCGCATATCACGCTCGTATCACGGACTCACACACCACGCATCGGGCGTACCGGCCGCCCCGTGCGGTCACCACCGGTCCGCCGCGCCCGGCACGTCCGCCGCGCCCCACACCTCCCTCGGGTCCCCCGGAGTCAGCCCCCAGCCGCTCCGCCACCGCCCCCAGCCGGTCCGCGATCGCGGCCAGCCGGTCCGCGATCGCGGCCAGGGACTCCGCCGCGCGCAGGCGGGCCGCCGCCGCGTCCGAGCCGTCGGCGCCCGCACGCGCGTGCGTGTACGCCGTGCGGATCTCCGGCCAGCGGGCGGCCTGGGCCTCCGTCAGCGTGCCGCGCAGCTCCGCGAGCTTCAGCAGGTTCGCCTCCGCGCCCGAGGGTGAGGGTCTGGGCCTCGCCCCAGTAGTGGTCGCCGACGAGGGCGGCGAGTTCGGTGTCGTTCATCACCGGGCTGATCCGCTGGGCGATCCGGTTCAGGTTGCGGTACGAGCCCTGGAGGCGGAACGGCGGTTCGGTGCGGGCGGCGGCGGCGATGTACGCCTCGTTCGCTCACCGAGCTGACCGGCCGCACGCCCGCCCTGCTGACCGGCGACAACGAGCGTGCTGCGCAGCAGCTGGCCGACGAGGTCGGCATCACCGACGTCCGCGCCGGGCTGCTCCCCCAGGACAAGGTCAGCGCCGTCAAGGCGTGGGAGGCCGAAGGGCGCCGGGTCCTGGTCGTAGGCGACGGCGTCAACGACGCCCCCGCCCTGGCCGTCTGCGCCTGCACGCCCGCTCGGCCGCCGCGGCCGGGGCGCTTCTGAGGGAGGCCGCCCGCCTCGCCGGTTTCACCGCCCCCTCCGGGTCCGGCGCCCGTACGGCCCGCACTGCGCGGGCCCCGGCCCGACCCGCACCACAGCGGCGGCCCGGGCCCCCGATCACGCTGACGGCCCCCCGCCCGTATCTCCGTATCTTGCTGAACCACCCACCCCCAACCACGGGAGCCCTGTTCCTTCAGGACATTCCAGCCCGCGCCGCTCGGTGAGCCGTTCGCCGAAGCGCTCACCGAGGCAGCCCAGTCGGCGGCGATGGCAGTCCGCCTGATCCTCACCGTCACCGACGCGGTCCGCCGCGCCGCCCGAAGGCACCACTGCGGCACAGACACGGACGACGAGCCCGGACTCGGCGAGGACGCGGCGAAGCTGGCCCCGGGCTGGGCCGCCGACACCCTGCGCACCACCCTCCCCGGCGACATCCTCACCGACCTGACGGCGTCCCCCGCCTGGCCGCAGCTCGCCGGGCAGCTCGCCGCCCTCCAGCACGCCGGCGTCGACATGACCGCCGGTGGGCTTGAGGTCGGCCAGCACCAGCCCCCGCCAGACGATGCCGCGACGGCCGCCACCCGGTTCGCCGAGATGCGCACCGCCGCCGACCGCAGGGGCCACGACGTCGATGTCCGGGACCGGCAACGAGTCGGTCGGCTGACCGGCAACGCGGGCGTGGACCGGGCCATCGCCGCCGCAGCCGCCAACTGCTCGATGAAGGCTCGGTAGAGGCCCGCTCTCCCCTTCGGAACATTCTGGTCGTCCAGGAGTGCCATGGCCATGGAGAACATGAGCGGATTGCCGGCGGCGTTTCGGCAGGTGGCATCGCGTGAGGGTCAGTGCTTGGGGAGGAAGAGGTCGAGCCGTAGTTCGCGGACGCCGTGCAGTGTCACGTGTCCGGTGGCGCTCACGTGCCGGACTGTCTGGTCGACGGTGCGCTGTGCGTCGGTGCCGGAACGGCGTACCCAGCGGGCGTCGATGCCTTTGATTCCGCGGAGCCGGTCGTGGTTCAGCAGCAGGGCGATCAGGGCTGGAGGGGCGCTCCGGCGCAGCAGGCGCAGTTCGCGGAGCCGCTGGACGACGGCTGCCGCGTCGGTGTAGACGGGGGAGCGGCCCTGCCCGGCGTTGCGGGCGTGGATGAAGGTGAGGAGCACCGCGACGATCTCGCCCCAGTGGGAATCGAGGACAGCTGGCAGCCGTACGGCGAAGACGTCTCCGGTGGCCCGGCCGTCCCTGTCGGTGTCCACGAAGGCGCAGGCACTGTGGTTCGCTCGGCCGTAGTCGGTGGTGAACCCGCGTTCGGTCAGGTCGTGGACCGGTAGCCCGGCTCCGTTGCGGATGCCGATGCGTACGGCGTTGGCGGCGTCCTCCAGGGTCCGGACGGCCACCGGGTCCGTGCCTGAGGCCGGGAGCATCGCCTCCAGTGCCGACCGCGGGTCCGGGTACCGGCTGCGGGTTTCCCGGGGGAAGAAGACCAGGTCCGCGAGTCTGGGGCGCACTTCGTCCAGCAGCCTGGTCTCGCCGGAGAGCCGCGGCTCGGCACCGGCGACCACGGACTCGATGAGCATGCGCGTCTCCGGCAGGACGGAGAGGAACGCCTCGTCCCCGTCGCGTACGGCCAGCAAGGCCAGGCAGACGGCGATCAGTTCGCACCGGGGCTCGTCCAGGCCCCCGGCCGGGAAGCGGACCACGAAGGGCTTCGGCCCGTTGCTCAATCTCCTGGTCAGGCATCCGTTCAGCACGTGCCACCGGCTCCGGCGTACGGCGGCGAACGCCCACGGTCCGTCGATCCTGACGGCCACCACGATCACATGACCTGTCTGACAGCCGATCTCACGCCCCCTGTTCTCTCCCACAGCCTGCCCGTATACCGGGTTCAGCATTCGCAGCTTCCGGCAGAGCCCCAGCGCAGAAAGTCTTCATCTCCTTCGCCGCCGACGACGGCTATCGCGTACTGTGCATAGCGCCATTCCTTGCGGCTCCGGGCTTCGGTTCGGGACTCCGCACAGCACCGGACGCCCACTTCGCGTGGATCGAGGACACTGCCTTCTACGGCCTCCGCAGGGCAGGTTTGACGCTTCGCCAGTCCAGGAATTCACGAATCCGCGCGCTTCGCGGAGGTCGGCGCCACATCCGATGCGCGAACCGAAGGTTGACGACGGCGCGAGAAGCGCCCCGGGTGCCTTCGAAGACTGTGACTGGCCACAACTGGCATCGGCGGCGATGAGGCGTGGCTGCGCCTGCAATAGTGAGGGCCGCTGGCCGCGTGACTCATCGGCCGCCGCAGCTGTCTGTCGGCAGGCACGGGCCTTCGTCACGGCCGCTCGGCCGACGGGGTACACGTACCTGAGGCTATGAGTTCGGGGTGTCCGCTGTTTCCCTGGTAGGCGGAAACGGACCAGCGAGTGTAGGCCCAGTTCTTGTTGCTGTTGTACTCGGCGATCAGCTTCCTGCAGACAGTCCTGGAGACGACCTCCTGGAAATGGGCTTGCTGCGCACGGCCGGAAAGAGCGTTGTAGCCGTCCAGTGCCCACACGTACGCGGCCTTCTCGACGGGATCGAAGCCGAGGTTGATCGCATCGTCTTCCTCGAAGGGGACGAGGCCGTGACCTTCGGCGACCCGCGTGTTCCAAGCCGCGGAAATGGCCTTGGCTGTCGCCAGCGACACGAATCTCGTCCCTGTCGGTGCTGGGATGCCCAGCGGTCGCCATACCGGGCTCGCTGCCCCGCCACTGCCCACCAATCTCGTTGAAGCATCCACCGGTGGCCTGCCCGTAGCCGAGAGGAGTTGCTTCGGTCTGGCCGTCGAAGTCCTTCCAATAGATGTAGTAGCGACCGTAGGGCCAGGTAGTGGGGTGGTCCTGGAGCCGGTGCGCGAGGATGGTACAGGCGCCCATCTCCCCTGCTCTGCGGAACACTTCCTTGTAGTCGTCGGTCAGGGTGGAGACCGGGCCGCCCGTCACCATCACCGTTTGCTTCCGCCTGTTGAACGTGATGACGGGCTTCATGAAGTCCATGCCCTTGGTGGCGAGTACGGACTTCATATGGTCTTGGATGGCCTCTTGCGTGTCCTTCTCCCCCTGGTTTCTTGCGGCTGTGCTCGCCCGCCAGTCATCGGGGATCGGCTGGGACCGGGACAAGGGGTCGGTGCGCTTGTAAGCGGGCCTGGACACCCCGGCCAGCGGGTCCGCCGGAACGATGACCGTGCGAGGGTCCTCACGCTGCTGGGTCGTACCACTGCTTGGGCGGGCGGGGCCGGTGTGCTGGGCTGTGCTGCCCGGGCTGGTGACCGCCTTTGCTGTGGTGTCGCCCGTGCTGCTGGCGCTGCTGGTGGGGAACGCCAGCGTTCCGCCCACGACACCACCGACGACGGCGGCAATGATGAGGACAGCTGTGACGGTGCGTCTTCGAGAGGAGGGACGCGGGGCAGGCCAGGCGGGGTCGTCCGGGGCGGGGATGTCCCATTGGGCTGTGCCCAGTTCGCCGAGATGGGTGGTTTCCGGCCCTCTACTGACGTCACTGAGGACCTGAGTGGCCTCGGAGGCCAGTAGCAGTGAGCATGCGTCCGCCGCCGGGACGGCGGATATCCGGTCGGAGGGGTTCTTGGTGAGGGCCTTCTCCACGATCTCCCGCAGACCTTCGGGTATGCCTTCCAGGTCGGCGGGCTGGGACATGATGCGGAAGGCGATGACGTCGGGGGCTCCGGTGCCGAAGGGGTGTCGGCCGGTGGCGGCGTGGGCGACGAGGGCGCCCCAGGCGAACATGTCGCCTTCGGGTCCGGTGGTGCCGGTGCGGTAGTGCTCGGGGCTGATCCAGCCGGGGGTGCCGGTCATGATGCCGGTGCGGGTGACGCTGGTTCCGTCGGCGGCGTGGGCGATGCCGAAGTCCAGCATGCGGGGTCCGGCGGGGGACAGGATCACGTTCTGCGGTTTGACGTCCCGGTGGACGACCCCCGCTGCGTGGATGGCGGCCAGGGCCTGGGCGGTGCCGGCTGCGAACGCGTACAGGGTGCCTGCGGTGAGCGGCCCGTGGGCCGCGAGGTGCCGGTCGAGGGTGGGGCCGGGGGCGTAGGCGGTGGCCAGCCACGGGGCGTCGGCGTCGGGATCGGCCGCGACGAGCGGGATCAGGCACGGGCCCTGCACTCGGGCGGAGAGCTGGACTTCGCGGCGGAAGCGGGCGCGGAACTCGGGGTCCTCGGCCTGCGCAGGGTGGATCACCTTCACCGCGGTCCGCTGCCCGTCAGGGGCCAGGGCGGCGTAGACGGTGCCCATGCCGCCCGTCCCGAGGCGGTCGACGATCCGGTAGGGGCCCACCCGGGCGGGGTCGCCGGGACGCACGGGCCGTACCCGCGGCCCGCCGGAGCCGGTATCACTCACAGGCGCTGTTCCTTCGCTCTGAACTGAATCTGCGGGACGAGCCGGGCACAGCACGGCCGGGGGCGGCCGGCCGCTTCTGCGCTCGGTCAGGGGCTGGATCGTAACCGCAGCCTGTCCGGCAGGACGAGCCGTCTCAACGGCCGGTGCCGGCAGGGACCTTGGCCGTCGCCCGCCCGTGCCCCGACGGCTGTGCCCCAGGCGCACCGAGTCGTGTGGAGAGCTGAAATCCCAGGACTCCCCTCCTGTCGCAGGAGAACCACCCGGCGCGCCCACCGGCACCACGGGCCCCTGCGCTCTCCCGGGGCGAGCCCGGAGAAGTCCACGTGAAGTTGCCCCGTCGTCGTCTGGTGACAGGATCGCGGCATGACTGGAGTGCTGCCGCGGACGATCCGGGCCATTGACACCGAGCGGCTCATGTTCCTGGAGAAGGAAGCGGCTCGGTTGGGTTTCAGCCAGCGGCTTTCGGTCGGCTGGCTGCGGGAGCACGCGGCGGTCTCGGCGGTGCACTATCTGTTCCCGGCGCTGGAGCACCGGCTCGGCCACCGGCCGCAGGTGTCACCGCAGTGGCGGTGCGAACTATTGCTCACGGTCCGGACCGGCGAGGAGGTGCTGAGCCTGCTCGATGTCCTGCCCGCCCGTTTCCAGGGGCTGGCGGAGACGCTCGACGCGTCGGAGAAAGCGGCCACGGCGGCGCGCATGAGGACTGCGTGCTCCGTGCGGGAATGGGTCGAGCAGGGCCGGCAGCCCTCCTGATGATCCCCCGCTGAGGGTGAGGGCAGGCGACGACCGCCACGCACAGCCGAGGGCCAGTGAAGATCGTGCGGCAACGCCAGGCCCCGGCCCTTCCTGCTGCTGCACGGGGTCATGGCTCCCGCCCCGGCACGGCCATGACCCCGTGCAGGCGGCCTCTGCCGCTGCCGGAGGGTGGGCACCCGGCCCGGGCAGGCCGCCCAGGCGGGCTCCGGGTGCCTTTCCGGATAGGTTGGGGGCATGGCACGCAGGGTTCGGCGGATCACCGTCAGCGGGTACAAGTCGATCAGAGAGGCAGGGCTCGACCTCGGGCCGGTCACCCTGCTCGTCGGCCCCAACGGCGCGGGCAAGAGCAACTTCATCGAAGCGGTCGAACTGCTCGGACGCATCGCCGACGGGGAACTGCGGATGGAGGTCGGACTGCGCGGCGGAGCGGAGGCCATGCTCCACGACGGAGCGAAGGGAACCGCCCGGATCAGACTGCGGCTGGAAGCAGGCGAAAACCATCGGAGCAACGTCTACGAGGCCGTGCTGGTACCCGCCGCCCAGGGGGAGCTGATCTTCAAGCGCGAGACGCTGGAGTTCCACGACACCAGGCGCTTCGAGCAGCCGTGGACCGAGTCCCTCGGCCAGGGGCACCGTGAGTCGAAGCTTACCGAGACCGCCGCCGGAGGAACGCTCGCAATGGGCGGCGTCGCACGGCACACGCTGGAGATGCTGCGGGGCTGCCGCGTCTACCACTTCCACGACACGACCCCCAACGCACCGGTGAAACAGGCCGGCTACACCTCCGATTCGGAGGCCCTGCACCCTGACGCCCGGAACCTGGCGGCCTTCCTGCTCCGCCTGCGGGAGGAGCACCCGACGGTCTACCGGAAGATCGTGCGCACGGTCCGTTCCGTCGCACCGTTCTTCCGCGACTTCGTCCTGTCCGAAGACACCGAGGAACGGGTGCGCCTGCGGTGGAAGCAGACGGAATCCCGGCCGTGCTCGACGACGGCCGGGAACTGACCGCCGACGACTTCTTCACCGCGGGAACGGAAGACCGCTACCCGGACGTGTTCGGCCTCATTCCCGCTGAATCCGACCACATCCGGTCCCAGCGCGACGAGCTCGCCCAATACCTCTCCACGCTCCCGCGATACGGAATCACGCTCGGGCACAACGTAGACGCCAATACGAGACTCCTCACCGCGCTCACCGGCCGATGAGCCTGACTGGGCCGTGCACCGTACGTGCGGTGGCACGGCCCGTCGTCATCTTTGTACAACGACGCGGGGCCCCAGCTCCCTGTCCCTTAACAATGAAGTCAACCGCTGGGCCAACGAATCCAGCCGAGTGACGAGTCGCTTCCCGTCCTCAAGGGCGAAAAGCCCCCTTCAAAGCCCAGCGGATTGCTCTTTCGGGTGCCAGTCCGCCTCAGACCAGTCGTACTCCACGAACTCGGCGGGAACCTGCCCACAGGGGGCGTAGACGCTGATGAACAGAGTCGTGGTCGAGTCGTTCCACTGTACGTCGACCTGTTCACCGTCCACCGGATTTTCGAATCGGAAGCCCAGTTCGCGGAAGGTTGCACCTGTACGGTCGCCTTCGTGGGTGAGATTCCAACCCTTCTGCACCAGTCGATGGCGCACGCGCCGCTGCGCCTCTCGGGCGGTGGCTTCGGGGACGCCGGGCACGCTCCAATCGAGGCCGAAGCTGCGGACGTCGCTTCGCGCCTCATCAATGTGGGCGATGCCCTTCAGCCCACGGTAGTAACAGGCGCCGGTATCGACCCTGCCCGAGCTTGCGGCGTACTTCTCGGGCAGCGCGAAGTCGTCGTGCACCTCGTCGGACCGGGCCTTGAGCCGTTGCGCGACCGCGTCGGGGGCGGCCGAAGGATACGGCGCGCCATTCCACACGACGTTTCCCGCCACCACGGCAGCGACCAGCAGCGCCACCATCACGAGCCCTGTGACGGCATACAGAATGGACCGCCCGGAGGTCCGGGCTCTACGCGCAGGGCTCTGGATCATGCGTGTGACGGTAGGCGCCTGCATCGCGCGGCGCATGAGTAGCCGTACTGAGCTTGTTCCGCTTTGACGGACACCATCGGTGTGGTGGTCAGGCTGCGAGGGTGGCCTCGTAGTCTGCGGGTGTGCGGTAGCCAAGGCTGCTGTGGAGCCTCCGCAAGTTGTACCAGCTCTCGATCCACTCGAATATCGCGGTGCGGGCGGCGGCCCGGCTGGGCCAGGGGCGGGTGTCGATCAGCTCGTTCTTCAAGGTGGCGAAGAACGACTCCGCGAGGGCGTTGTCCCAGCACTGCCCGGTGCGGCCGACCGAGAGCCGGATGTTGAACTCCGTTGCCAGGGTGGCGAATTCACGGCTGGTGTACTGCTTGGGTTCAACCAGTCGTAGCAACACTCCTGATCAGAGTAGTGTGTTGTGGGACGGCCAGCGGGTTGGATGACGGAGTTGACAGGGCGGTCACCTATGAAGTCGCCGGGGCGGCCGTCGACGCGGCGGGAGGCGATGTCGATGACGGTGGCCAGGTAGAGCCATCCTTCCTCGGTCGGGATGTATGTGATGTCGCCGCACCCGCGTGTGTCGAGGGCCGTGGGGTCGGGCTGGAAGTCGCGGACGACCAGGTCGGTCCGGGTGGCGACCCGTGGATCGGGGACCAGTGGTCAGCCGGCGCCGTCGAAGGCCAGGTCACGCGGATCAAGCTGATCAAACGGCGGTCATACGGTCGAGCTTCCTTCGCTCTCTTGCGAACGCTCGTCCTTGCTCAGCCGCCGTGACCGTCACGAAACCCACCACAGCCGCTTTGAAAAGCGTCTCATCAGAGCCGAGGGCAGCGAGCACGGCGAGGTAGTTGATGTCGACGCGGAAACGGTTCCGGACGAAAAGAGCGCCGACCTGGCCATGCGAACGCGGCACATATCCACGGACCGGGAAACATGGATTGATCAGGCGCAAGGTGGCGTAACCGGCCCCGGACCGAGGTCGGGCGGCCGGGCTCAAGGGCTACGGGTGGGGCAGCGGACGGGAGCCGTGGTGTGTGCACAGTGAGCCGGGCGGCGATAGCGGCCGCGATGGCAGATCTGGTGGTGGCGCATCCACACCTAGCGGTGGATCCCTCCTCACATCCCGCACTGGCAGGGTGCGAGGAGGTCATCTGGTCGGAGCTGCCTGGTTGTGTGGACGGGGTCCCGGCACTGTTGAACGGCCTGGTCGACCCCGATGCCGCCGAGGTTGCCGGACAGACGCTGAGCTGGCTGGTGATGGCAGGACCGATGCACATCAGCGCCGCGATGCCGGCGATCGTGCCGTACCTGCTCCGTCTGGCGGCCGACCCCGAAGTGCCCCATCGGGGCAAGCACTTCGATCTCATACTGGTGGCCGCGGCCCTGTCGGAGCCGGTCGACCCCGGTAACCCGCGGGATCTGGCCATCAACGGCCGTGAAGAAGAACACCCTGAGCGGGCCCTGTGTCGCAAGGCGTTCGAGGCCAACGCGGTATGGGTGCGCCGGCTGCTGGCCGACGATCAACTTCCGGAAGGCGAGCCGCTGCTCCAGGACGAACGCGACTCGCTGCTTCGGGCCGCCGGACTCAGTCCGGCCTGACCAAACACGGACCTGTAGCCATCCGCGGTCGGCTCGCGGGAGATCGGGCCGGGGTCGGTCAACCGCGAGCCCGCGACGCGACCCGTTGGAACGCGCTCGTCTCTGACGACCCGCACGGTGAGCCTCGCTTCCCACCCGAGCTCATGTGCCCAACCACCATGGTCATCACGAAATATCCGCCACAGCCTGGAACCTCCCCAGGTGTCGCTCTTCAGGTGGCCAAACCTGCTCGGGTGATCTCCCCACCCTTTGCGTGATCCTTGTCGGCGTGTCGAACTGGCGTCGGCGTGTCGTGGAGAGCCTGCGTGACGCCTGCTCGTCGCGCTGCGACAGTGGGGGGAGGGCAACTGGTTAGGCGCGGACGAGGGGTGGCTCGAAGCCGTCGACGAGCGCGACGGCCAGCCCGTGGCAACCTGCCCACAACGGGCGCCCCCTGGTCCCCGGCGAAGTCGAAGTCCGAAAGGTCAGTGCCTGACCTCCCGCTCGTGGCGAGGCGTCACTCACCCGCGCCCAGGCGCAGGGCGTTGGTGAGCTGCTCGGTGTTCATGGCGTAGGACGGGTCCAGGGCCTGGACCGAGCGGAAGACGCCGACGGTCTTCTCGTTGTCGTAGGTGACCTGGAGTTCGGCGGCCAGGGAGAGCCAGGTGGTGAAGGACACGCCGAGCTGGGTGAGGCGGCCCAGGGCGGTGTCGTGGGCGACCTGGGTGGATCCGGCGCAGGCGTCGACGACGACCGTGACGCCGAGGCCTCGCCGCAGGGCACCCACCGAGGTGCGCAGCACACAGCCTTCGGTGGTCAGCCCGGCGATCACCAGATGACGGACGCCTGTCGCCTTGATCGCTTCCTCGAATCCGGGGTGGCCGAAGGCGTCGAAGGTGCCGGCCCGGTGGACCAGCGGCAGGTCGCCGATCTCCCGGGCAAGTTCGGGGTAGAGCGTGCCGCGCGGGTCCCGCTCGGGGCCGAGTGTCACCACCAGCGGCGCCCCGTACCCGAGCGCCATCCGGGCCAGGGCGACGGCTCCGGTGACGTTGTCGGTGATGGGCTGGGTCCGGATGAGGTT
Organism: Streptomyces sp. NPDC004609; assembly: GCF_042873655.1. Lineage (NCBI taxonomy): Bacteria > Bacillati > Actinomycetota > Actinomycetes > Kitasatosporales > Streptomycetaceae > Streptomyces > Streptomyces sp. NPDC004609. Next base: position 18,343 of record NZ_JBIALS010000045.1, on the reverse strand, counting down.
GGCGTAGCCGGTGACGTAGTCGACCAGGACGAACGCGGTGTTCTCCGGGGTCCTTGCTTCGATGTCCATGGGAGTTCCTCTGCGGATGCGGATACGGGTGTACTCAGTGGAGCTGGGTGCGTTTGTGTACGAAAAGCACAGCGGCCAGTGCGGCGAGGAGGGTTCCGGCGGCTGGGATCAGGACGGCCAGGTGGAGGGAGGCGGTGAAGGCGTCCGCGAAGGCGGCCGAGACGTTGTCCCGGATCCCGGCTGGGACGGCGTCGACCGGGGCGCCGGATGCGATGCCGTCGGTTATGTCCCGTGTGGCTTCGGACGGAACTCCGTGTCGGGTGAGCTGGTCCGGCAGCCGGTTGATCAGTCCACTGGTGACGATCGTCCCGGTGACGCTGGCGCCGAGGGTGCTGCCGATCTGCCGGAAGAGGTTGACGGTGCTGCTGGCCATGCCTGCCTCGGCCGCGGGGGCGCTGACGACCGCGGCCGCCGTGCTCGGTGGGAGGACCAGGCCCGCGCCCGCTCCGAAGACCGCCAGATACCCCCCGATCCAGACTGCGGAGGTGTGGGCGGTCTGGGTGAGCATCAGCAGGGTTCCGGCGCTTGCCGTCAGGGAGCCGAGGGCGAGGGTGGCCTTGAAACCGAGCCTGCGGACCACATGCCCGGCCACCGCGCTGACCAGCAGATAGGCACCGGTGACCGGCAAGGTGATCAGGCCGGTCTGAAGGATGGATTCGTGGCGGACGCGCTGGAAGTACAGGACCTGGGCGATGGCGACGGCCAAGAACGCGTACTGGGCGACCAGCGCGACCAGATTGGCCGCGGTGAACGAGGGGTTGCGGAAGAGCCTCAGGTGGAGCATCGGCGTGCGGGTGCGGGTTTCGACGACGAGGAAGGCGACGAGCACCACGGCGAACCCCGCGAAGGACCACAGCACCTTCGGGGCGCCGAATCCCTCGTACCCGCCGTCGATGACGGCGAAGTTGAGCAAGGCGATGGCGAGAACGGTCAGGGCGAGACCGGGCGGGTCCAGGTGCCTTCCGTGCTGCCGGCTCTCGGCGACGTAGCGGGGCGTAAGCACCAGGATCAGCACCGCCAGCACGACGTTGACGAGGAAAACGGCGTGCCAGGAGAAGTACAGCAGGACCGCGCCGGCGAGGATCGGGCCGAGGGCGAGGCCGAGGCCGGAGACGGCGACCCAGATGCCTACGGCGGTGGTGCGTGCGTGGGGATCCTTGAAGGTGCTGGTGACGATTGCCAGGCTGGTGGGCAGGATGGCGGCTCCGCCCAGGCCCATGATGGCCTGGCCGGTGATGACGACCGCCGCTGAGGGGGCCAGGAAGACCAGGAGACTGCCCAGTCCGAGCAGGAAGGCGCCGGCGGCGAAGACACGGCGGCGGCCCAGGATGTCACCGAGTGTGCCGGCGGCCAGGACGAAGCTGGCGATCATCATCGCGTTGATGCTGGCGATCCAGACCAGCTGGGATCCAGTGGTGTTGAGCGCGGCTTGAACGGAGGCGAGCGTGGAGGTGGTCTGGGTGATGTTGATGAACAGCCCGAGCTGCCCGAGGCTGACGACCATGAACCCGGGCCGGGGACTCTTCGTCCTCACGGGTGCTGGTGCGTCGCTCTGTGTTGCCTGGACGGTGGTGAGATGGGGAGGCATAGGAAGTCTTCCAAGGGGAGTCGACGCGTGGAGGGCTGATCAGTGCAGCGGGACGTCGTTCTCGATCGAGGTGGCGGTGAGCGAGCCGCCTAGGGTGCGGGTGCCGAATTTGAGATCGGCCGTGCCGAACGCGGTTCAGCTCAGATGCGGCTTTGTGAAGCCGTGAGGACGGGGGAGCCGCCCCCGCCCTCGGCCCCATGCCGGCACGGGAACTACTTGTCCAGGAAGGTGGCCACGTCTGCGGCGAATTCCTCGTGGTGCTGGAAGAGGAAGCCGTGGGCCGCGTCAGGGTAGATCTTGACCTCGGCGTTGGGCAGCAGGCCTGCCAGCAGGTGGGAGTAGCGCGGCAGGATCATCGGGTCGCTGTCTCCGTTCGCGACGTACACCGGTTGGGTGATGCCCTGCAGACGCTCCAGCTGAGCGTGGTTCGGGATGCCCCAGTGCATGACCGCGTCGTACTGCGCCAGCCGGGTCGCCCAGGTCGTCTGGACGTCGTGGCCCTCGGTACGGCTGCCGAAGACGCGACCCGCAACGGTCTGGCCGACCTCCGCGGAGGTGAAGAAGATGCTCACGTAGCCCTCGGGAGAGGGGACCTTCCCCCCGACCGCCTCAATGACCTCCGGCGCCCACCCGTGCATGCCCGGGGCACCCTGAGGCGCCGAGGAAGCCAGCACGATCCGGTTCACCAGGCTGGGGCGGAGGAGTGCGATCTCCTGGGCGACGAAGCTGCCCAGGGAGAAGCCCAGCAGGTCGACTCGTGTCAGGCCGAGTGCCGTGATGAACTCCACGGCGCCCTCGGCCATGGCGGCGACGGTGTGCGGGGTGCTGCCCGAGGTGGCGCCGACGCCCCGGTTGTCAAAGGTGATGACTCGCCTTCCCCGTGCAAGGGCGTCCACCAGGGCGGGGTCCCAGTTGTCCAGGTTGCCGCGGAAGTGCTGCAGCAGCACCAGCGGCCGGGCGTCGGCGTCGCTGCCGAGGCTGCGGTATGCGTAGGTAACGCCGTCCGCGGCCTTGACGGTCTGCGTCTTGATGGTGGCGTATGTGCTCATGTCGGTTCCTCCTGTGCCATTTGGATGGTCGTACTCATGTCGGCCGTTTTGTGCGATGTGGCTCGCGCTGCCCGCGCCGACTGGCGGCCCGAGACCGCCGCCGTGACGCAAACGTCGCTGATCAGCGTCATCGGGGCAGTTCGCTGCCGTGCTGCTCGGCGACCATGTAGGCCGCGTACCAGACCGGCCACTCGTTGTCGTACTCGCCGCCGTTGCGGGCCTCGTGCTCGCTGTGGGCGACCGCGACGCGCTTGAGTGCCTCGAGCAGGTCGTTGACGGACGCGTACGACGTCGCTGTGGAATCGATGCGGCCGGGAAGTCGGGTCGTGACTTCCTGGAGCAGGTAGCTGTTGCCGTCCGGGTCGCTGAACCGGGCGAAGGAGCCGTAGCTTGCCCGCTCCCGGTCCGCACCATCCGCACGTCCCTCGCTGCCCGTCGGCTGGAACTGCGATCCCGGGGCCTCGGGGTGGAACGTCTCGCTGATCTCGACACCTTTGGCGGCGAGTTCGTCGCGGGCCGCGTCGATGTCGGAGACGACCAGATACATGCTCTCGGCCGAGCCCGGCGCCGCGCTGGTGATGTCGGTGCCGAACTGGATCGACGCGGGTGAGCCCGGGGGCGTGAACTGCACGACCCGGAAGCCGTTGCCGAAGGCGAATCGGCGTCGAGGCGCCAGCCCAGGTCCAAGTAGAACTTTCTGGATCGGTCCACGTCGGTGACCGGGATGACGACGACCTCTAGCTTCAGGTCGGTGCTCTTGTTCTGGGTTGTGGTGTTCATGGATTCCTCCTTGGTGGACGACCGGGGCGCTGTCAACCACCGAATGCCGTCCGAACGCCGTCTGAACACACGAGAGACGGACTCTGCTCCATGCCCGGCCCCGGGCCCGAACTGTGCGGTTCGGCGTCCTCGTCATGGATGTCGGGTACGTCCTCGTCGAGGTGGTCAGAGGTAGATGGTGTGGAGGTGTTGGTAGTGGGTGAGGCCTTCGGGTCCCAGCTCACGTCCTATGCCGCTGGCCTTCACCCCGCCGTAGGGCGCGCCGAAGTCCGGCAGGTAGTGGTTGATGCCGACGGTGCCGGTCTGTACCTGCTTGGCGACACGCTCCGCGCGTTCGGGGTCGGTTGACCAGACGGTTCCGCCGAGGCCGAACTGGGAGTCGTTGGCGATCCGGATCGCCTCGTCGTCGCCTTCGTAGGCGATGATCGACAGGACCGGGCCGAAGATCTCCTCCTGGGCGATGACCGAGGCGTTGTCGACGTCGGCGAAGATGGTGGGCTCGACGAACCAGCCGTGGTCGATGTCGGGTCGCCGGCCGCCTGTCACGAGTGTCGCGCCGTCGGCGATGCCGCGTTCGATGTAGGACTCGACGGTGGCGCGGTGTGCAGCGCTGACCATCGGGCCGATCTGGGTGGCCGGGTCGAGTGCGTCGCCCACGACGGAGCCTTCGGCGAGCGTCTTGTAGAAGTCGACGACTTCGGCGTAGCGGCGTCGGGGTGCCAGGATGCGGGTGCTGGCGAAGCAGGTCTGTCCGTTGTTGAGCAGTGAGGCGGTGAAGAGTGCCTCGGCGTTCGACGCGAGGTCCGCGTCGTCGAGGATGAGTGCGGCCGACTTCCCGCCCAGTTCCAAAGTCACGGGACGCAGAAGCTGCCCCGCACGCCCCGCGATCTCCCGGCCCACGGCGGTGGAGCCGGTGAAGGAGATCTTGTCGACGCCGGGATGGCCGACCAGGTACGCCCCCAGGCTGTCGCCACCGGTGAGGATGTTGATCACGCCGGGCGGGACGCCTGCCGCATCCACTGCTTCCGCGAGCAGGGCGAAGTCCAGCTGGGTTTCCGAGGCCGGCTTGACCACCACGGTGTTGCCGGCGGCCAGTGCCGGAGCCAGTTTGAAGAAGGTCAGGGTCTGCGGGAAGTTCCAGGGCACGATCGCGGCGACCACGCCCAGCGGAGTGCGGTGGACCAGGGAGGTTCCGCCCAGGACGCCGGGACGGCGTTCCTCGGTGGGTATCTGCTCCAGCAGTGTCGCGTAGTACCGCAGCACCCCCGCCGGCACTGCGGCCTCGAAGTCGATGGAGACCGAGTACGGCATGCCGTTCTGGCTGCTGACCCGCCGGGCCATCTCTTCCTTGCGGGCGTCCAGTTGGTCGGCCAGCCGCTGCAGGGCGCGGGCGCGCTCCGCCGGCTGCCAGTTGGCCCAGCCGGTGGGATCAGCGAACGCACGGCGTGCGGCGGCGACGGCCGTATCGGCATCCTCGAAGGTGCTGACCGGGACGCGTCCGATGGCCCGCCCCGTGCTGGCGGACGTCACGGAGATCGCCTGCGAGGAGGCGGGCCTGCGCCACTCTCCGTCGATGTACAAGGAGTCGTAGGTCAGGGCGTCGTTGGTGGCGTCCGGCTGCGCTGTGTCGGTCATGCTCCGGCCCTCCTCAACGTTGGGCATGGTTTTCTGGGCGGGTTCAGAAGACGACGACGGGCTTGATGGTGGTGCCGTTCTCGCTGTCCTCGAAGGCCGTGTTGATGTCCGTGAAGGGGTACGCCTTGATGAACTTGTCGAACGGGAACCGGCCGTCCTGGTAAAGGGAGATGAGGCGCGGGATGAACGTGTGCGGGACCACGTCTCCCTCGATGACCATGCTGATCTTGGCGCCCGTGAGGATGGTGCTGCCGATGTCGATCGCCGCTTCGGTGCCCGGCGCGGCCAGACCCACCAGAGCAGCGTGGCCACGGGAACCGAGCGAGTCCAGCATGGACCGGAAGATCTCCCGGTTTCCGGTCGTGTCGACGGCGTAGTCAACGCCACGGCCGGTTGTTTCCTTGATGCGTGCCGCGGCGTTCTCCATGCGGCTGTTGATGACGTGGGTGGCACCGAGCTCCCCCGCCAGGTCCAGTCGGCTGTCGACGATGTCCACGGCGATGATGGTCGAGCAGTTCGCCACCCGGGCCGCAAGGAGGGCGGACATCCCCACCGCGCCGGCTCCGAAGACGACGAGGCTGCTGCCGGCTTCGGCGTCCAGAACGTTGAGGACGGCTCCTGCGCCGGTCTGCACACTGCATCCCAGCGGCGCGAGCAGCTTGAGCGGCACCGTCGGCGGAATCTTGACGACGCTGCGCTCGACGACGTTGCTGACCGAGGAGAAGGACGACTGGCCGAAGATGTGGGAACCGACCTGCTCTCCGTCGTCGGAGAACGCCGTGGTCCCATCCGCGCGGCGGCCGGAGAAGTTGAGTCCGAAGAACTGCGTGCAGTAGGCGGGATGCCCCATCGCGCACGAATCACAGGTTCCGCATGTGTAGAAGCTGAGCAGGACATGGTCGCCGGACTCCACCGTGGTGACGCCCGGTCCCACCTTCTCGACCACCCCGGCCCCCTCGTGGCCGAGCACTACGGGCATGGGGGTGGGGTAGACCTCGTTCCGGACCACGGCGTCGGTGTGGCAGATACCGCTGGCCACCATCCTCACCTGGACTTCTCCCGGTCCGGGTTCCTGGAGATCCAGTTCCTTGATCGCGAGAGGATTTCCCTTGCCGGTCGCAACCGCTGCGGTCACCTTCATGGACATGGTCCTTCGGAAATTCGAGTGAATGGGTACAGAGCCCCGGTGATTTTGCTGTGGTGCGGCGGGCGCGACGGCGGGGCGTGAGCGTCAGCACCCCCCCGCCGGCTGGCCGTCGAGGCGTCGTGGTGGCGCGGCGGGCCGCCTGCCGGGCCTTGCACGGCTCCGTCACAGGGTGCTTGACAGTCTGGTCCGGTGGGCCCGCCGGGACGGAAAGGGATACCCCCTGGTGTCGGGGGAGTGTCCCTGTCCCGGATTACACCTTGGTGTGTCCGCCGTTCCACCAGTCGGTGACAAGAGTGGCGTAGCCGGTGGCGTCTTCTTCCCAGGTGAAGTGGCCGACGTCGAGATAGTCGAGCCTGCTGTGCGGCAGGCGCTTGCGGAGGTACTCGGCGTTGGCCGGGGGGACGGCGGTGTCGTGGCGGCCGGCGATGATCTGCACCGGTGTCTTGATGCCGGGCAAAAGTTCACCGAGGGCGGGCAGGTTGGTGTGGTAGGACCGGGCGTAGGCCATGGACTCGACGAACTTGTCGCCTTCGTAGGCCGACACGTAGTCCTCCCGGATGTCGGCGGGCAGGGTGTGGTTCTCGATGGTGTCCAGTGCACCGTTGACGATCTGGCGTCCGATGCCCCGGTAGGGGGTGACGTCGGGGGTGAACACCCAGTCGCGGAGCACGGTGCCGAGCTCGATGGGGTACGAGGCGCCGCCGCTGCCGATGACGATGCTGCGCAGTCGGCCGGGGTGGTTGGCGGCGGCGAACAGCAGGGCTCCGGTGCCGATGTCGGGTCCAACGGCATGCGGGTTCTTCAGACCGAACGCGTCGGCGGTCTTGATGACGAAGTCGCCCATCGCCTTGGGCGTCAGCAGGGTTTCCCGGCGTTCGGAGTGGCCGAAGCCGGGGAGGTCGATCGCGATCAGGCGGGTGTTCCTGGCCAGGCGGGACCACATCTGGTCGAAGGCGAACAGGCTTTCCGGCCAGGGGGACAGCAGCAGTGCCGCCCTGCCGCCCTTGCCCGCCGGGCCGCTGTCCGCGTAGCGGACGGACAGTCCGTCGATCGTCCGGTAGCGAGGCTGAATGGCCTTGGGCGAGCCGCCCCCGGCCCCCGCTGCCCGTTCCGCCGCCGAAGCGGTCCCGGTCAGCCCGACTCCCCCTGCCGCACCGGCCAGGGCCCCACCCAGCATGGTGCGCCGGAGCACACCGTTTCCGTTCTGCATAGCTCCTCCTTCGAAAAACCGAACAAATTCAATATGACCGCCCATCTTAAATCTGTCAACGGCCTGCCCCCGGCGAACGGGCCCCTCGCCTCCCGGGGCCGACGCCGCCGACTCGATCGGTGGATCCGCCGGCAGCGATAGAGAGCCCCTCCTCCTCCCCGCGACCGCACGGGACCCCTGCTCCAGCCGGTCTGCGAGCCCTTGCCGTCGGCGGCATGCCGCCGAACCGGCCCGGGTGCTCGACCTGGCCCCGCCCAGGGGCGCGGCGCGAGGCCTCCTAGAATGAGGAAGGCCCTGGAGGGTACAGTAAGACGGTTGGCCGTATTACTTGAGGAGCTAGAATGGCCAGGCCCAGTCTGCGCGAAGACATCATCAAAGCGGCGGTTGAGCAGTTCCACACGTTCGGTTTCACCGCCGCCGGGGTGAAGGACATCACCGCCGCCGCCGGTGCCCCCAAAGGGTCCTTCTACAACCACTTCGAGAGCAAGGAAGCCCTGGCCGTCATCGCTCTGGAGCGGTACGGGGCCACCCGCGGGCTGGCGGACCTCGGCGACACGAGCGTGCCGCCGCTGGCCCGGCTGCGCCGGCACTTCGAAGCGATGCGCGACGAGAATCTCGGCTACGGGTTCAGCCGGGGCTGTCTCATCGGCGATCTGGCCACCGAGATCGCCGACCACAGCGAGGTCGTCCGCACGGCCGTCCGGGACAGCCTGCAGTACTGGTGCGACGCCTTGAGCGGGACGATCGCCGAGGCCCAGCAGGCTGGCGAAGTCAGCAAGGCCCTGGAGCCCGACACCATCGCGCGGTTCGTCCTCAGCGCCTGGGAAGGAGCGCTCATCTCGGCGCGCTCCGACAAGTCGGCGAAATCCTTCGAGGCCTTCTTCACCGTCGTCTTCGGCGTCGTCCTGCGCTGAGCCACGGGCCCATCGTCGGCCGCGTTGCCGGAGCGGCCCGGCCGCTGGAGTACAGCATCAGGACGGACCCGGGCTCCAGGGTGTGCTCACGCCACTGGTAGGCGCGCTGCGTCGTGACGCCGAGGGGCAGGTTGGCGGTTGCCTCCAGGGAGCTGATGCTTCCGTCGGGCCGTAGCATCCAGCGGCTCAGGGTGGCCGGCCAGCGCCACATCGGCCGTGCAGCGGGCGACGATGCGGCAGGCGGCGAACAGTTCCGTATCGAGCTGGGGGAGCGGTCCCCCGATCCGGTCGAGCACGGCCACGGCGTGGTGCCCTGCAGGTACGCCTCGGCTTGCGGCTTGCCGTCGGGCCCGTCGCTGCCGCCCGCCGTCGAACGGCCGTCGGAGAGCAACAGCGGGCGCCCCCGGACCGCCTGTGCCGCCGGGGTGCGGGCGTCCAGGCCGGCCCCATGAAGGTTTCCGGACGATGCCGAGGAGGCACCGCCGTGTCCCAGGATCCACAGGCAGCCCTCGCCGGCCGAGGCCAGGCCAGGCCTGAGCACGGACCAGGGTCACGACGCAGTACCGCGCAGCCACGATGACGTGGTCCATGGTCGTGGCCTGGTTCGGCATCCCGCCCAGACGCCGCCGCGCATACATCATCCTGATGCCCGGCGTGCTCCGGGCGCGCCGGGCCCCCCAGCCCGGCGTGCAAACGTCCACACCGTGCTCCGGCCAGACCACCGGCGCGGGCCCGGCCATGATCGCGATGCCGCGTTAGGCGAGCTCGGTGAGGGGCGCGGCCGGCTTGTCCCCCCACCTCCTGCAAGCCCAGCCGGAGAGCTCCGCCCCCGAGGCGATTCGCCGCGGATCCGGGCCACGGATCTCGCGGCGGTTCTGTGTGTGCCGGCCGCGAGGCAGTGCGGTTGCGGGAGCGGTCTGCCTGCTGAACGAGGAGCGCCGCCCGGCTCCACGTTGCGTTGATCGGCTGTGGCTCGCCCTCCTGCTTCGCGCTACCCGGCCATAGCGACCTGGACGCGCCCTACGCCGTCGCGCGGGCGTTGGCCACGGGCAAGGCGGCCGTCCTTTCCGAGCAGCTGTCTGAAGCGGGTCTGCAGTTATTGTGCTGCCCGACCCATACACCGTTCTCGCGGTGGTTGCAGTGGGCCAGCCACCGCGTTTGTCTCGATGACGTGTTGATCTTTCAGGGGAGTCTCCCTTGCTTGTTTAATATGACCGGTCATCTTATGATGATGTCGCCCTGGGCGGGCCTGACACGCAATCGCCGGCCCAGGGCGATACCAGCGCCCCAACCCGCGATATTTCGAGGAGCACACCCATGAACATCAAGACCGTCTTCCGACCCACCCACAAGAACACCGCTGTACTGGCCGCCGCCGCAGGCGTCGCAGCGATCGCACTCACGGCTGCCGCCCCGGCCAACGCGGCCAAGGGCGCGCATCAGCCGGTGAAGAAACCCACAGTCGTACTGGTGCACGGCGCCTTCGTGGACGCATCCAGCTGGAACCCTGTGATCAAGCGCCTGCAGCACGACGGCTATCCGGTCGTGGCGGCGGCCAACCCGCTGCGTGGCCTGGCGAACGACTCGGCCTACCTCCGCAGCCTCCTGGACAGCATCAAGGGGCCGATCGTGCTGGCAGGCCACTCCTACGGCGGCTCGGTGATCAGTCAGGCCGCCGCGGGAGACCCGGACGTCAAGGCACTGGTCTACATAGCCGCCTTCGCGCCGGACAAGGGTGAGAGCGCGACGGAGTTGAACGAGAAGTTCCCTGGCGCCGAACTGGGCTCGGCTCTCAACGCCGTGCCCTTCCCGCTGCCCGGCGGCGACACCGGCACCGACCTGTACGTGAAGGCCGACAAGTTCCACCACGTGTTCGCCAGCGATGTACCCACGTCACTCACCGACCTGGCGGCCGCTGGCCAGCGCCCGGTCGCCGCCTCGGTCTTCGGTGACGAGTCCACAGAGGCCGCCTGGAAGACCATTCCGTCCTGGACCCTGATCACCACCCAGGACAAGGCCATTGTGCCCGCCGAGCAGCGCTTCATGGCCCAGCGCGCCCACGCCCACACCGTCGAGGTCAAGTCCTCCCACGCTGTCACGCTCTCCCACCCGGGCGCCGTCAGCCGCCTGATCGAGCGGGCTGCGGCCACCACCGTCCGCTGACACCCACCACGAGCGATCGCCGCTGCCGCCGCCCGAACTCCAGCTGATCGGCGGCGGCGATCAGCTCCACCCATGCTCCACGAAGCGCCCAGTCACCGGCCCGGCCCGACGACCCGGACGCGGCCGTCGTCCGGGCGGAAGCCGCGGTCAGACACGCCTGGGAACTGCGGGGAGCCCAACAGGCTGCGGACACGTCCCAGGTGCAGTTCGACGGCTTCCACGAGGGGCTGTTCGCCGCGCACGCAAGGATCGACCGGGCTTACGACCTCAACCGGGACGACCCCACATCGAACTCGCCATGCTCGCCGAGGAACTGAAGGCGAGTGACGTCGGCCTGGAGTTCCTTACCGGCGAGCTGAAGGGCTCACACGACCCCTCCGGGATCGTGTTCACCGTGCTCGCCGCGATGTCCGGGATGGAGCGCGAGTACATCCGCGACCGCACCCTCGAAGGCCACGAGTCCGCCCGAAAGCGCGGCAAGACCATCGGCGGCGCCGGGGGCACCGACGAGTCCATGCTGTCCATGGCCCTGCACCTGCGCGAGCAGGAGATGAGCCTGCGCGACATCGCGAAGCGGCTCGTCATCACCACCGGACCGAAGAAGGGGCAGCACCCTTCCCCCGCGACCGTGATGAGGATGCTGCGCGAGCACGACGAACACGCCGCAGCGATCTCGGCACCGCAGTAGGTCCGTCAGTCGTTCAAGATTATCCTGTTGCCCCTTTGACCCGTATCCCGGTCAGACCCCCACCTGCCACTAATCGACAGCGCGTGACCCAGCAGCCCCACTACAGTGGAGGGGAACCCATGCCGGGTTCCCCCACCTTCTGCACCCAGAGGACACAGGCAATGCGCGTGATGCGGCGACGAGCACCCGGCGTCGAGCTGGAGCACTGAGACAGCGGATCCCCGCTCCTCAGCCCCGACTCGCGGTCCGGCTCGGCGCGCACCCTGTCACCCATCACCGTTCCCGGACCTCTGAAAGCTGCCCCGATGCCTGTACCGCCCACCAGCAGCCGTCTGCAATGGACCGACCTCCCCACATCGCTGCGCGCCCGCCTCGAAGACGCCCTCGGTGCACCCGTCACCGACACGGTCACCCCCAGCGGCGGCTTCGGCCACCAGCTCGCCGCCGCACTCACCCTGGAAGGCGGCCGACGGGTCTTCGTCAAGGCGGCCCCCGACGACGACCCGCTCACCACCGCCAACGTCCACGAGGCCGCCGTCCTGGACGCGCTGCCGCCCGGCGCCCCGGCCCCGGACCTGCTGGGCAACCATCGCGCTGCCGACTGGACAGCCGTCGTCATCGCCCACCTGGACGGGCCGCACCCCGACCTCTCCCCGGCCTCTGGTGACGCCGGGCAGACCTGGGCCCTCCTGGACAAGCTCACCTCCAGCCCCGCCCCGGCCTTGTACGCTGCGGCGGTGAGCACCGCCCAGTCCACGGCGGCGGCCTTGCACGGCTGGGACGAACTTCTCTCCAACCCCCCGGTAAACCTCGCCCCCGCCGCCCGCGCCCACCTGCCGCAGTTCGCCGAACTGGAAGCCGCCTGGCCCGCCCTCGCCCACGGCAACCGCATCGTCCACGGCGACCTACGGGCCGACAACATGGTCCGCGACCACGAACGCGGCGTGACCTTCGTGGACTGGGCACACGCCACCACCGGCCCGACCTGTATCGACGCCGCCTCCCTCGCACCGCAACTCATCCTCGCCGGACACGCGCCCGCAGACATCGCCCGCCTGCTCAGCGACCACCCCGCCACCGCCAGCAGCCCCGACACCACCACCGCGTTCCTCGCCGCACTGACCGGCCACTGGCACCGCAACGCCCGCAAGCCTGGGCCCGCTGGCGCCCCCGGACTGCGCGCCTACCAGCACCGCGCAGCCGCCGCCGGCCTCGCACTCCTGGTCTACCGCCTGAAATGAGCTGGAGCTGCTCGGACTTGGTGAGGGTTTCCGGGCGCCAGAGGATCCATTCGGCGACTGTCCTGCGCGACATCATCATGAAGAACGGCTGGCCACCGTTGATCTGGACCAGAGCCGAGGGCCACCAATTCGGCTCGGAACGCTCCGGGCTGGAGGCATACGAATGGGTCGCGCTCACCGAAAAGTCGACCGAACTGGCCCAGGTGCAGGTCGGGGCCCCGGCGTCGTCGTCCCGCACCCCTGGGCGGAGATCCTGAAATTGCGCTTTCCGCCAGGGCCCACCGGCCCAGGGCACATGGCTCGGTAGCCTTCGCTCGGCTGTGCGCCGGGCTCCTGGGACGGGTGGTTTCGCGTGGTACCGACCGCTCGTTTGCGGCGCGGGCAGTACGGTGCCGGGGTGGCCGACACTTCCGGGTTCATCAAGCAGCAGGTCTCCTCACGGCTCCACCGGCCGGACGGGCGGGTGGAAACCACGCGGGATCCGGCGGTGTGGACGCTGGCGCACCGCGGCTACAGCGGCAGCGGGCGGCTGGACGTGTGGGTGTACGCCACCAAGCAGGAAGCCTTGAGCGAGGGCGCGAAACTCGCCATGGCCTGCGGCATGGACGAAGACGAGCAGGCCTGCCGGGACTTCGAGGCCGGCCGCTATCAGAAGGTCCTGGACCGCTACGAGGAAACCCACCCCGACACCCACCTGCTTCGGGTGCAGACTGCCTTCCTCCAGTACCCCGACTGAACGGACCGCTGGACCGCCGGCTCCTGGACGTGACCGGCTGGGTGGCCAGACGAGATCGCCACCGGTGCCGCCCAGCGGCCGCCGACGGCGAATGGGTCGAACCCATTGCCACGAAACCGCTGCGGTACGACCGTCGGCTCCTGGGCAACGGCCGGGTCGGCGATGGCCGCTGGCGCCCCGACACCGCGCTTTCGCTGGCAGACTGCCGCCGTACGGTGCGCCACAGCGGCGCCCTGGTAGAAGGAAGGGCGTGAGCCGGATGAACGGTGGGGGTCCTGGCGTGGTGGAGACCGTACTCATCGCATTGGTCACCGCCGTGGTGGCAGCGGTCCTGACGGGGTTCTTGGTGACGCCCCGTCTGGAAGCACGCAAGCGACGGATCGGGGAGGTCCACCAGTCTCGGGACCGGTTCCTGGCGTCGATGCTCCGAGTGATGACGGTCGGCAGTCGGCTACGGGAGGTTTCCGCGGCCACGTTTGAAGACCCGGGGTGGACACCGGTGATGCGCGAGCGGATGGAGGCGGAGCGGGCCCGGTGGGTGAAGCAGCTCGACGAGGCGACGGAGTGGATGGTCGACAACGTCGAGATCTACGGGCTGAGCTGGCCCACCGAGATCCTCCGCACCGTGATCGGCCAGTACGTCCTGCATGCCCGCGCCGTGATGTTGTCGGAGCGGCAGGACGACAGGAAGGCGGAACTCCTGGTCGAACTCACAAAGCCGGTGTGGGACGTCTTCGCCGCTCGCCTCTGGCAGGCCAACCCGCGCCGACTGCCCCGCGCGAAGCAGCGCCTGGAGGAGCTGCTCGCCGAGATCGGCGCCGAGGCAGACCGGCAGAACCCCGAGGTCGTGCCCGCCGCCTGAGCCAGGCCCAGGCCGTTCGGCGGAGCTCGCCGGGACGGCGCACTGCGGGCGGTAAAGGGGCTTACAGCTCTACGGCCTTCGGGGCATCCGGGTCGGGGGTCCGGGCTCCCGGCCGGTAGAGGATGAGCGTCAGGACGAATCCCACCGCGGTGAACCCGGCGGCCCACCAGTAGGCCGTGGAGTAGCTGTGCAGCCCGGCCTCCGCGAGGGCCGTGGGGGTGGTCCCGTGGTCGCTCAGGTAGGCGGCGGCAGCGCCGGCCGCGAGGGTGTTGAGCACGGCGATTCCGAGCGAACCGCCCACCTGCTGGGTGGTGTTGACGGCAGCGGACGCTACTCCCGCGTCGTCCTCGGCGACCCGGTAGGTGGCGAGGTCGATGGCCGGGGCGTAGATGAGCCCGAGGCCGAAGCCGAGGACCAGCAGCGGCGGCAGGATCCCGCCCGCGTAGCTGCTGTCGAGCTCCAGTGCGGTGAACCAGACCATGCCCGCGGTGAGCAGCAGCATGCCCAGCGGTACGACGACGCGCGGCCCGTAGCGCGGCATGAGCACCCCGGTCGCGATGCCGGACGCGGCCACCAGGGAGACCGGGATCGGCAGGAACGACAGGCCGGTCTCGATGGGTGTGTACTGCAGGGTCTGCTGCATGTAGTACGCGAGGAAGAGTGCGACCGCGTACATGCCGCCCGTGGTGATGAGCAGGGCGACAAGCGAGGCGCCGCGGTCCCGGTCGATGAGGATGCGCAGTGGCAGCAGCGGGCTCCCGGTCACCGCCTGCCGGCGTACGAAGCAGGCGAGCAGTACGACCCCGCCCACCAGGAAGCCCCAGGTGGCGGGCGAACTCCAGCCCTTGGACTCGGCGTTGGAGAAGCCGTACACCAGGGCGAAGAGGCCGAGCGTGACGAGGGCGGCGCCCGGCAGGTCGAGCTTGGGGCGTTCGGTCTGGCGCTGCTGCTGCAACAGCAGCGCGCCGCCGACGAGGGCGGCGGCGGCGAGGCCGACGTTGATGTAGAGGGTCCAGCGCCAGTCGAGGTACTCGGTGAGCACACCGCCCAGGAGGTTGCCCAGCGCGCCGCCGGCGCCCGCGATGGCCCCGAAGATCGCGAACGCCCGGGCCCGCTCCTTGGCGTCGGTGAACGTCGTGGTCAGCAGTGCGAGTGCGGCGGGCGCCAGTAGAGCGCTGAAGAGGCCCTGCAACGCCCGAGCGGCGACCAGGACTTCGAAGCTGGTGGCCGCGCCGCCGACGACGGACGCGACGGCGAAGCCGACGAGTCCGGCGAGGAAGGCTCCCTTGCGGCCGAACAGGTCGGCGATGCGCCCGCCGATCAGCAGCAGGCTGCCGAAGGTGAGCGCATAGGCGGTGACGATCCACTGGCGGTCGTTGTCGGAGAAGCCGATGTCCGCCTGCACGGAGGGAAGCGCGATGTTCACGATGGTGGCATCGAGCATGATCATTAGCTGTGCGAGGCCGATGACGGCCAGCACCCACCAGCGGCGCGGCGAGGACCCGGGGCCCGCAGACGCCTGATTGTCGGGAAGTCCGGTCGGCACGTCGAAAGCTGACGCCATGTTACAAACTCCAGAGGGGATGCGGGGCCGGTTCCACGGCCACACTGCAGAATAAGTAACCAGTTAGTCAACTGGGTCGAGGGCCAGACCACGACTGCCGGTCACCTGGCTGCCCGGCCGCCCGGTCACTCGTCCAGCCGGATGCGGATGCCCACCGCGCGCCCGGAGCCGCCGCTCAGCCTGCTGCCGAGCAGTCCGACTCGGGCGGCCAGTCCGTACTTGCGCTTCATCAGGTCGGCAAAGTGTGCGCTCGTCTCCGGCGCCAGCACTTCGGCGAAGCCGGGCGTCGAGGCACCGAGCGGCTTGCCCCGCCAGTCGCAGGGGCCGACCGTCACTCGGCCACCGTTACGGATCCGTTTCACCTTCCCGGCGTCCGCCGCGCTCCACACGGCCAGTGTCCGGCCGTCGAGCATCACCCAGACCGGGGTGGGGACCGCCCTGCCGTCCCGACGGAAGGTGGTGAGGAGCAGGTACTTGCCGGCCGCCAACTCGCCGAGGGCCGTGTCAGTATGAGCCATGACAATAGAGTAACTGGTTAGTCAATTAGCCTGTCGACGCTACGGCCCAGCGATGCGAACGATGCAGCTGAAGGGAATCCGCATGGTGAGATTCGTATGGACCCTGCTCGCCGGCTTTGCGGTCGGGACCCCGGCGGTCACCGTGGGCCTCTCCCTCTCCCTGCCCGGTCCGGTCGCGCTGTTCGCGGTGCTGCTTGGTGCTGCCTGCTGCGTGGTGTTCGCGGTGTTCGCCATGGAACGCGCGCGGTTGCGCTGGCAGTCCTGGCGGGCCCGCCGGAAGTCGTCCGAGATACGGGCTGGTTCGGCGGGCCCATCCGTCGGCAGTGCACCCTCGGACGGTGCGGCTGCCGTCGGGTCACCCGCGGGCGACCGGCTCTCCAGCACCGCGGGGCGGCGGGCGCGTCGCGTCTTCGAACGGTACGGCGTGGTGGGCTTCGGCATCGTCGCGCCCGCACTCTTCGGCACCTGGGGCTCGTCCCTGCTCGGCGCCGCGTTGGGCATCCCCCGCTGGCGGCTGATCCGCTGGCTGATGGCCGGGGTCACCCTGTGGTGCACGGTCCTGCTGGTCGCGTCGGACGCCGCCTTCGACGCCTTCGGGATCGGATGACCGGTCGGTGCACAGGCGTCTCCACGGGAGTGTGTCTAACTGGTTAGTCCCCGTTACGATGGCTCGCATGTCCCGATCCGACGCAACCAAGGCCCGCATCCTCCAGGCCGCCACCGACGAGTTCGCCGCGCATGGCATCGCCGGAGCCCGGGTGGACCGGATCGCCAGGGCGGCGGCGGCCAACAAGAATCTCATCTACGTCTACTTCTGCAGCAAGGACCAGCTCTTCGACACAGTCTTCGACGCCCATGTCACCCACGGCCTGAACACTGTTCCCTTCACTCCCGACGACCTCCCCGGGTACGCGGGACGGCTCTTCGACTACTGCCAGCAGCACCCCGAAGTCATCAGGCTCGCCACCTGGCACCGCATGGAGCGCGGCGACAGCCACGACCGGGACCCGGCAGTTGCGGCGCCGACGCGCGACGCCAAGCTGGAGGCGCTCGCCGCGGTGCAGAAGAAGGATGGCATCGGCGCCGGCTTCACGCCCACCGCGTTGCTCACCCTCGTTCTGAGCCTCGCCCTCGCATGGAACCCGAGCAACCCCACCGGCATACCCACCTCCACGACCGAGGCCGAGAGCACCGGCGACCGCCGCCGGTCGATCATCAAGGCCGTGCGCCGCCTCCTGTGAGCCAGGCCCTGTTTGCACCACCCTGCACCTCTGGGGTTCCGTGCCGTGCCTGCACCATCCTCGATACCCTCGCCGGAGTGTCCCCAGCCCGGGTCGGAACGACTGTGGGACAGAAACCCGAGCGGATCGAAGGGGCCGTCCGTGCAGGGTGCGGCGAGGCCGACCATCCGTCGCAACGGAGCAGCCCTCACCCTGAAGGGCCCTTGCATCGCGGATGGCACCGAGCCGGTCTGGGAGAAGGCGGCCTGGACGGCCGACGGCCACGGCGTCCCGCCCGCCGGGCCCTCCCGCCGGCGGACCGGTGAAGTGCTGCGGTGAGCGCAGCGTCTGTCTGACGGACCTCCGACGAGCGGCACTACGGTGGAGCAGCCGGGGCATGGACTGCCCGTCCGCCGCGGCGCCGCCCGATCCGAATGGAGACCGTGTACTGGGACGCCCCCCTACCGGACCGGTCCGGTCCCTGAGGAGCCGGCCGCCAAGCCCCGTAGTGCCGGAGGCTGGGATTCGGTGTGAACCCGCCCCCGCTGCCGGGGCAGCGCGTCTTCACGGGCATGGGCTGCGGCTGGCCCGGCGAAGGGCTGGGAAGGCGCGGCGGGGGTGGGAATCGGTGTTTCAGCCGCAGTCGTTGCTGTTGATTCGCAAGCTGCGGGTCTGGTCGTTGAGGTTGTAGGACTGGAGGTCGTGGATGGAGCCGCCGCTGCGGGTGACGCACACCCACCGCCCGGAGTGGTTGCGCTTCTCGTAGACGCGGGCTGTCTTGTTGCTGTTGTTCCTGATGGAGCTGCCGCGGTCGCGGATCTGGGAGGGCAGGTCCCTCACGCTCCCGTCGGACGCTCGCCTCACCCAGGGCTGGCCCTGGAAGTTGATGTCCGGGTAGATGCACACGTAGCCGTCCGGGCAGTCGATGGCCTGCGCGGGGGCCGTGGCGTGGGCGGGTG
>NZ_JBIALS010000044.1:0-60533 GCF_042873655.1 Streptomyces sp. NPDC004609 | reverse complement strand
GGGCTTCGGGTTTGGCGAGGGGGGCGCAGGCGTCTTCGAGGTCGAGGAAGACCTGGTCGGCGGGCAGGCCCTGGGCTTTTTCCAGGAAGCGGGGGTTGGAGCCGGGGACCGCCAGACACGAACGGCGCGGACGGAGTCGATCGAGGGTCATGCGGGGACCTCCAGAGGGTCGAGCTGGTTCGCTTTGCGGATCTCGTCGACGATACGACCGATGATCTCCGTGATACCGAAATCCTTCGGTGTGAACACGGCGGCCACGCCCGCCGCCTTCAAATCGGTGGCGTCGGCGTTCGGGATGATCCCCCCGACGATGACCGGAACATCGGCCGCGCCCGCCTCGCGCAGCCGCGCCAGGACATCGGGCACCAGCTCCGCATGCGATCCGGACAGAATGGACAGCCCCACACAGTGCACGTCCTCCGCCAGGGCGGCGGAGACGATCTGTTCGGGGGTGAGCCGAATGCCCTGGTAGACCACCTCGAAGCCCGCGTCACGGGCCCGTACGGCGATCTGCTCCGCGCCATTGGAGTGCCCGTCCAGACCCGGTTTGCCGACGAGCAGCCGCAGCCGGCCGGAGCCCAGCTCCTCGGCCGTACGCGCCACCTTCTCGCGGACCAGGGCCATCGGGGTGCCCGCCTCGGCGGTGACCGCCACGGGAGCACCGGAGACACCCGTCGGCGCCCGGAACTCGCCGAACACATCGCGCAGCGCCCAGGCCCACTCCCCGGTGGTGACACCCGCGCGGGCGCACTCCAGGGTGGCGGCCATCAGATTGCCGGTGCCCGCCGCCGCCTTCTTCAGCGCCGTCAGCGCGTCCGTCGCGCGGGCTTCGTCGCGGTCGTCCCGCCACGCGTGCAGCCCCGCGACGACCCGCGCCTCGTTCGCCGGGTCGACCGTCATGATGGCCGTGTCGAGGTCCGAGGTGAGGGGGTTGTCCTCGGTGGTCTCGAAGATGTTCACCCCGACGATCTTCTCCTCGCCCGCCTCGATCCGGGCGCGCCGCTCGGCGTGCGAGGAGACCAGCCGGGACTTGAGGTACCCGGACTCGACGGCCGCCATCGCCCCGCCCATCTCCTCGATCCGCTCCATCTCGGCCAGACACTCCACGACGAGAGCGTCCACCTTCGCCTCGACGACATGCGAGCCCGCGAAGATGTCCTCGTACTCCAGCAGGTCCGACTCGTGCGCCAGCACCTGCTGGATGCGCAGCGACCACTGTTGGTCCCACGGCCGGGGCAGCCCCAGCGCCTCGTTCCACGCCGGAAGCTGTACGGCGCGTGCGCGCGCGTCCTTGGAGAGGGTGACGGCCAGCATCTCCAGGACGATCCGCTGGACGTTGTTCTCCGGCTGCGCCTCGGTGAGCCCGAGGGAGTTGACCTGTACGCCGTAGCGGAAGCGCCGCTGCCTGGGGTCCTCGATCCCGTACCGCTCCCGGGTGACCTGGTCCCAGATACGGCCGAAGGCGCGCATCTTGCACATCTCCTCGATGAAGCGGACGCCCGCGTTCACGAAGAAGGAGATGCGGGCGACCACCTCGCCCCGGCGGTCGTCGGGGACCTGGCCGGAGGCGAAGACCGCGTCCAGTACGGCCGTCGCGGTGGCCATGGCGTACGAGATCTCCTGGACCGGTGTGGCGCCGGCCTCCTGGAGGTGGTAGCTGCAGATGTTGATCGGGTTCCACTTGGGGATGTGGTTGACCGTGTAGGTGATCATGTCCGTCGTGAGCCGCAGCGAGGGCCCGGGCGGGAAGACGTGCGTCCCGCGCGACAGATACTCCTTCACGATGTCGTTCTGCGTGGTGCCCTGGAGCGCCCGGACATCGGCGCCCTGCTCCTCCGCGACGACCTGATAGAGCGCCAGCAGCCACATGGCGGTGGCGTTGATCGTCATGGAGGTGTTCATCTGCTCCAGCGGGATGTCCTGGAACAGTCTGCGCATGTCACCGAGGTGGGATATGGGCACGCCGACCCGGCCGACCTCGCCCCGGGCGAGGACGTGATCGGGGTCGTACCCCGTCTGGGTCGGCAGGTCGAAGGCGACCGACAGTCCGGTCTGGCCCTTGGCGAGGTTGCGGCGGTACAGCTCGTTGGACGCCTCGGCGGTCGAGTGACCGGCGTACGTCCGCATGAGCCACGGCCGGTCCTTGTGGCGCTCGGTCATCTGCCCGCCCTCAGACACTCGGGCCGGTCCGCTCCGCCGGGGCGTCGCGGAAGAGGTTGAGGGAATCGAGGTGCCGGGCGCGCATCTCCTCGTCGCGCACGCCCAGGCCCTCCTCGGGGGCCAGGGCGAGAACCCCGACCTTGCCCTGGTGGAGATTGCGGTGCACGTCGTAGGCGGCCTGGCCGGTGTCGTCGAGGGAGTAGACCTTGGAGAGCGTGGGGTGGATCTTTCCCTTGGCGACGAGGCGGTTGGCTTCCCAGGCTTCCCGGTAGTTGGCGAAGTGGGAGCCGATGATCCGCTTCAGGGACATCCAGAGGTAGCGGTTGTCGTATTCGTGGGTGTAGCCGGAGGTGGAGGCGCAGGTGACGACGGTGCCGCCCTTGCGGGTGACGTAGACGGAGGCGCCGAAGGTCTCGCGGCCGGGGTGTTCGAAGACGATGTCGACGTCCTCGCCGCCGGTCAGTTCCCGGATGCGCTTGCCGAACCGCTTCCACTCGCGCGGGTCCTGCTCGTGCTCGCTCTTCCAGAAGCGGTAGCCCTCGGCGGCGCGGTCGATGATCGCCTCGGCGCCCATCGCG
Source organism: Streptomyces sp. NPDC004609 (assembly GCF_042873655.1). Classification (NCBI taxonomy): domain Bacteria; kingdom Bacillati; phylum Actinomycetota; class Actinomycetes; order Kitasatosporales; family Streptomycetaceae; genus Streptomyces; species Streptomyces sp. NPDC004609. The sequence goes on along the minus strand of NZ_JBIALS010000044.1, from coordinate 57,795 downwards.
CGGCAGATGCCGGCCTTCTGCTCGCTGGAGACGACGCAGATGGGGGTGGCGCCGCCGGCGAGGGCGAACTGGGTGGCGTAGGAGCCGAGTCCGCCGCTGGCGCCCCAGATCAGGACGTTGTCGCCCTGCTTCATGCCCGCGCCGTTGCGGGAGACGAGCTGGCGGTAGGCGGTGGAGTTCACCAGTCCGGGGGCCGCGGCCTCTTCCCAGGTGAGGTGGCCGGGCTTGGGCATCAGCTGGTTGGACTTGACGAGGGCGACCTCGGCGAGGCCGCCGAAGTTGGTCTCGAAGCCCCAGATGCGCTGCTCGGGGTCGAGCATGGTGTCGTTGTGGCCGTCCGAGGACTCCAGTTCGACCGAGAGGCAGTGGGCGACGACCTCGTCGCCGGGCTTCCAGGCGTTCACCCCGGGGCCGGTGCGCAGGACGACACCGGCCAGGTCGGAGCCGATCACGTGGTAGGGGAGGTCGTGCCGCCGGGCCAGCTCGGAGAGCTTTCCGTACCGCTCCAGGAACGTGAACGTCGACAGCGGCTCGAAGATCGACGTCCACACCGAGTTGTAGTTCACGGAACTGGCCATCACGGCGACCAGAGCCTCCCCGGGGCCGAGCTCCGGCACCGCCACGTCCTCGATGTGGAGGGACTTGCGGGGATCCTTCTCACGGGACTCCAGGCCGGCGAACATCTCGGCCTCGTCCTTGTGCACGGTCACCGCGCGGTAGGACTCGGGGACCGGCAGCGCGGCGAAGTCCGCGGACGTGGAGTCCGCCGACTGAATCGCGTCCAGGATTTCCTTCACGGTGTTGCCTCCGGCGAAGCGCGTCGGGCGTCCCGGAGGGACACCCGAAGAGGGTTTTGGGGGCGGTGCTGCTGCTGTGGAGGTGTGCCGTCGGTTCGGCGGGTGGTGGTGCTGTCGGCAGCGCCGGTGGGCGCGGTCGGGGGCCTGTGACGCAGGCGTCCGGGCGCGCAGACTCGATGGTTTGCGGGGACAGCCGGCGTGCGCGTGGTCTCTGCACGCCGGCCGCCCGGACGTCTTCACCGTATGGCACGCCGTGTCAGGTGACAAGGCACTGCGTGCCAGCATTTTCTCTCAAGTGTCATCCCCCCGGCGCCGATGAGCAACGCGAGAGCCCGAACGGGTGGTCGACCCTCACTGATGGTGTCCATGCGGGCACGTTCCGTCGTCCTGGCCCGGGCTCCCGCAGGGCGGCGCGCGGCAGGGCTCCGGGCGAGGTGGCGGGTTCCACGGCGGGGCATGTGCTCCCGCGGGGCGCCGGTGACCGTCAGCCGGTCACCGGGGGCGGCGGCCCGGGCGGGGCGGCCGGTTCCGAACGCCGGTTCCGGCTTCCGGCTTCCCGTGCGGCTCGGCGGCCCGGGCCACGGGCCCCGCCCGGGAGCGGACGCCCGAGCCGGGGCGGGCGGGTACCGGGGATTCCGGCGTCAGGCGCGACGGGTCTGGAGCGCCCTCTCGATCGTGCGCATCACATTGTCCAGAGGGGCGTCCGTGCGGGCCACGGCCACCAGGACCTCGTCCTGGGGCGTCACGGAGACCAGCGCCGGGGGCTCCGGGACCGCCGGGGGCGCGGAGGTGGTGCGGCCCGCGCCGATACCCGAGCCGAAGGTTTCGCGGACGATGGAGAAGGCGTGGTCGAGCTGGGCCTCCACATCACCCTCGCCCCCCGCCCGCAGCCAGCGGCGCAATACGTGGTTGTGCGCGGTGACGACCGCGGACGCGGCCACCTCCGCCAGCAGCGGGTCGTCGTTGCCGTCGTGGTGGTCGCGCTCGTCGAAGTGGCCCAGCAGATAGCGGGTGAACAGTCGCTCGTAACGGGCCACGGAGGCGATCTCCCGCTCCCGGAGCGTCGGCACCTCACGGGTGAGGCGGTAGCGCTCCACGGACACCGCGGGGGAGGAGGCGTACATCCGCATGACCTCCTTGATGCCCCGGCACACGGTGTCGAGCGGGTGCTCGTGGGGCGGCGCCGCGTTCAGCACGGCCTCCGCGCGCACGAGCGTGTCGTCGTGGTCCGGGAAGATCGCCTCCTCCTTGGAGCGGAAGTGGCGGAAGAACGTCCTGCGGGCCACCCCGGCCGCGGCCGCGATCTCGTCCACGGTCGTCGCTTCGTACCCCTTGGTCGCGAACAACTCCATGGCCGCCGCCGCCAACTCACGGCGCATCTTGAGCCGTTGGGCGGCGGCGCGATTGCCCGCGGCACTTTCCGGGGCGTCCGGAGCGGTCTTGGGACGGGAAGATCGACGACTGGGATCAGCGGGCTGGGCCATGCCCCGAACGTACTGCATCCGTGCAGGAGAGCGCGCCTGCGGGGCGGCCGGGCCGATGGCCGGAACAGGGTCCCGGCCGCCGGGCGGAGCCGCCCGGCGGCGAGGGCGGCCGGGGCGGCCCGCCGGGAGGTCCGAGCAGCCCGCCCCAGCCGGCCGATCAGCGCCGGGCATATTCGCGGAAGCCACGCCCCGTCTTGCGGCCGAGGCAGCCAGCGGCGACCAGATGCTCCAGCAGCGGCGCGGGCGCCAGGCCCGGGTCGCGGAACTCGCGGTGCAGCACCTTTTCGATCGCGAGCGACACATCGAGCCCGACGACGTCGAGGAGCTCGAACGGACCCATCGGGTATCCGGCGCCCAGCTTGATCGCCGCGTCGATGTCGTCGACGGTCGCGTAGTGCTCCTCGACCATCTTGATCGCGTTGTTGAGATACGGGAACAGCAGCGCGTTCACGATGAATCCGGCCCGGTCGCCGCAGTCCACCGGGTGTTTCCCGATCCTCGCGGCCACCGCGCGGACGGTGGCGTGGACGTCGTCGGCGGTCAGGACCGTACGGACGACCTCGACCAGTTTCATCGCGGGGGCCGGGTTGAAGAAGTGCATCCCGATCACGTCCCCGGGCCGCGAGGTCGCCCGCGCGCAGGCCACGACCGGCAGCGAGGAGGTGGTGGTGGCGAGCACCGCGCCCTCCTTGCAGACCTTGTCCAGTGTCGCGAAGATCTGCCGCTTGACCTCCAGGTCCTCGGCGACGGCCTCCAGCGCCAGATCGACCTCGGCGAACGCGTCCAGCGAGTCCGCCGGCGTGATCCGGCCCAGGGCCTCCTCCCTCGCGCCGGCCGACATCCGGCCCTTGTCGACGGCGCGCGCGAGGGACGTGCCGATCCGGGCCTTCGCGCTCTGCGCCTTCTCCGGCGAGCGCGCGGCGATCACCACGTCATAGCCGGCCCTCGCGAACACCTCCGCGATCCCGCTCGCCATCGTGCCGGAACCGGCCACACCGACCGACCGGACCTCCCGGCCCGCCGCCTCCCCGGCCGCCTCGGGCGGCGGGGTGAGGGCGTCCGGCACGACGTCCGGGGTGTCGGGGGCCGCGTAGGTGTAGAAGCCACGGCCCGCCTTCCGCCCGGTCAGCCCCGCCTCGCTGAGCTGCTTGAGGATCGGGGAGGGCGCGTGCAGCCGGTCCCGGGACGCGGCGTACATCGCGTCCAGGACCGTCCGCGCCGTGTCGACGCCGATCAGGTCGAGCAGCGCCAGCGGCCCCATCGGCAGCCCGCAGCCCAGCCTCATCGCCGCGTCGATGTCCTCGCGGGAGGCGTACTTCGCCTCGTACATCGCGGCCGCCTGGTTGAGGTAGCCGAACAGCAGCCCGTCCGCGACGAAGCCGGGCCGGTCGCCGACCGCGACGGGCTCCTTGCCCAGCTCACGGGCGAGTGCGGTGACCGCGTCGACGGCCGCCGGCGCGGTGAGCACCGAGGAGACGATCTCGACCAGTTTCATCGCGGGGGCCGGGTTGAAGAAGTGCATCCCGAGCACCCGCTCGGGGTGGCGGGACTCGGCGGCGAGCCTGGTCACCGAGAGCGCGTTGGTGCCGGTGGCGAGGACGGCCGTGGGGCGGACGATCGCGTCCAGCTCGCGGAAGACCTGCTGCTTGGTCTCGTACGACTCGGACACGACCTCGATCACGAGATCGGCGTCGGCGGCCGCCCGGAGGTCGGAGAAGGTACGGAAGCGGGCCAGGGTGTCGGCGCGCTCCTCCTCGGTGATCCGCCCGCGCGCGACGGCCCGGGCGGTGGAGGCTTCGAGCGAGGCGACGGCCCGGCGGGCGGCGGCCTCGCCGACGTCGATGCCGACGACCTCCCGGCCGGCGCGGGCGAGCACCTCGGCGATACCGGTGCCCATGGTGCCGAGGCCGACGACGGCGACGGTGTGGAGAGGGGTGTCCATCGGGGGACTCCAGGGTGAGTGACGACTGGTGGGGCCGCACGCGCGACGGGAGAGACGGACGAGCGAGAGGCGCACGGGCGGCGGCAGCGCGGGAATCGAGCGCCGGAAGGCGCACAGCGCGCACCGAATGCGGGTCGTGGGTACTGGGCCGGCGGGCTCCGTCCCGAGCCGCGCCGTACGCGGTGCGTGACCGACTCACGCACCACTGTGTTCGCCGAACCGACTGCACTCGCGGTGGCTGCGTCACCAGGCCACCGGGAGCCGCGGGGGTAACCCGCTCACATGAGATTAACTGGTGAGTAATGAGCGCGCCAGGCCTCGACCGGTGTGATCTGGATCGCGCGGCCGCGCACCGGGGCGCTCCGGGGCCCTTCCGGGGCACTTCAGGGCGCCGATACGCTGATCGTCATGGACGAGGAGCTCCGGTCGCTGGCCGAACGTCTGCGGGGCGAGTCGGGCGGTTCACCGGCGTACGAGCGGCTGCTGGCGACGGAGGACCGGGAGGAACTCGCGGGTGTCCTCACCGAACGGGAACGTCCGCTGTGGGCGAGGGAGACGGCCGCGTTCCGGCTGGGGTGCGCCGGGGACCGCCGGGCCTTCGAGTCGCTGGTGCTGCTGCTCAACCACCGTGACCCCGAACGCTGTGTCGCCGCCGCGCACGCGCTGTCCGAACTGGCCGACCCCCGCACGCCCCGCGCCGCCGCCGCGCTCGCCACCAATGAACTGCGCGTCGCCTACGCCCTGGTGCCGGTCCGGCTGCTGACCCGGCTGCGGGCGCCCGAGTCCGTACCCGCCCTGATCACCGTGCTCCGCCGCAGGCTCGCTCCCGGCGACCCCCACTGGCGGGTCGCGCTGGCGTGCGTGGAGGGGCTGGGCGCGCTCGGCGACGAACGGGCCGCCGGCGTACTGGAGTCGGCCCGGACGCATCCCCGGCTGTCGGCGGCGGCGGGCGCGGCGCTGGCCCGCCTGGCGGTCTGAGCCGGGGGCGGCCGGGCGTCCCCGGCGGCGGAAGGCGGCCGGGCGGCATCCGGACGGCGCGGAGTGAGCGGTACGCACCCGTGCGCAGTGAGCCGTAGGCACCCGTGCCAAGCGCCGCCGGGGCCCGTACCCCTACCCGGCCCGCACCCGCACCCGTACCGGGTCGGCTCCCGGACCCGGCCCGCGCTCTACCCGTACGGCCCCGCGCCCGCCCGGGCGGGCAGGCCCGGGGTGCCGGTCCGGACCGGGTCCGAACAGCGCCGCGGGCTCCGGGCCAGGAAGGTGCCGGCTCCGGAGCCCGCGGCTCCCCCCGTGTCCGCCCGCCGGCCTCCTGAAATGGCCGCTGCCGGACACTCGTATCGGTCTTCCGCTGTACCGTGCCGCCGCTCAGTACAGCTTGTTGACCGCGGTCTTCGTGGTCGTCCTGAACCCCGCGAGCGGTGCGCCGTCGAGGTCGCCCATCTGGCCCCAGCCCACGACGGTGACCGTCCGCCCGTCACGGCCGACCGAGTAGAGCGCGATGTCCGTCGAGCCGACCTCGGGGTCCGAGGTGTCGATGCTGTAGACGTGCGCGCCCTCCTCGACATTGAGCCGCCCGTGGTAGAACGCCTCGCCCTCCAGCCCCGGGTACTGCTGCTGGAGCCGGCCGAGGCAGCTCTCGATCGAGGCGCGGAGCTTGGTGACGAGGGTCTTCGCCTTGGCCTCGGTGGTGGCGACCGTGATCGTCTGCCGGGCGCCGGCGTCCAGTTCGGTCGTGAAGAGGCGGTGCTTGCTGGACGCCTTCGGCGCGGTGTTCCCGGTGCAGAAGTCGCTGGGCAGACCCGCCTTCACCGGGCCCGCCGTCCAGGGCGTCGGCGCGGCCGGCAGCTGCGAGGCCGAGAGGAACTTGGGAGCGGGTGCGGCGTGGGCCGTGGCGAAGGAGGCGACGGTCAGGCCGACGGCCGCGGCGGTCACGGCGGCGGTACGGAACATCTTCATGGAAGGGCATCCCCGTTGCTTGGTGGCTGGTCGAGCGATCACCAGCTTCGGCAGCTCACGGCGCGGACACAAGCACCCCGGCCATCTGTGGAACGGTGGAACCATTCCACCCCCGCTGACGTGGCATTACCCGAAGGGGTGGAACGCCGCCCCGGGACGGTCGGAGAGCTGGAACGGTTGTGAACACATCACGAGATTCCGAGCCCGGTGCGTTCGCGCGGCGATTGAACGAGCTGAGGGAGGCGTCGGGCCGCAGCTACGGCGCGCTCGCGCGCCGGGTGGGGGTGAGCGCGTCCACCCTCCATCGCTACTGCTCGGGCCATACGGTCCCCATGGAGTTCGCGCCCATCGAGCGCCTCGCCCGCCTGTGCGGTGTCGGGGGCGAGGACCTGGTCGCCCTGCACCGACTCTGGATCCTGGCGGACGCGGACCGCCGCCGGCGCCAGGAGGCGGCGACGGGCCCGGCCGCGCAGAGCGCTCCCAGGGTCCCCTCGGACGCCCCGGATCCCTCCGGTCACTCAGGTGCCGCGCACCGCACCAGCACCTCGCACCCCGGGAACACCCCTGGCGCCCGGGACACTTCGGCTCCCCTCGGCGGTGCCATGTCTCAAGGACACGACACGGCCGGGGATTCCGGCGGGATCCGCCCCCCGGCGGACGGCGCGGGAAAGCCCGCCGCGCCCTGGGGGACGGGCACCTGCGCGGCGGGGGAGAGCACCCGCTCCGGCGGGCCCGCCGACGCCACCCGCTCTCCGCACGACCCGCCGCCGGACGGGGGCGCCGGTCCCGAAGTCACCGTCGTCCTGGGGGAAGGGCGCGGCGCCAAGCCCCCGCCCGCCGGACGGCGCCCGGCCGGAACCGCGCGCCGTCCGTGGCGACGGCGGCGCCTCGCCTACGGGGCGGGCGTCGTGGCGAGCCTGCTCACCTTCGTCCTGCTCGTGGCGTTCGACCACTCCCCGCTCCGGCCGGGCGACGGCCGGCGCGCCGCCGCACAGCAGCCGGGTGTGGGCGGCACCGGCTCGCCCACACCCGGCGCGCGGGGAACGGCCTCCGCGCGACCGGCGTCGCCGAGCGCTTCGCCCTCCGGCACGCCCTCCGCGGCCCCGGGTTCCGGCGGCGGTCGGCGGGCTCCCGGGGTGACCCCCTCGCGGTCCGCCGGAGCGCCGAAGTCCCGGGGCACCGGTACGCCGTTCACCGTGCGCGTCAATCAGCATGTCTGGGCCAACGGCTGCGACCACGGCTATCTCGTCGACCGTGCTCCCGCCGCCGTGCCCCCGCCGCCGGGCGAGGCCGACGCCGCGCCCTGGGCCCGGGCCGTCGGCGCGGTGCACAGCGGCAGGACCGGGGTGCGGATCACCGTGCAGGGCAGGACCGACGAGGCGGTGGTGCTCCAGGGGCTGCGCGTCCGGGTCGCGGCCCGGCGTGCCCCGGCTCCGGGGAACGTCTACCAGATGAGCCTCGGCTGCGGCGGATCGCTCACTCCCCGGATGTTCGACGTCAACCTCGACAAGTCCCGCCCGATCGCCCGCTCGGTGAGCGGCCACGACGAGAACGGACCCCTGCCCGCCGTCGCGTTCCCCTACCGGGTCTCGGCCAGGGACCCCGAGATCCTGCTCGTCACCGCCACCACGGCCGGCTGCGACTGCGACTGGTATCTGGAGCTGGAGTGGAGCAGCGGCGACCGCTCGGGCACCGTACGCGTCGACGACGGCGGCAGGCCGTTCCGTACGAGCGGCGTCGGGGGCAGGACCTCGTACGCGTACGACACGGGCACCGGCCGCTGGATCACGGACGGCCCCTCGCCCCGGTCGGACACCGGCACCGACGGCGGAACAGACACCGGTACCGGCACCCCGGCCCGGACCCGTACCGGCGACGGCGGCACCGATGCCGGTCCCGTGACCCCGGCGTCCTGAGCACCGGAGCCGTGAGTACCGGCGCATCGGCGCACAGGGGGTCGAGCCCCGGGGTCAGAGCAGGGTGAGCTGCGTCGGCTCCGGCCCGAGCCGGATCGCCGGCTCCGGCTCCGGCTCCGGCTCGGGCCGGATGCGCCGCGGCAGCCCCCGGCCGGCCGGGCCGATGCCGAACTCCGCCGCCAGTTCGTGGACCCGCCGGGTGATCCGGCGCTGGTACCACGTGGGCGCGTACGCCCCGTCCGCGTACAGCCGCTCGTAGCGCCGTACGAGATGCGGGTGGTGCTCGCCGAGCCACGCCATGAACCACTCGCGCGCGCCGGGACGCAGATGGAGGACGAGCGGCGTCACGGAGGTCGCCCCCGCCTCGGCTATCGCGCGGACGGTGGCGCGCAGCTGGTCGGGGTGGTCGCCGAGGAACGGGATCACCGGTGCCATCAGCACCCCGCAGCCGATCCCGTGTCCGGTGAGGGTGCGGACGGCATCGAGGCGGCGCTCGGGGGAGGGGGTGCCCGGCTCGACCGTGCGCCACAGGGCCCGGTCGATGAAGCCCACCGAGACGGAGATGCCGACCTCGGTGACCTCGGCCGCCTGGAGCAGCAGGTCAAGATCGCGCAGGATCAGGGTGCCCTTGGTCAGGATGGAGAACGGATTCGCGTGGTCGCGCAGGGCGGCGATGACGCCCGGCATCAACCGGTACCGTCCCTCCGCCCTCTGGTAGCAGTCGACGTTGGTGCCCATCGCGACATGCGCGCCCTGCCACCGGCGGGACCCCAGCTGGCGGCGGAGCAGCTCGGGCGCGTTGACCTTGACGACGATCTGGGAGTCGAAGCCGAGCCCGGTGTCGAGGTCCAGATAGCTGTGGCTCTTGCGGGCGAAGCAGTAGACGCAGGCGTGGGTGCAGCCCCGGTAGGGGTTGACGGTCCATTCGAACGGCATCCGCGAGGCCCCGGGGACCCGGTTGAGAATCGAACGCGCCCGGACCTCGTGGAAGGTGATGCCCCGGAACTCGGGGGCGTCGAAGGTCCTGGTCCGCACCGCGGACGTCCCGAACAGCGCGGCCTCCCCGGACTGCGGCGTCGACGGGGTCTCGGCCAGATGGTCCCAGCGCATGGTCGCCTCCTCGGTAGCTCTCGGAGCAGAATAGAACACATGTTCCCTTGATCGCTGCATGGGCCATGCGTCGGCTTCGCCCGCCCGCCGATTTGGGCCCTCGCACCCGAGGTGGTTGGCTATCGCCGACCCCGAACAACCGAGTGCTGGAGGAACGGCAATGGCGCAGGTCGAGGCCACGACGGAACGAATCATCGCTGCGGACGCGGAGACGGTGTTCGACACACTGGCCGACTACGAGAACTCCCGCGCGAAGCTGCTGCCGGAGCACTTCAGCGAGTACGAGGTCCGCGAGGGCGGGGACGGCGAGGGCACCCTCGTCCACTGGAAGCTCCAGGCCACGAGCAAGCGGGTCCGTGACTGCCTGCTCGACGTGACCGAGCCCACCGACGGACAGCTGGTCGAGAAGGACCGCAACTCCTCCATGGTCACCACCTGGACGGTCACCCCCGCCGGCGAGGGCAGGTCGAAGGCCGTCGTCACCACCGTCTGGACCGGTGCGGGCGGCATCGGCGGATTCTTCGAGAAGACCTTCGCCCCCAAGGGCCTGGCCCGGATCTACGACGCCCTGCTCGCCAAACTGGCCGCCGAGGTCGAGAAGAAGTGACCGGAGGCCGGGGGAAGTGACCCCGTGTCCGCAAGGATGACCCCGTCCGGCGGCAGGGCGCCGAGCCCGTCGCGGTCGCGGTAACACTCACCGTTTCGAGTGGCTTTCCCCGCGGTGTCGTGCTGCGCCCCGCGCACCACGGGCCGCGGGAAAGCCCCAGCCGAGCGCCCAACGCGCCCCTGACGCGCCGGGGCACAGCGGTCGGACCGATACCCGGGCGCATCGGGACAACGCACACCTCCGCACATCGCACACGTCGGTACGCCGAACGCATCGGCCCATCGCACGCGTGAGCGCATCGGGGCATCGGCCTCGGGGGCGGGCCCGTGGGCCGCACGCGCACGGCAGGCGCCGGAAGCCGGCCCGCCCGCAACGGAAGCGCGCGTTCCCTCCCCGGGCATCCGGGCCGGGTGGTCCACACCCGTACCACCGGCCCCTGGGGAACCTTCCGCTTCGTCGGCCTCGCGCCGGAGGGACGCTCGGGCGTCGCCGCAGGTTACCCGCCGGTCGCCACCGTTCCGCGGCCGTGGGTGACGGACGCTTCGAACGCGGTTCCGGCCCGGGCATACGGACGGGATCATTCCCCCAACAGTGCGAAGGAACAGCGGATTCACGCGGGCGCACGACCTATTCAGCCGTTGCCCCGCGCACGCCGTCCCGAGCGCCGTACCGTGGAGCGAGCCGCGAATCCAGGCGCGGGAAAGGAGCCTCCCACCCATGGACAGTGGTGTTCCGCCGAGGGTGCCGCGGCAGTACGCCGTGTCCGGCCGGATTCCGCTTGCCGTGGTCGTCGTGGACGGCGCCGGCCTGGTGTCGCACTGGTCGACCGGTGCGCGGCGGCTGTTCGGCCCCACTCGCGAGGAGGCGGTGGGCAGGCCCGCCGCCGATCTGCTTCCGGTCGCCGGGGCGCTCCCGGACGGTCCGCCCGACGCCACCACGATGTGGCACCTGGTCGCCGTCGAGCATGTGGACGAACCGGGCCGCTGGGACGACGTGGTGCCGGTCGGCGAGTCCATGGCGTTCCCCGAGCACACGCCCTTCTTCCGGTGCGTGACCACCGGCGATCCCGTGCTGGTGCCCAGGATCAGCGAGCAGCTGGGCACGGCCATCGCCTCGCAGTTCGAGAAGCGGGACATCAGGCCGCTGATCAACGGCCGTTCCCTGCTGGTGGTGCCGCTCAAGGCCCGCGATGTCGTCCTCGGGTTCATGATCCTGCTCCGCCACCCGCGGCGCCCGGCCTTCAACGACATGGACCGGGTCACCGGGGCCGAACTGGCGGCCCGCGCCGGGCTCGTCCTCGACAACGCCCGGATGTACACCCGGCAGGAGCTGGTCGCCGAGACCCTCCAGGACTCGATGCTGCCCCAGGTCACCCCGAGATTCGCCGGGTGCGACACGGCCACCCGCTATCTGCCCGGCACCCGGCGCGGCCGGGTCGGCGGCGACTGGTTCGACTCCGTCGAACTGCCCGGCTCACGGGTCGCGCTGGTCGTCGGCGATGTGATGGGCCACGGCCTGCACGCGGCCGCGATGATGGGCCAGTTACGGACCGCCGTACAGACCATGGCGGCCCTCGATCTGCCGCCCGAGCGGTTGCTGCGCCATCTCGACGACCTCGCCCGGCGCCTCGGCGAGAACTATCTCGCGACCTGTCTCTACGCGGTCTACGACCCCATCGGCCATGAGCTGGTGATCGCGAACGCGGGCCATCTGCCGCCCGTGCTGGTCCGTGCCGCCGACGGCCGCGGCGAACTGCTCGACCTGCCGACCGGGGCCCCGATCGGGGTCGGGCAGGTCCCCTTCGAGAGCCGCCGGGTGCCGGTGGCGCCCGGTGACCGGCTGGTGATGTGCACCGACGGGCTGGTGGAGGTCAGGGGCGAGGACATCGGTCTGGGGCTCGCCGCCCTCTGCGAATCCGCCGCGCACCTGGCCGCGTCCATGGACGACGCCTGCGACACCGCCATCCGCGCCCTCGGCGCCCGGGGCGGACGCAAGGACGACGTCGCCCTGCTGATGGCCCGCCTGGGCGGCATCCCCGCCGACTCCGTCGCCTCCTGGGAACTGTCCCTGGAACCGGGCGAGGCCGCCAGAGCGCGGCGGCTGGTCGCCGGACAGCTGCGCCGCTGGGGCCTGGCGGCGGTGGGGCCGACCGTGGAACTGCTCGTCGGCGAGGTGGTCGCCAACGCCGTACGGCACGCGGGCGGCGACCGCGCCGAACTGCGGCTCGTACGCTCCGGAACACTGCTGTGCGAGGTGTCGGACGACGACCACACCCTGCCGGTCCTGCTGGACTGCGGCCCGGACGACGAGCGCGGGCGCGGGCTGAGAGTGGTCGGCTCGCTGGCACGGGAGTGGGGCGCGAGCCGCACCGCCGGGGGCAAGACGGTGTGGTTCGAGGTCCCCCTGCGCTGACCGGCCGCCGGGCAGCGCCGCCCGGATCCGGCACGGCGGTGCGGCGGTTGTCACACCGAGGGCGCCCCCGGCCGCTTGCCGTGACAACTCATGCGCGATAAACCGATCTTGACGTGATGTCATTCACCCTGGGGAGCTGGTCATGAGCGTCACACATCGTTACAGGGAGGCCTGGGAGGGCTTCTGGAACGAGGCGACCGGTGAGCCCGGCGAGGTCTTCTGGGACACCGAACCGGCGCTCACCGCCGGACCGCATCTGGCGATCTACGAACCGTATGTCGACGCCCCCGCGCTCCCCCTGCTGGATCTCGGCTGCGGCAACGGCACCCAGACCCGGTTCCTGGCCGACCGCTTCCCCCTGGTGGTGGGCATCGATCTGTCGTCCGCCGCGATAGAGCTGGCCAGACGGCAGGAGAAGCACCAGAGCGAGCTGCGGCGAAAGCGGCGGGCCGAGTGGCGGGAGAAGACGTCCGGCGGGGGCACTCCGGCGGCGCGTGCCCCGGGCGGGCACCTCCCGTCCGGGGAGATACGTTTCCGTCAGCTCGACGCCGTGGACCCGGACGCGGTGGCCCGGCTGCACGGGGAACTGGGCGACTGCAATGTCTATATGCGCGGGGTCCTCCACCAGTGCGACCCCAAGGACCGGCAGCCGCTCGCCGACACGATCGCGGTCCTGGTCGGCGAACACGGGCGCGCCTTCGTGGTCGAGCTGGCGGAGGCGGCCGGTCCCCGGCTGGCCCAGCTCGCCCAGGCGGAGTCCGGCCCGCCCGCGAAGCTGCTGCCCGTCTTCCGCCACGGCGTCGTGCCCGGAGCCGTACCCGACGCCGCTGTGGCCGACCTCGTCCACACGGCGGGTCTCTCCGTCCTCGCGAGCGGCGATCTGCCGCTGACGACGACCGAGTACGAGGAGAACGGCTCACGGATCGAACTGCCCTCCACCTGGCTGATCGTGGGCCGCAACACCTGAGCCCCACCGGGAGCACACCGGAACCCCCGCCTCCGCGACGGGCGGCGACACCCCCCGGCGACGGCTCCCGGGAGCCGCCCGGGAGCGGCGCGCGGTCAGCTCCCCGCCACGGGCCGGCCGGGCCGGGCCACCAGCGGCAGGACGCGGTAGCGCACCCGCTCCGACAGGATGACCTCGGTCTTGGTGCGGACGACGCCCGGCACTCTGACCAACTGCTGGATGACGTACTCCAGATAGGCGTTGTCCTTGGCCGCCACCCGGCACACAAGATCACCCTCGCCCGCGATGGAGTGCGCCTCCAGCACCTCCGGGAGCGCCTGGAGCGAGCCGATCACATCCTCCAGCCGGCCCTGCGCCACATGGAGGTGCACCAGTGCCAGGACGGGGTAGCCGAGCATCGCCGGGCTCAGCTTCGGGGCGTAGTCGTCGATCACCCCGTCCCGCTCCAGCCGGGTGAGCCGGGCCTGCACGGTGCCCCTGGCGACGCCCAGGACACGCGCGTATTCCCGCATTCCCGCCCTGGGTTCCTCCACGAGAAGCCGCAGCAGTGAGACATCGAGGTCGTCCATGGGTGTACCGATGGCCCTTCCGTGTGTCGGACACCGGATGAGTGCTGGGCCATTGGCCCAGTGATCCGCTCATCTCATTGACCGAAGTATGGTCCCTACTCCTAGCATCTGTGCCAATTGAACAGTATGCCGGGCCGGTCTGAGTGAGGCGATCGCATGACTCCAGTGGATGCTCCGACGGATCCGACGGGGACGTCGCACGGATTCACCCTTGAGGACCGCTATCTGCGTGAGGACGGCGGGATCTATCTCACCGGGGTGCAGGCCCTGGTGCGGCTGCTGTTCGACCGGATCCGGCACGACCGGCGCACCGGACTCGGCACCGCCGCGTTCGTCTCCGGATACGAGGGCTCGCCGCTGGCCGGATTCGATCTGGAACTCCTGCGCCGGACCCCCCTGCTCGACGCACACGACGTGGTGTTCCGGCCGGGCCTCAACGAGGAACTGGCCGCCACCTCCGTCATGGGAAGCCAGCTCGCGGGCGAGGTGGGCCGGCTGCGCTCCGACGGCGTCCTCGGACTCTGGTACGGGAAGGCCCCCGGACTCGACCGCGCGACCGACGCCCTGCGCCACGCCCATCTCGTCGGCACCGCACCCCGCGGCGGCGCGCTCGCCCTCGTCGGCGACGACCCCGCCGCCAAGTCGTCCTCGGTGCCCTGCGCCTCCGAACTGGCCCTGGCCGATCTCGCCGTGCCCGTCTTCTATCCGGCCGACTCCCAGGACATCCTGGACCTCGGGTTCCACGCGGTCGAGCTGTCGAGAGCGGCCGGGGTGTGGACGGCCATGAAGGTCGTCGCCAATGTCGCCGACGCGGCCGGCAGCGCGGTCGTGCGCCCCACGTGGACTCCTCCGGTGATGCCCGCCCGCGCCTACACCCACCGCCCCAGCGGACAGCTGCTCGGCAGCTCGCTCGCCGCGCTGGAGCGCAGCCTGATGACGGTGCGCCTGCCGCTCGCCGAGGAGTATCTGCGGGTCAGCGGGGTCAACCGGATCCTCGCGAGCACCCCGGACGACCGCGTCGGCATCATCACCGCGGGCAAGTCCCATCTGGATGTGATGCAGGCCCTGCGCGGCCTCGGTCTGGACGAGGCGGGACTCGCCCGGTTCGGGGTCAGACTGCTGAAGCTGGGCGCCATCCACCCCGTGGAGCCCACCGTCGTACGCGAGTTCGCGGCCGGACTGCGCGAGATCGTCGTCGTGGAGGAGAAGCGCGCCTTCGTCGAGGCCGCCGTCAAGGAGATCCTCTACGGAATGCCCGGCGCGCCCTGTGTGCACGGAAAGCGCGGCCCCGACGGGTCGGCGCTGTTCAGCGCGATCGGGGAGCTGGGCCCCGAGACCGTCGCCGCAGGCCTCGCCCGCAGGCTGTCCGCGTACGGGGAGGTGGCGCCCGCCGAGTCCTCGCGCCGGCGCGGCCGGATCGATCTGCCGCTGCTGACGAGGACCCCGTACTTCTGCTCCGGCTGCCCGCACAACTCCTCCACGAAGGTCCCCGAGGGATCGCTGGTGGGCGCGGGGATCGGCTGCCACACGATGGCCGTGTTCATGGAGCCCGAACAGGTCGGCAACGTCGTCGGAATGACCCAGATGGGCGGCGAGGGCGCCCAGTGGATCGGCATGGCCCCCTTCATCGAGGACGACCACTTCGTCCAGAACATCGGTGACGGCACCTTCACGCACTCCGGCAGCCTCGCCGTCAGGGCCGCCGTCGCCGCCGGGGTCAACATCACCTACAAGCTGCTGTACAACTCCGCCGTGGCGATGACCGGCGGCCAGGAGGCGGTCGGCGGCCTCCCGGTCGAGAAGGTCGCCGCCCTGCTCCTCCTGGAGGGAGCCGGCAAGGTCATCGTCACCAGCGACGCGCCCGAACGGCTGCGCGGGACCCGGCTGCCCAAGGGCGTCGAGGTCCGCCACCGTGACCAGCTGATCGCCAGTCAGGAGGAACTGGCCGCCATCCCGGGTGTCACCGTGCTCATCCACGACCAGGAGTGCGCCGCCGAGAAGCGCCGCAAGCGCCGGCGCGGCAGGACCGAGACCCCCACGACGAGGGTCGTGATCAACGAACGCATCTGCGAGGGCTGCGGCGACTGCGGCACCAAGTCCAACTGTCTGTCGGTCCAGCCCGTCACCACCGAGTTCGGCCGCAAGACGATCATCGACCAGTCCTCCTGCAATCTGGACTACTCCTGCCTCGACGGGGACTGCCCCTCTTTCATGACCGTGACCCCCGGCGGGCGCAAGGAGCGGCGGACGCTGCCGGACCTCGCCGCCGCCGAGCTGCCCGCGCCCGCCGGGCCGAAGGGGCACGACCGCGAACAGGCGGCGGACCGGGGCGAGTTCACCCTGCGGATCGCCGGGGTCGGCGGCACGGGCGTCGTCACCGTCGCCCAGATCATCGCCACCGCGGCCGTCCTCGACGGCAAGCGGGTCCGTACCCTCGACCAGACCGGCCTGGCGCAGAAGGGCGGCGCCGTCGTCTCCGACGTCAAGATCACCTCCACGACTGTGGAGCAGGCCGCGAAGCTCGCCGACGCGGAGTGCGACCTCTACCTCGTCTGCGATCTGCTGGTCGGCGCCGAGAGCAAGTACCTCGCCGTCGCCGATCCCGGCCGTACCGTTTCCGTGGTCTCCACGACCGAGGTCCCCACCGGCCGCATGATCGTCGACACCGCCGTCTCCTTCCCCGGCCAGGACCGGATCAGGGACGCCATCGGGGCGGCGAGCGCCCGCGCGTACTACCTGGACGCCCGGGACCGGTCCGAGACGCTGTTCGGCGCGGACCAGTACGCCAACGTCCTCCAGCTCGGCGTGGCGTACCAGAGCGGAGCCCTGCCGGTGACGGCGGAGTCGATCGAGCGGGCCATCACCCTCAACGGCACGGCGGTGGACGCCAACATCCAGGCGTTCCGGCGCGGCCGGCAACTGCTCGCCGACCCCGACGCCCTCGCCGCCGCCGTCCCGGCGGCCCGTCCCCGCACCCCGCGGCCCGCCCACCCGGCGACCGCCCGGGTGAGGTCCCTCGTCGCCGCCGAGCCCGGCAGCGAGCTCGCCCGGCTCCTCGACATCAGGGTCCCTGACCTGATCGCGTATCAGAACGAGCGCTACGCCCGCGACTACGCCCGGTACGTCGAGCGGATCCGCCGCCTCGATGACGGGACCTGCGAAGTCACCGAGGCGGTCGCCCGCAACCTCTACAAGCTGATGGCCTACAAGGACGAGTACGAGGTCGCCCGGCTCGCGCTCGACGAGAGAGTCCGTGAGGAGATCGAGTCGCAGTTCGGCGCGGGCTCCCGCGTCACCCACCGCCTCCACCCGCCCGTTCTGCGGGCCCTCGGCGTGCGGCGCAAGATCGGGCTCGGCCCATGGGCCCGCCCGGTGTTCCGGATCCTGCACGCGATGCGCGGTGTACGCGGCACCCGGCTGGACCTCTTCGGGTACGCGCAGGTGCGCCGCGTCGAGCGCTCCCTCGTCGACGACTACCGCGCCACGCTCCTGCGGGTCCTCGAAACGGGCGAGCCCGACCTCCGGCTGGCGAAGGAGCTCGCCGAACTGCCCGACACCGTGCGCGGCTACGAGGACATCAAGCTCCGCAGCGTGGCCGTCTACCGGCGTCGGCAGGCCGGGCTCCTGGCCGGGCAGGACCTCCCGGCCGCCGGCGGCAGCAGGCTTCCCGCCCAGAGGTGACGGGGCGCGCGGGGACGGGTGTGGGGACCCGGGGGGCGTATTCAGCTCGGCGGCACCGGAAACGTGTGCGTCCACATCCGGCCCCTGGAGGGCCCCTCCTGACGGTCACCCCTCGGGGTGACCACGGGCCGGGCCGGGCGGACCGTGCTCGGCGCCGGCGCCGGTACTCCACCGCCCGGCGGACGTGCTCGTCGTGCCGCGCCCCCGGGGTTCCCCGCCCCGGGGGACACCGGCCACGGACGGCCCCGTCGGCACACGGGTCTTCCGGGCGGGCCTCGTCACCCCGGAACCCTTCCGCGCCGCCTGCGTCCCGGCGGCGGTCCGCCGCCGGAACGTACGTGGCGCGAGCCGCCCGGCAGGCGCCGTCCCCGCTCTGACCTGGGGAGGTTCACCGGGATCGGGCAGGGTTAGAGTGAGCTATGAAAATCCTCATCAGCGCCGACATGGAGGGCGCGACCGGAGTCACCTGGCCGGCGGACGTGCTGCCGGGCACCCCTCAGTGGGAGCGCTGCAGAAGCATGTTCACCTCCGACGTGAACGCGGCGGCGCTCGGCTTCTTCGACGGCGGCGCCGACGAGGTACTCATCAACGAGGCGCACTGGACCCAGCGCAACCTGCTCCTGGAACACCTGGACGAGCGCGTGGAGATGCTCACCGGGCGCCACAAGCCGCTCGCCATGGTGGAGGGTGTGCAGCACGGCGACGTCGACGGCATCGCCTTCGTCGGATACCACACGGGAGCGGGCAGCGAGGGAGTGCTCGCCCACACCTACCTCGCCAACGCGATCACCACCGTCCGGCTGAACGGCGAGCGCGCGAGCGAGGGCCTGCTGAACGCCCACGTGGTCGCGGAGTACGGCGTTCCGGTGGTACTCGTCACCGGGGACGACCTCACCTGCGCGGACGCGGAGCGCTATGCGCCCGAGGCCCGCAAGGTCGCGGTGAAGGACCACGTCTCGCGGTACGCGGCGGTGTGCCGCACCCCCGCCCGCACCGCCGCCGACATCCGGGCCGCGGCCGGGAAGGCGGCCGGGCTCGCCGTCCGGCACGACCCGGTCAGGGGCGGCCCGTTCACCGTCGAGCTGGAGTTCGACGCCGACCATCTCGGGGCCGCCGCCACCGTGGTGCCCGGGGTCGAGGCCACCGGCGAGCGGACGGTCGCGTACACCGGTGAGACCATGTACGACACCATTCGCACCTTCAAAGCGGTCACGACGATCGTCTCGGCGGCGATGGAGGAGCAGTATGGCTGATGTGACCACAACCAGCGGAGGCCCGGCGCTTCCGGGCGAGGTGACCCCCGTCGACCGTCAGGCGCTCGACGAGGTGGTCACCTTCACCTCCGAGCTGATCCGGATCGATACCACCAACCGGGGCGGCGGCGACTGCGCCGAACGGCCCGCCGCCGAGTACACCGCCGAGCGGCTGGCCGCCGCCGGACTCGACCCCGTGCTGCTGGAGCGCACCCCCGCGCGGACCAACGTCGTCGCCCGGATCGAGGGCACCGACCCCTCGGCCGACGCCCTCCTCGTCCACGGCCATCTCGACGTCGTCCCCGCGGAGCCCGGCGACTGGGCGGTGCACCCCTTCTCCGGCGAGGTGCGCGACGGCGTGGTCTGGGGCCGGGGCGCGGTCGACATGAAGAACATGGACGCGATGATCCTCGCCGTCGTCCGGGCCTGGGCGCGCGCCGGTGTCCGGCCCCGCCGGGACATCGTCATCGCCTTCACCGCCGACGAGGAGGCCAGCGCCGAGGACGGCTCGGGCTTCCTCGCCGACCGGCACCCCGGCCTCTTCGAGGGATGCACCGAGGGCATCAGCGAGTCCGGGGCCTTCACCTTCCACACCGCGGACGGTCTGCGGCTCTATCCGATCGCCGCCGGTGAGCGCGGCACCGCCTGGCTGAAACTCACCGCCCACGGCCGGGCCGGACACGGCTCCAAGGTCAACCGGGCCAACGCGGTCAGCCGGCTCGCCGCCGCCGTCGCCCGGATCGGCGACCACTCCTGGCCGGTGCGCCTGACCCCGACCGTGCGCGCCGCCCTCGCCGAACTGGCCCGGCTCCACGGCATCGACACCGACGTGTACGCCGAAGGCTTCGACCCGGACGCGCTGATCGCCTCGCTCGGCCCGGCCGCCGCCCTCGTCGAGCCGACCATCCGCAACAGCGCCAACCCGACCATGCTCGACGCCGGATACAAGATCAACGTGATCCCGGGCCATGCCACCGCGTACATCGACGGACGGATGCTCCCGGGGACGGAGGACGAGTTCCGCGAGACCATGGACCGGCTCACCGGACCCGATGTGGAGTGGGAGTTCGAGCACCGCCAGGTGCCGCTGCAGGCCCCCGTCGACTCGCCCGCCTTCCGCGGGCTGGCCGCCGCCGTCGAGCGCTTCGACCCGGACGGCCACGTGGTCCCGTACTGCATGGCGGGCGGCACGGACGCCAAGCAGTTCTCCCGGCTCGGCATCACCGGTTACGGTTTCTCCCCGCTGAAACTGCCCTTGGGCTACGACTACGCGGCGATGTTCCACGGAGTCGACGAGCGGGTCCCGGTCGAGGCCCTCCACTTCGGCGTCAACGTCCTCGACCACTACCTCCGGTCGGCGTAGGGGAGTCGGACATGGTACCCACGGGAGCGTACGGAACCTGGCCGTCGCCGATCGGCGCCGGGCTCGCCGCCTCGCACGACGGACGGCCCGAATACCTCGGCCTGGTCGGGGACGAGGTCTGGTGGACCGCGCCGCGCCCCGCCGAGGGCGGCCGGCGGGCCCTGGTCCGCCGCCGCGCCGACGGAGCGGAGGAACCGGTCCTGCC
Organism: Streptomyces sp. NPDC004609; assembly: GCF_042873655.1. NCBI lineage: Bacteria > Bacillati > Actinomycetota > Actinomycetes > Kitasatosporales > Streptomycetaceae > Streptomyces > Streptomyces sp. NPDC004609. The sequence goes on along the minus strand of NZ_JBIALS010000044.1, from coordinate 37,533 downwards.
CGCCCCCTGGAACGTCCGCAGCCGGGTCGTCGAGTACGGCGGACACCCCTGGGCGGGCGCGACGGACGCCCGGGGCAACCCGGTCGTCGTCTTCGTCCACTTCCCCGACCAGCGGCTGTACGCGTACGAGCCGGACACGCCCGGCGCCCGTCCGCGCCCCCTGACCCCCCTCTCCGCCGTCGGCGGCGGACTGCGCTGGGCCGATCCGCAGATCCGGATCGAACACGGCGAGGTCTGGTGCGTCCTGGAGGAGTTCACCGGGGAGCGGCCGACCGACGTACGCAGGGTGATCGCCGCCGTGCCCCTGGACGGCTCGGCCGCGGGCGACCGCGCGGCCGTACGGGAACTCACCGACGACCGGCACCGGTTCACCACCGGTCCACGGCTCTCGCCGGACGGACGGCACGCCGCCTGGATCGCCTGGGACCATCCGCAGATGCCGTGGGACGGCACCGTCGTGATGCTGGGCGAGATCACCGGGGACGGGCCGTTCACCGGCGTACGCCCGCTCGTGGGCGACACCGACGAATCGATCTGCCAGGTGGAGTGGGCCCCGGACGGCTCCCTGGTCTTCGTCTCCGACATCGGCGACTGGTGGGAGCCGCACCGCATCCGGCCCGAGAACCTTGTGCCCGGCGTGGTGGCGAGCACCCTCCTGTGCCCGGGCCGCCGCGAGGAGTTCGGCGGACCCCTGTGGAAGATCGGCCTGAGGTGGTTCCAGCCCCTGGCGGACGGACCGATCGCCGTGATCCACGGCCGGGGCGCCACCTCGCTCGGCATCCTCGACCCGGACACCGGCGAGGTCGTCGACGCGGCCGGTCCCTGGACGGAGTGGGCGCCCGACCTCGTCGTGCACGGCGAGCGGGTGATCGGCGTCGCCGCCAGCCCGCGCAGCGCGTACGAGATCGTCGAACTGGACACCCGGACCGGCCACACCCGGGTCATCGGCTCGGCCCACGACGACCCGGTGGACCCCGTGTACTACCCCGAGCCCCAGATCCGGACCTTCGGCGGACCCGACAACCGCGAGATCCACGCGCACGTCTACCCGCCCCACAACCCCGACCGGGCCGCCCCCGGCCATGAGCTGCCGCCGTTCGTCGTCTGGGCGCACGGCGGACCCACCGGCCGGTCCCCGCTCGTCCTCGATCTGGAGATCGCCTACTTCACCTCCCGGGGCATCGGTGTCTGCGAGGTCAACTACGGCGGCTCCACCGGATACGGCAAGGAGTACCGCGAACGGCTGCGCGAACAGTGGGGCGTCGTGGACGTGGAGGACTGCGCCGCCGTCGCCCGCGCGCTGGCGGCCGAGGGCACCGCCGACCCGGCGCGCCTCGCCGTCCGCGGCGGCAGCGCCGGCGGCTGGACCACCGCCGCCTCGCTGGCCGGCACCGATGTCTACGCCTGCGGCACCATCAGCTACCCCGTGCTGGACCTGCTGGGCTGGGCCGGCGACGGGACCCATGACTTCGAGTCCCGGTATCTGGACTCCCTGATCGGACCGCTCGACGAGGTCCCCGCCCGCTACCGGGAGCGCTCACCGCTCGAACACGCCGACCGGATCAGCGCGCCCTTCCTGCTGCTCCAGGGCCTCGACGACGTGATCTGCCCGCCGGCACAGAGCGAACGGTTCATCGCCCGGATGGCGGGACGCGGTGTCCCGTACGCGTACCTCACCTTCGAGGGCGAGGGCCACGGCTTCCGCAGGGCCGACACCATGGTCCGCGCGCTGGAGGCCGAACTCTCCCTGTACGCCCAGACCTTCGGTATCGAGCGCCCCGACGTCCCCCTCCTGGAAATGAAGCGATGAGCCTCGCCCCCCTGGCCCGGGCGCGGCGGCTCACGCCCGGGGACCGGGTCGCCGTGGTCGCGCCCAGCGGGCCCGTGCCCGGTGAGCGCCTCGACGAGGGCCTGGGCGTGCTGCGCGGCTGGGGTCTCGACCCCGTCGTGATGCCGCACGTGAGGAGCGAGCGCCCCCGGCTCGGCTATCTCGCCGCCGGTGACGAGGAGCGCGCCCGGGATCTGACGGAAGCCTGGTGCGACCCCGCGTACGCGGGCGTGATCTGCGCGCGCGGCGGCTACGGCGCGCAGCGCATGGCCGATCTGCTCGACTGGGCGGCGATCCGGGCGGCGGGGCCCAAGGTGTTCGTCGGATACAGCGACATCACCGCGCTGCACGAGGCGTTCGCACTGCGGGCGGGCTTCGCCACCCTGCACGGGCCGATGGCCGGTACCCCGGCCTTCCTCAAGGACGAGGCCACCCGGGAGTCCCTGCGGGCCACCCTCTTCGAGCCCGGGACCGTCCGGGTGCTCGGTCTCGGGACCGCCCGCGCGATGGTTCCCGGCCGCGCCCGGGGCGTCACCTTCGGCGGCTGCGCCAGCCTCATCGCCGCCGACGTGGGCACGGAGCACGCCCGGCCGTCCGGGCGCGGCGGGCTCCTCCTCCTGGAGGACGTCGGCGAGGAGGACTACCGGCTCGACCGCATCCTCACCCAGTTGCTGCGCTCCGGCCTGCTCGACGGTGTCGCGGGCGTCGCCCTCGGCTCATGGGTGGGCTGCGGGCCGTACGAGCGGATACGGGAGGTCCTGCGGGACCGGCTCGGCGGGCTGGGCGTACCGGTGGTCGAGGAACTGGGCTTCGGGCACGGTGACACCCATCAGACCATTCCGCTGGGGGCGGCGGCGGTGCTGGACGCGGACGCGGGGACGCTGACGCTGGAGGAACCGGCACTGCTCTGAACCCGGCCGCCCGCCGGCGCCGGTGCCGAGCGCACGCGCCCCGGCCGCGGGTGCCACCCGGGCGGACGTCGGCGCCGGAGCGGCCCGGGTCTCTCTCACCCGTACGGCCGAGTCCACTCCGCCCCCGGGGCCGCCGCGAGCCCATCCTGGTCACATGATCTCAAAGGAAGCACCGAGAGTGCGGAAGAGCGGCAGGGGCCGCGCCGGGGCCTGGTTCACCCCCGCCCGGACCACGGTCCTGGTGCTGGTGGCCCTCGCGATCGTCTTCATGGCCGAGAACACCCAGCAGGTCAAGATCCGGCTGATCGTCCCGCTGGTCACCATGCCGCTCTATCTTGCGCTGCTGCTGATGTTCATCATCGGTGCCCTGTGCGGGGGGCTCTTCTTCCACCGGCGGGCCCGGTAGGCGGCCGGGCACCGGGCCGGGGGATCGTCGGGGGCCGGGGAGTTCGAGGACGCCTCCGCACGGACCTCCCGGTCCGCTGGCACACCACCCCGCCGCCCCGGCCAGGAGACCGAGTCCGCGGCACGGACAAGAGGACCCGTTTCCAGCTCATCGTGAGGGTCTCTCTCCACTTGGCGAGCCCTGCCCGCGGAGGAAGGCTCTCCTCCGCCAGGGAGTCGCCGCGGTCGCGGCCACTCCGACGGACAGAGCGATCGCGGCCACAGCCCAGCTGAAGAGGTCAGTGGACGGGTTGGCCGTCCAGTCCCACCAGTTGTGGGGATACCAGATCAGGAAGAAGGCCGAAGCCAGGGGGATGCTCCAGCCGAGTTGGTGCCCCAGCAGCCTCACCGACAGCAGGGCGAGACCGAACCAGATCAGCAGGGACCGGACGAAGACGACTCCGGCCTGTGCGCCGACGGCGAGTGCCTCGGTGCTGAAGGAGAAGGCGCAAGCCACCAGTGTCAGCGCGACGCAGTACGCGACGCGGGACCGGTGCATCGCGGATGTCCCCATGTCGTCATGTGCCGACATGGCGCCGTCGAGTGTCGCCGTGAGGAAGACGGCCGACAGAAGCGGGAGTTCGTGCCGGAAGGGCACGCCGGTGGTGACTCCTCCGGAGCCGATGGAGGGAAGCGCTACATGGGTGCCGCCGAAGAATGCCGAGAGCAGGGCGATAGCGGCCGTTCCCGCCAGGACTGGCGCTCCCCGGTGGACTCTTGCATACCGGAGCAGGTCAGAACCGGTCATCAGGCTTGCACCAGGAGGGGTCCCGAAGAAGGTGGCCGCGCTCCTGAGCGAGCCATTTCCGCTGCCCGGTCTCGGGCATCCGTGCGGCCCTGGTCGCCTCGCGCTGGGCGGCGGAGACACCTTCCATGTGGAGTCCCTCGTCGGCGACAGCCGGGTCCTGGCCCGTGGAGCGGTACTCGAGCCAGTGGCGGATGTTGTCCATGGCCCGCCGGGCGCGGCTCTCCTCCCGGGGAGGAAGGCAGCGGCCCAGCGACGTGGTGAACACCAGGTCGGCCATGGCGATCGCCGCGGTACGTACATGCCCTTCGGCGATGTCGAACCCGCGGTCGCCCCACTTGGTTCGCCGCAGCCCGAACTCGTGGAACACGTCGGGTGACTTCAGCCAGGGCTGAGCGGACCGGCCCAGGCGCTGGGCCATGCGAGTCAGTTCCGGCAGGTACTTGCGGTGCTCGGGCCACACGCACACCCGCGGTGCGCCCCTCTCGGCGCGCTCGCACAGCGGAGCCGTCGCCGGCACCGGGCGCTCGACGCGCAGTTCACCGGCGGCCGGTGCCGCGGCCAGTGCGATGAGGGTGGCTGCTGCCGATCCGATGGCGGCACCGCGGATGTGCGGGGGTGTTCCGTGGCGGGGCATCTGGCGCTCGGCGCTCCTGCGCAGCGGTGGTGCCGTCACCGCCAGCGCTGCCAGGGCGAGTGCGCACAGCAGGCGCACAGCGACCGGCAGCGGGCGCAGGTGCTGGTCCGGCGGCCCCGCGAGGACGTTGAACTTGAACGGGAGCGCCAGCATGCTGATGAAGCAGCCCAGGGCGCAGACGACGGGGGTGAAGGCCGCCGAGGGCCACCACCGTCCGGCGAGATGGCCCACGGACGCGAAGATGATCAGGGTGGAGGCGCCCAGCAGGAGGTAGGACGGCCACAGGAAGCCGGGGCCCGCGTCGCCGAATGAGACGGCCGTGGCGGTCAGGCAGCCGACCACGTACGCGAGGAAGCCGAGCGTGAGGGTGGCGGCCAGCCGTGCGGCCTGGATTCGCCAGCCGGGCCGGGCGGCCGCGAGCAGGCTCTCGGGCATCCCCGCGCGGGAGGACCGTCCGGCCTGCCAGGCGGAGACGCCGGCGAGCACGGGCCCCAGGAACAGCGTGACGACCTGGGCTGCCACGCTCGCCTCGGGCCACACGCCGATCCAGTACCGGGACCGCCCGAAGAGCACCAGCAGGTCCACCGCGATCATCACGGGGAACGCCGTCAGAAGGGGTGAGCGACGCAGCTCGATGCGGTAGGCGGTCAGCACGCGGCTCCCTCGTTCGGCCGGCGGCTGCCGAGCACCGTCATGTAGCCGCGCTCCAGGGGACTGTCGCCCGGAGCCGCCGGCGCGGCCAGCTCCGCCAGCTGCCGCGGGGTACCGCTGTGACCTATCCGCCCGTCACTCAGCACGAGGACGGTGTCGCAGGCCGCACCGATGTCCTCCACCAGGTGCGTGCTGAGGACGACGGCCGTCCCCGCGTGGGCGAGGGAGCGGATGAGCTCGCGGAAGTCGAGGCGCTGCGCGGGGTCGAGGCCGACGGTCGGCTCGTCGAGCAGGAGCAGGGGAGGGGCCCCGACGATGGCGGCGGCGATCCCGGCCCGTCGGAGCATGCCGCCGGACAGTGACTTCATACGGTCTCGGGCGCGGTCGGCCAGCCCGACGGCAGCGAGCGCCTCCCTGGTCGCCGACTCGGCCTTCCTGGAGGGAACCTCACGCAGCCAGGCGCAGTAGCGGACGAAATCCGTGACGGAGAACGCGGGGTAGTAACCGAAGTCCTGCGGGAGGTAACCGATGCGACGACGGGCTCGCCGCGCCTGCCGTTCGCCGGTGACGGGCTTGCCGAACAGCTCCAGCCGCCCGCTCCGCGGCGGCGCGATGGTGGCGAGGGTCCGGAAGAGCGTGGTCTTGCCCGCGCCGTTGGGGCCCAGCAGCCCGGTGACCCCCGGCCGGATGGACAGGTCGAGATCTTTGATGACGCGCCGGCTGCCGTACCCTTGTGTGAGGGACGTCAGTCGAGCGGCAGGATATGTCGTCATTGGCGGAATTCCCCAAAACGCGGGGTGGGCCCGCCGTGTCGGCGGGCCCACCATAGTGCTGGTTGGTTACACACCCAGACCCACATGTGTCTTGTTGATCTTGAACGTGCACTCGTGGGTGTCGTACTTGCCCACGTACCCCCTGTAGAGCTTGTCGTAGTTCTGCGTATCGATCTCGGCATTGCAGTCGTAGGTCGTCCAGTACCCGTAGGACGGGAAGTTCGTTGCGTCGTAGCAGTAGCCGTGGCCGGACGTGGAGTACCAGTAGCCCCGGCATCCCTCGTTCCAGTTCTTCTCGTTGGAGGCGCTCGATACCGGAGCCATCAGGCCGATGGCCGCAGTCGCCAGAGCCGGCGACCTTCGAGCCCGCTGTGCGCGTAGCAAGAGAACTCATTTGTCTTTCCCCCCTCGGGAACAGAGAAATACAGTCACGGAAAAGTCGTCCCTCGACGGCAAAACGCGACGGTAGCTGCTGCCCCTCGACTGCAGAACAGGGAAATGAGTCGCCCCCGAGTGGCTTCTGACTGAAATCGAGGGGCCCATCGAGATGCTTCGCGAATCTCGCTCATCAGCAAACCTGTTGAGCGGTTTGTGCTGTTCGGTGCGGTCCACTTGTGCGGGGCCCGGTTGGTACAGGGGCGGGCTTTCCTCGGCCCCGCCGAGCTTCACCTCAGCCGAACCGGGTACTGCGAAGTTGAGGGGCGCGGGCCGGGGGGAGTGCGGTCATCGAGAGGTCGGGAAAGCTCGCCACGATGGTGGTCATGTTCGTGGTTCGGGGTGTCCGGCTCGCAGGTCTCGGTGAGGAGGACCTCGTCGGCGCCGATGGCGTGTCGGAGGCCCGGGGATTGAGCGTCCGGGGCCGCCGGGTGAGGATGGCACGCATGCGGAACATCGTCGTCGTCGACGCACCCTCCAACCTGGGGCTGCGGCCCCCCGCCCCGGGAACCGTCCCCGGCTGCTGCAAACTCGCCGGAGCCCTGCGGGAGCAGCGGATCCTCCAGCGGCTGAAGGCGTCCGAGGGCGGGGTCGTCGTCCCGCCGCGCTACGACCGGGGCGGCTGGCAGGAGGGCGACGGTGTGTTCAACGCCGCCGCCATCGCCGCGTACACCCCCCGGCTGGCCGACCGCGTCGAGCGCCATGTGCGGGCGGGCGACTTCACCCTCGTCCTCGGCGGCGACTGCTCCATCCAGCTCGGCGCCTCCCTCGCGCTGCGCCGCCTCGGGCGCTACGGACTCGCCGCGATCGACGCCTCCGCCGACTTCCGGCACACCGGCAACTCCGACCGGATCGGGGCCGCGGGCGGCGAGGAACTGGCGATCGCGACCGGCAGGGGCCAGGACGACCTGGCCGATCTGGAGGGCCTGAAGCCCTATCTGCGCGACGAGGACGTCCGTCTCATCGGCATCCGGGACGGCGACGAGGACCTGGCGGAACTGGCCCGGCTGAAGATGCCGGTCCTGACGGTGGGAGAGGTGCGGTCACGGGGGCCCGCCGACGCGGCGGCGGGGGTCGTGCGGAGTCTCGGATCCGACGCCCTGGACGGCTACTGGGTCCATCTGGACGCCGATGTGCTGGACCCCACCGTGATGCCCGCCGTCGACAGCCCTGACCCGGACGGGCTGCTGCCCCGCGAACTCACCCCGATCCTCGGCGCCCTGGTGCGCTCACCGCGCTGCGTGGGGATGAACGTGACCATCTACGACCCCGATCTCGACCCCGGTGGCACGGCGGGAGCACTGCTCGCCGACCTGATCGTCGACGCCTTCGCCCCCTAGGCCAAGGATTTGCCGAAGACCGGCGCGCGGAGAGGCCGTTCGGCGGGAGGATGACTGTTCGACGGCCCTCCGGCCGGCCCTGGCGCCCCGCGCGCCCGGCCGGACGGCCCATGCAGACCACCGTGGACACATCCGTGAACACATCCGGGAACGAAGCTGCGAACAACGCTGCGAATGAAGCGAGGTTGCCTTGGCCACGACCGTGCGGCGCACCGTACTGACCCTTCCCGCGGCTCCGGTGGGACCGGCGAATCCGCTGCCCGCGCTGCGCACGCTCGACGAGACGCACGCCATCGACGAGCGCTCCAGAAGGGACCTGCCGCGCGAGATGGCCCGGCAGATCGGGTACGAGCCCCTGCGCACCCTGCTGCCCGAGCGCGTACGCGACGGCTACGGCCGTGAACGCACCCCCACCGGACTCGACGCCATCGTCATCGAGAACGACCGGCTGCGCGCCACCGTGCTGCCGGGACTCGGCGGCCGGGTCCACTCGCTCGTCCACAAACCCGCCAACCGGGAACTCCTCTACCGCAACCCCGTGTTCCAGCCCGCCGATTTCGCGCTCAACGGCGCCTGGTACTCCGGCGGCATCGAGTGGAACATCGGCGCGACCGGCCACACCGCCCTGTCCTGCGCCCCCCTGCACGCCGCCGTCGTCACCGCGCCCGACGGCGGGGAGATGGTCAGGCTCTGGGAATGGGAACGCCTGCGCGACCTGCCGTTCCAGGTCGACCTGTGGCTGCCCGCCGACTCCGACTTCCTCCATGTCGGCGTACGGATCCGCAATCCGCACGAGCGGGCCGCGCCGGTCTACTGGTGGTCCAACATCGCGGTCCAGGAGGACCGTACGACCCGGGTGCTCGCCCCCGCGGACGAGGCATGGCACTTCGGCTACGAACGCTCCCTGCGCCGGGTGCCCGTACCGGAGTTCCGGGGCGAGGACCGGACGTACCCGCTGCGGACCGAGCACCCCGCCGACTACTTCTACGAGGTGCCCGTCGAGGCGCGCAAATGGATCGCCTCGCTGGACGAGAGCGGACGCGGGCTCGTCCAGACGTCGACCGATGTCCTGCGCGGGCGCAAGCTGTTCGTCTGGGGCTCCGGGCGCGGCGGACGGCGCTGGCAGCGGTGGCTGACCGAACCGGACACCCCCGGATACGCCGAGATCCAGGCCGGGCTCGCCCGCACCCAGCTGGAGCACGTACGGCTGGAGGGCGGCGAGGAGTTCAGCTGGCTGGAGTCGTACGGACCGCTGGCCGCCGACGCGGGCACCGTCCACGGCGACAACTGGGCGGCCGCCTGTGCCGAGGTGGAGACCCGGCTCGCCCGCGTCCTGCCGAGGGACGCCGTGGACGCGGCGTACGAGGCATGGCGCCCGTGCGCCGACGCCGAGCCGGTCCGCACCCTCGCCACCGGGTCGGGATGGGGCGCGCTCGAAGTCCTGCGCGCGGGAGTGAAACTGCCCGGCACGCCCTTCGACGAGTCCGCGCTCGGCGACGAACAGGCCCCCTGGCGGGAGCTGCTGACCACGGGGGTGCTGCCCGCGCCCCGCCGGGTGACGCCGCCCGGCCCCTCACTGGTCTCGCCCCCCTGGCGCGACATGCTGGAGACCGCGCCCGCCGATCCCCTCACCGAGTACCACCTCGGGGTGGCCCAGTGGCACGCGGGCGATCTGGCGCAGGCCGTGCGCAGCTGGGAGCGCGGGCTCGAACTCGCGCCCTCCCGCTGGCCGCTGCTGCGCTGCCTCGCCGTCGCGGACCAGGAGGGCGGCCATCCCGAGCGGGCCGCGGAACGCTATCTGGAAGCCTTCGAGGACCTGTGCCAGGAGCGCCGCGACGACGGCGAGAACTGGACGGCGGCGACGGCCGCGCTGGGCCGCGAGGCGATCGAGTCCCTGCTCACGGTCTCGCGCACGGTCGACGCCCGTTCGGTCTGGGCGCGGCTGCGCCCGGCCGTCCAGCAGCGCGGACGCTTCCGCCTGATCCACGCCAGGCTCCTCCTCGCCGAGGGCTACCACGACGAGGCCCGGGCCATCTTCGACGCGGGGTTCGAGGTGGCGGATCTGCGCGAGGGGGAGGAGAGTCTCAACGAGGTCTGGGCCCGGCTGACGGACGAGCCGATCCCGGACGCGTACGAGTACCGGATGCGGCCGGGGGAGTGAACCCCCGCGGCCCGGGGCGGGGGTGACCGTCGGCCCTGGCCGTCCGGCCAGGGTCCGGCCCGGCCGGACGGGCCCGGTACGGGGCGCCGATCGCCCTGGGGCTGTCAGCGGTTCGGGTTCCGGCGCTCTCGGGCGTATGCGGTGCGGGGCGTCGTTCCGCCGGATTCCGCCTCGCGGCACGGATGCCGCCCGCACGGTGGAGAGGGTACGGACACCGTCGTCCCCGGCGGGGCCTCCCGGCCGGGAGGGACCCCTCATCCGAAGGCAGGTTGGTGACCTGGGGTTTTCCGGCCGGGCAGGCGTGACCGGGGGCCTGCTTCCCGAGCCGGGGAAGCGGCCCGGACCATGTCGCGGTCGGTCGGGGGCGCCGCCCGCCGCGTAGGCTCCGGGCGTCCCGTCCTCAGCCCGTGGGTCTGCGGTCCACGTACTCGAAGACCGAGCCGTCGGGATGCACGGCGATCAGATTGCGGCCCCCCGGGGTGGAGACCGGGCCCGCGATCACCTTCGCGCCCGCCGTGGAGAGGGTGGCGTACGCGTCCTCCACATCGTCCACGGCGATCGTCGCGGTCACCTTCCGCAGCACCTCCAGCTCCGACTCCGGGCCGCTCATCAGCAGAAAGCAGCCGACGGCCGCCGCCGAGACCCCGCCGCGGTCGAATCGCTGCGGGGTGCTGCCGGTGAGCCGCTGGTAGAAGGCCGCCGCGGCCTCCAGGTCGTCGACGCAGATGCGCAGCGTCGTTCCGAGGATCTCCATACGGAGAAGGGTAGTTCGCGCGAGCGAGCGGCGGAATCCGTTCCGTTCGGGCCCCGGGCCGGGCTCAGACCCGGCAGAGCAGTTCGCCGTGCGGGACCAGGAACCAGCCGTCCTCCTGACGGCCCCACGCGCGCCAGCCGTCGGCGATCGCCGCCAGTCCGTCCGGCGTGGTGTGGCCGCCGTCGACCGCCAGCCTCGCGTACACCGACGCCGTCGTGCGGTCCGCCCACAGAGCGCTCCACCACGCCCGGTCGTCCGGGGTGGCGAAACACCAGGTGCCCGCGGTGGGGACGATGTCGGTGAAGCCCGCGGCCCTGGCCCAGGACAGCAGCTTCCGCCCGGCGTCGGGCTCGCCGCCGTTGGCGCGGGCCACCTTGCCGTAGAGCCCGCGCCAGGTGTCGAGCACCGGGGACTCGGGGAACCAGGTGAACGCGCCGTAGTCGCTGTCGCGCACCGCGACGACGCCGCCGGGCCGGCAGACCCGGCGCATCTCGCGCAGCGCCCGGACGGGATCGCCGACGTGCTGGAGCACCTGATGCGCGTGGACGACGTCGAAGGAGTCGTCCGCGTACTCCAGGGCGTTGACGTCGGCCGTGGCGAACTCCGTGTTGTCCAGGCCCCGTTCTGCGGCGTGCGCCCGAGCCCGGTCCACGATGTCCGGCGCCAGGTCGACGCCCGTGACACCGCCCCGCGGGACCAGCGCGGCCAGATCGGCGGTGATCGTGCCCGGTCCGCAGCCGATGTCCAGGATCCGCGTGTCCGGCTTCAGCTCGCCGAGCAGATACGCGGCGGAGTTGGCGGCCGTGCGCCAGGAGTGCGAGCGGAGCACCGACTCGTGGTGTCCGTGGGTGTAGACGGCGGTCTCACGCATGGCGGGTCCTCGCTGTCGCAGGGCTGTCCGGTGAGGGACACCGTAGGACACCGTGGCCGCATAATGAGACCCCCATCTTGCCATGTGGACGATCGTGGCGGGTCGTGGTGTGAGGTCTCCGGGGCGTGCGTCCGCCGCGGCCGGGGTGTCAGAGCAGTGACTGCGGGCGGTAGACCGTGAGTGCCGCGACCGCCTTGTAGACGGTCAACTCCGGTGGTGCCTCGGTCACTTCGCCGTCGTACGCCAGTGGGGTGCCCGGTTCCAGGCCGGTGACCCGGATCCGGTGCAGCTGCTCGGCCGCGTGCACGGGGGAGCGGCTCAGCGGCCCCGCGAGAGCCGCCGCCAGCAGCCGCAGCCCGGGGAAGCGCCCGCCGTGCACCACCCGTACGTCCAGCAGGCCGTCGGCCAGGTCCTGGCGGTTGCCCGCGGCCGGGCCCACCGTCCGGTAGACGCCGTTGCCCGCGAACAGCAGCCACATCGGGCGGCGGCGGCCCTCGACGTCGGCCTCCAGCGGGCGGCCCTCGTGCAGCACCTTCACCGCCGCGAGCACTCCGGCGGACCAGCCGCCGATCCGCGGGGACCAGCGCTCGCGGATCCTCACCAGCTCCGGGTAGACGCCCAGGCTGAAGGTGTTGAGGAAGTGGCCGTGCTCCGCCCGGCCCGCCGGCGTGAGCGGGCCCGGGGTGAACCGGCCCAGATCGACCCGCACCGCGTCGCCGCGTCCGAGCGCCCGGCAGGTGTCCTGGACCGACTCGACGCCGAGGTCGTAGGTGAAGTGATTGAACGTACCGCCGGGGAACACCGCCAGCGGCAGCCCGTGCGCCAGCGCCACGGCCGCCGCCCGGTTGATCGTTCCGTCGCCGCCGTGGACACCGAGCACCCGGCCGCGCAGCGCCGCCTTCTCCAGCGCGTCGTCCAGCTCGGCGGGGCCGCATTCCACCAGCTCCGCCTTCGGCAGCGCCCTGCCCACCTCGGCCACCGAATCCGCCGAGCCCGCGTACCGGTTGGCGACGACCACCAGGCCCTCGCCGTCCGGGAGCGCGGGCGCGTCCGCGTGCGGGCGGCCCGGCGGGGGCAGCCGTGAGCGCGTCGGCACCAGCCCCCGTACCGCGAAGGCCGCTCCCACGCCGAGCGCCGCGCCCACCAGCACATCACTCGGATAGTGCACACCCGTGTAGATCCGCGAGAACGCCACCGAGGCCGCCACCGGGGCGACCACCGCGCCCCAGCCCCGGGACTCCAGGGCGACTCCCGTGGCGAACGCGGCGGCCGACGCGGCATGCCCCGAGGGGAAGGACGTCGTGAACGGCTGCCGCTTGAGCCGCCGCATCACCGGCACCGCCTCCAGCAGCGGGCGCGCCCGGCGCACCGACCGCTTGCCGACCGTGTTGATGACGGCGGACGCGAGCGCCAGCGAGGCCACCCCGCGCACGGCCGCCCGGCGTGAGCGGGCCCCGCGCCCCAGGCCGGCGATCCCGGCCGCCGTGGCGAACCACAGCACCCCGTGATCGGCCGCCTGACTCAGCCTCGGCAGCACGGGATCGGCCCCGTGCCAGTGGCGGGTGGCCACGGTCCGGAACACCTCCCGGTCCAGCCGGCTGAACAGCCGCGAGACCCGGGCCCGGTGCCGGGGGTCCTGTCGTGCGCGCACAGTGGACATGGGGCGCGGGTACCCGTACTCCCCGGTTCCACGCTGCCGGGACTCCGATCGGCGTACCCGCCCGGGTCCACCGGCACCCGCCACCCGCCATCCGGTCCGGGGCGCGCAGCGCACCCCCGGGGCCGCAGCCCCGCCATCCGGTCGCGCGTCCCGGCACCGTCACCCGGTCACCGTCACCCGGTCAGGGGCGTCTTCAGCGGCATCGGAACGCAGGCCACCGGGCCGCCGGGAGGCCCAGGACCGGCTCTCCCGGCGACCCGGCGGTGTGTCACCGTCGGCCCTCCCGCACGAGCGAACCGGGTGAAATCTTCGTATAAAGGGCAGGGGAGTCGGGGGTGCCAGCGGCGGAGGTGACCGAATGCGGCGGAACGGCCCAGAAGGACACGGGCCTGTCCGGTTCGGCCCGACCGCGCCCGAGAGCGGGCTCCCCGTCGTGGCGGAACTCGCCGACGTGCTGGCCGCCGCGGCGGAACGGTCCACCGGAGAACCGTCCGGCGGCGGCCCCGAACTGCGGGAGGCCGCCTGCGGCTACTGGTGGCGGCGGGGCCTGCGCGGCCGCGACGACCAGGTGATCGCCGCGCCCGGACCACAGCCCCTGCTGTTCGCCCTGATCGCCGCGCACGGCGGCGATGTCCTGATGCCCCGCCCCTGCCCGGCCTGGTGGACACCGCAGGCCCGGCTGCTGGGCAGGCCCGCCTACCATGTGCCGACCCCCGCCGAGTGCGGTGGCGTACCCGATCCGTACGCCCTGCTGGAGACCGTGCGCAGAGTACGCGCCGAGGGCGGCGAACCCCGGCTGCTGATGATCTCCGTCGTCGACGACCCCACCGCGACCGTCGCCCCGCCGGAGACCGTGCGCGAGGCGTGCGAGGCCGCTGTCGGGGAGGGCCTGCACATCGTCAGCGACGAGACCTGGCGGGACACACTCCACCGGCCGCGGGAGTCGGTGCTGCTGAGCCCTGCCGAGATGTGGCCCGAGGACGTCACCGTCATCAGCGATCTCGCCGGGGCCCTCCTGCCCTCCGCATGGCCCGTCGCCGTCGCCCGCTTCCCGCCCACCGCCGAGGGGGCGGCCCGGCGCGCCAGGGCCCTCGACATCCTCACCGCGCTCGGCGCGGCCGTCGCCGAACCCCTCGCCGTCGCCGCCGCCCACGCCCTGGACGAGCCCGGCCCGGTCGTCGTCCGCGCCGAACGGGCCGCCGCCCTCCACGCCACCGTTGCCGCCGCGGTCCACCGCACGGTCCTCGCGGCCGGCGCGCTCGCGAGGCCGCCCCGGGCCGGCCGCCATCTCTACGCCGACCTCGGCCCCCTGCGCTCCCGCCTGGCCGGACTCGGCGTGAACGACTCCATGGAGCTGGAGGAGTATCTGACCCGCCGCCTCGGCACTCCCGTTCCCGGCGGCCACCGCTTCGACGACGAACTGGGCGCGCTGCGGGTGCGGCTGGCGACCGGACCGCTGCTCGGAGCAACTCCGCAGGAGCGGCTGGAGTCTCTCACTGCGCCGGCGCCCCTGGAATTGCCGCACGTCGCCGGTGCGTTGAGCAGTCTCGGCACGGTCTTCGACGAACTGCGGTGAACGGAGCCCCGGATGACGGACCGTACGACGGAACGGACAGCAGTGGAACGGACCGCCGCGGAGCGGTCCGCGGCACCGGCACCGACGGAGGGGAGTACCCCGCAGGAGAGAGCCGCGGAACGGACCGGGGCCGCGGTCCCCGTGACCGGCGCGCCACCGGGGACGTCGGGCGGGACCACGCGGGTCACCCGCCCCCTCGGCGAACTCCGCCACTGGCCCCGCTCCTTCGCCGACCGCCTCACCGCCCCCCTGCCCGGACTGCGAGCCATGGCGCGCCTCGCCCGCGAAGGCGCGGTCCGCCCCGGTCCCGACGGCCTCCGGGACATCCCCCGGCTGCCGTTCGCCCCCGGACCGCTGCCCGTCGTGAACTCCACGACCGTCGCCGTCACCTGGGCCGGACACGCCAGCTGGGTGCTGAGCGTGGGGGGCCTGACCGTGCTCACCGACCCGGTGTGGTCACGCCGTATCCTCGGCACCCCGGCCCGGATCACGCCCGTCGGCGTGCGCTGGGAGGATCTTCCCGCCGTGGACGCCGTGGTCATCAGCCACAACCACTTCGACCATCTGGACGCCCCCACGATCGGGCGGCTGCCGCGCCGGACGCCCGTCTTCGTCCCGGCGGGCCTCGGCCGCTGGTTCCGCCGCCGCCGTTTCACCCGGGTGACCGAACTCGACTGGTGGGAGGGGGCCGAGCTGAACGGCGTCCGTTTCGACTTCGTCCCCGCCCACCACTGGTCCAAGCGCACCCTGACCGACACCTGCCGTTCGCTGTGGGGCGGCTGGGTGCTGACCGACGGGCTCGGGCAGTCCGTCTACTTCGCGGGGGACACCGGGTACGGCCACTGGTTCGGGGAGATCGCCCGCCGCCATCCCGGTCTCGACCTCGCCCTGCTGCCGATCGGCGCGTACCGGCCGAGGTGGTGGCTCAGGGATGTGCACCTCGATCCGGAGGAGGCGGTACGGGCCTTCGTGGACCTCGGCGCACGGCACATGGTCCCCATGCACTGGGCGACCTTCGTGCTCTCCGCCGAGCCGGTGATGGAGCCGCTCACCCGGGTACGGGCGGCGTGGGAGGGCACCGGGCGCCCACGGGAGGGGCTGTGGGATCTGGCGGTGGGCGGTTCGCGGGTGCTCGGGGGCTGAACGAGTGTCGTGTCCCGGCCGGGACGCCTTTCGGGGGGCCGGTGAGTCCGTGGGGGCGGCCCGTACAGATGTCCGTGTACCGAACCGCGGGTTCGCCGGCGAGTGCCCGACGCTGTGCGGCGATCCTGAGCCGGGGGACGGCCGGCCGGGCTCTCCCGGAGACTGGGGTGCGTTCGGTCCTGGCGCGCTGGCTTCGGCCCCGGTGGATCGCCGGCGTCCCGTCCGCAGAGTGCCGTCGTCGTGCCCGGCGACCGCGCGGGCGGGAGCGGGGCCGTGCCCCCGGGGTCCCCCCGGCGGTACGGGGCCGTGCGCGGGCTACGCGGGGCCGCCCGCCGAGCCCGGCCGCCCCTGCCGCAGCCGCCGCCACAGCGCGGGGGCACCGCTGATCACCACCGTCAGCGTCACCGCCAGCACCACGCCCTGCCAGGGCTTGTCGAAGACCGACCCGCCCACGATCCCGATGAGCTGGTACGTCGCCGCCCACGCCAGACACGCCGGTACGTCCCCGCGGACGAACGTGCGCAACGGCATCCGGGCGAGCAGACACGCCAGCATCACCGGAATACGGCCCGCGGGTATCAGCCGGGAGAGGACCAGGACCAGCACGCCGTGGTCCTCCAGCTTGCTCTGCGCCTGCGCCAGCCGGTCGGGCGCCGCGCGACCGCGCAGCTCGGCCAGCCAGCGGGAGCCGTTCCGGGAGCGGACACCCCGCTGCCCGAGCCAGTACAGCGTCACATCCCCGAGGAACGCGGCGAGCGACGCCACCAGGAAGACATAGAGCAGCGACAACGGGTTCGACTGATGGAGCGCCACGACCGCCGCGGAGCTCACCACCGCGCCCGTCGGCACCACCGGCACCAGCGCTCCCAGGGCCACCAGCAGAAACAGCGATGGATAGCCGACCGCCTGCTGGGTGGACTCCGGCGGCAGCCGCCCCACCGTGTCCGACAACCGCCCGAGCACCTCAGACAGCCGTGAACTCACCGGGCGGCCTCCGGCCTGCACCGCTCGCCGTGGCCCAGCCGGTGCACCGCGACCCGCGGAGCGAGCCGGGCGGCCTTGCGGACGAACTCGTCGCCCGGCGCGTAGAACTCGTGCGGCCGGACCCCGTCCATCCCGATCGGCCAGTACGTCCCGTAGTGCACCGGAACCGCCGAGCGCGGCGCCAGCGCGGCGAGGGCCTCGGCCGCGCGGCCCGCGTCGAGATGGCCGTGCCCGAGATAGGGCCCCCAGCCGCCGACCGGCAGCAGGGCGACGTCGACCGGACCCACCTCGTCGGCCATCGAGTCGAACAGACCGGTGTCCCCGGCGAAGTACGTACGGGCCTCGCCGTCGATCACATAGCCCAGCGCGGGCGAGCGGCGCGGCCCGAGCGGCAGCCGCCGCCCGTCGTGCAGCGCCGGCACGGCCCGTACGGCCAGCCGCCCGATCCGCACCTCGTCACCCGGCGCCACCTCGGTGACCGGCAGCCCCAGCCGGGCCAGCCCGGGCACGGCACGGGACGCACCGCTCGGCACGATCAGCCGGGTGCCGGGGGACAGCCGCGCCAGTGACGGCAGATGCAGATGGTCGGAGTGCAGATGGGACACGAGCACGGCGTCGGCGACCGCCGCCTCGGGCGGCGGCACCTCACCGCGCCGGCGCCGCAGATGCGCCAGCCGGCGTACGAAGAGCGGATCGGTCAGCACCCGTACCCCGGAATCCTCGACGGTGCAGGTGGCATGACCCCACCAGGTAACCTCCACCGGCACGCGTCCCCTCCTCGCCCGGACCGCCTCCGTACGACAGTTCTCCGTACGAGCCTATGGCCTGTGGCCCCGGTACCGCCGGGACCCGGGCCCGTCCGGGGCACGAGGCCCCGGGCCCGGGCGGCGGCCGGGAGCGGGACCGGCGGGCGGAGGCGGCGGCCGGGGTAGGGTCGGGCGCGACCGACAACTGCAGAGGGGACGGGCCATGGGCGGCTTACGAGTGGCGGCGATCGCCGGTCTGACACCTCTTGAGGAACTCGACCGGGACCCCTTCCTCGTCGACACCCGCGGCCAGTACGTACTCTGCGAGCGCTGGGCGGCCGAACACGGCCATGTGGTCACCCGCCGGCTCGTCCTCCACGGTCTGCGGCCCGACCACCGCGGGCTGTGGACCGATGTCACCGCCGGTGAGATCGATCTCTTCGTCGCCGCCGCCGAACGGGTCCTCGCCCGCGCCCTCGGCTCGGTGCCCGGCTTCGCCGCGGAGTGCGCGCGCCGGGGCGTCGGGCTGCGGACGACGGGCCTGGACGAGCCCGTCTACGACGCGGCGATGAAGGCGGACGTCCACCGCAGGCTCTCCATGCCGACCGCGGGCTACGGCGGCGGCTGAGCCGGTTTGTCCACAGGCTGCCGGGTTCCGCCGCACCGCTGTGCCACGCTGGACCCCTGATCCGACGGATGGGGTGAAGGCGGCGTGACCGAGGGGCGATGGCGCAGGGCGGGCAGTGCCCTGCTGCGAGTGATCGTGGTGTGGGCGGTCTCCACACTGACGATGCTGGCGCTCGCCGGCGCGCTGCCCGACTTCCGGCTCCAGTCGGCCGACGGGGACAGCGTCACCCGGACGGCCCTGACCGCGGCCTGGGGCGCGGGGGCCTTCGGCCTGCTGACCGCGCTGGTGTGGCCGCTCGTCGTGCGGGCGCTGCTGCTCGTTCCGGCGCTGGTGCTGGGCCTGCTGGTGTTCTTCCTGAACGGGTCGCTGCTGCTGGTCGCGCTCCGGCTGATCCCCGACGGGCGGGGGGACGCCGGGCCCGAGACCGCGGTCGTGGTCGCCGCGGTGATGTCCGCCGTGGCCTCCGCCACCTCCACCGCGCTCGCCGTCCGCGACGACAACGCCTACCGGCGCCGGCTCTCCCGCCTCGCCACCCGCCGCCGCAGGAGACACGGCGACCAGGACGTCGGCGCGGACTGCTACGGCATGGTCTTCCTCCAGCTCGACGGCGTCGGACACGAGGTCCTGCTGCGGGCGGCGAAGGACGGTGTGATGCCGACCGTCGCCGAGTGGATCGGCACCACCCACCGGCTCACCCCGTGGCGCACCGACTGGTCCAGCCAGACCGGCGCCAGCCAGCTCGGCATCCTGCACGGTTCCAACCACGACGTCCCCGCGTTCCGCTGGTACGAGAAGGACACCGGCCGGATCATGGTCAGCAACCGGCCCGCGAGTGCGGTCGAGCTCCAGCGCCGCGCGATCGAGCGCACCGGCGACGGAGGACTGCTGACCGTGGACGGCGCGAGCCGGGGCAACCTCTTCAGCGGCGGCGCCGACCAGGTCGCGCTGGTGCTGTCCGTGGCCGCCCGCCGCGGCCGGGCCAACCGCTCCCGCGCGGGATACTTCGCCTACTTCTCCGACCCCGCCAACGCGGTGCGCACCGCGGTCTCGTTCTTCGCCGAAGTCGCCCGCGAGATCAAGCAGTCCATACGGGCCCGGTTGCGCGGCGAGACACCGAGAGTCAGGCGCGGCGGGCTCTATCCGTTCATCAGGGCGTTCGCGACCGTCGTCGAGCGGGATGTCGTGGTCGCGGCCGTCATCGGCGACATGCTCGCCGGACGCACCGCCGTCTACGCCGACCTCGTGGCCTACGACGAGGTCGCCCACCACTCCGGCCCGCACGGCCGGGACGCGGCCCAGGTGCTGGAGCGGCTCGACCGCGCGCTCGCGCTGATCGCCAAGGCCGCCGAGCACGCGCCGCGCCCCTACCGGATCGCGCTGCTGTCCGACCACGGCCAGAGCCCGGGGGAGACCTTCGAAGGCGCGTACGGGCTCACCCTCAAGGATCTCGTACGGGCGGGCTGCGGGCTGCCGGTGCCCAGGCGGGCGGGGCGTTCCAAGAGCGGATCGGAGGCGCGGGACGCCGCGGGCGTCGCCCTGCGGAACGCGCTGCACCGGCGGATGGCCGACGGTGCGGACGAGCCGGCCGAGCACCCCGGACACGGCGCGGTCGGTCCGGAGTCCGGATCCGACCCGATCGTGCTCGCCTCGGGCAATCTCGCGCTGATCTCCTTCCCCGATGTGCCCGAGCGCCTCAGCCGTGAGCAGATCGACGCCCGCCACCCCGCCCTGCTCGGCACGCTCGCCAACCACCCCGGCATCGGGTTCCTGCTGGTGCGCAGCGAGAAGCACGGCTCGGTCGTGCTCGGCGCGGGAGGGGCGGAGGTCCCGGTCGCCGAACTGTCCGACGACGGCCCGCTCGCCGGTTTCGGCAAGGGCGCGGCCGACGCCGTACGCCGTACGGACTCCTTCCCCCATGTCGCCGACATCATGGTCAACTCGATGTGCGACCCGGAGACCGGCAGCGTCCATGCCTTCGAGGAGCAGATCGGCTCCCACGGGGGCCTCGGCGGGGAGCAGTCCCAGCCCTTTCTGCTCGCCCCGGTGTCCCTGTCCCGCCCGGTCGACGACGGCGCGGAGCTCGTCGGCGCGGAGCGGGTGCACCGGGTCCTGCGCCGCTGGCTGCGGGAGTGCGCGGGGCCCGAGGTCCCCATCGGGCAGAGCGGGCCGGAAGGCGTGGCGGGGGGCGCGGTCGCCTGCCCGGAGGGTCCGGCGCGGTCCGGGGGGCTCTGTGCCGCCTCTCCCGAGGGCGCGGCGGGGACGGACGTCGTCCGTGTTCCGCCCGTGGACGGTTCGGCACGGTCCGGGAGCGGCCGGGTGCCGGCGCCGGAGTGCCGTGGACCGGCCCAGGACGGCCCGGTCGCGACCAGGGAGTGCCGCGGGCCCGCCCAGGATGACCAGGCCCGGACCCCGGACGGCTGTGTTCCGGTCCGGGACGGCTGGGGGCGGGGGCCGGAGGGGCAGGAGGTGCCGGCGCCGGAGGGACCGGCAGGGCCCTCGGACAGGCTGGACGCGGTCTGAGGCAGGCCCGTCGGCCCGCCCGGCGGGTGAGCGGTGCGGTGCCGGGGCCTCGGTCAGTCGGGTGACCGAGGGCCGGAATCCGGCGTAACCCGTGTCCTCCGGTGGGGCGGATTCCCGCGCCGGGCTGTCGTGTCGGGCGTGAATCCGGGGACCTGGATGCATGTCCAGGAGGTCGCGCCCATGAAACAGCCCCGGGTCGCCACGGTCACCGACACCGCAGGCGTCACCACCGGCGTCACGGCGCGCGGTGCCGCGTGGCGAGGCGCCCTGGTCGTGGTGGCGCTGCTGGCGCTGCTGGGCCTGTCCACGGGCTCCGGGACGCCCGGGGCCGAGGCCGCCGAGCCGAGGACACCCGCCTCCGCGCCCGCCGACCCGGGAGGGCCCGGCCAGTCCGAGGAGGCCGGCCCCCACGCGGCCCCGCTCGCGCGTGTCAGGGCCGCTGCCGGGCCGTATGCAGCCGGCCGCCCGGAGGTGCCGGGAAGCGCCCGCCCCGTCCCGTACCGCGAGGGGCGTCCGCCGCCCCCGCGTGTCGCGGTCCGCTCCGAGGTGCTGCGCTGCTGAGCCGTTCCCGGCTCCAGCGACAGCAGACCGTTCCCCGGACACACAGAGGTGCGACACCATGCCCATCGACCCCTTCGCGGCACTCAACGCCATGCTCCGTGCCGAGGCCACCCGCTCCGGCGAGCCCGTAGAGCAGCCGCACACCGCCGAGACCGAAGGCGAGAAGGCCCCCGAACCGAGGGCGCTCGCCGCCGTCGACGAAAGCGTCGCCTGAACACCCGCGGCGGCCGCGCCGCACTCCCGAGTGCCCCTGTGGGCCCGCGTACCGGTGGCCGTGTGCCCGCGCGTACGGCTACCGGAACGCGGCCAGCTGTTCCACCAGCGTCTCGCCCGACCGGAACGTCGCCCCGAACAGGGCGACGTGCTTCCAGTGGAGCGTGCCGTCCGGGGCGAGGACGAACACCGCGCGCCGCAGGCCGATACCGGGTGCCGCGACGCCGAACGCCCGCGCCACCGCCCGGTCCGTTCCCTCACGGCGGCCGTGCCGGTCGCTGTGAGGGACGGGGCCCCGACTCCGGACCGCCGGTCCCGTCCAGGCCGCCCCGCTGCCCGGCGCCCGCCCGCGTCGCCCCGCCTCGTCATTACCTCTCGCGTAATCGACCCGCCCCCGCCCCCGCAGGCAGTCTTACGTCACCGGAACCCGGGCGGCGCACTCCGTCCGGGCTCCGGCCACCAGACCGACCGTATGACTCCGCTGGAGGCTGATCCGCCATGTCCGCCACGTTCCTCACCGGTATCGCCCGCACCACCGAGCCCCGCGTGATGCTCCGCCGCTTCCTCGCCCTCGACGCCGTCGTCACCGGCGGCAACGGACTGGCGTACGCGGTGGCCTCCGGCCCCATCGGCCGGCTCCTCGGAGTCGACGACCGGCTCCTGCTGGGCCTTGGTGTCTTCCTCACGGTCTTCGGCCTCGCCGTCGGCGCGCTCGCCGCGCGCCAGGAGCCGCCCGCGTTCGCCGTCAAGGTCATCGTCGACATGAACGTGGTCTGGGCGGTCCTGAGCATCGCCTCCCTCGCGATCTGGCTGAACCCGAGCACCGCCGGAGCCGTCTGGATCCCGATGCAGGCGCTCGTCGTCGGCGGCTTCGCGGCACTCCAGTGGGCGGCCCTGCGGGCCGGCGCTAGGACGTGAGCGACCGTAGGTAGTCGACAGTCGCCGGATCGGCCGGGAGGAATGCCTCGATGGCCAGCTCGGCGACCGTCACATCCATCGGGGTGTTGAAGGTGCAGATGGACGAGATGAAGGTCAGCATCTGGCCTCTGTGCTCGATCACCATCGGAAGCGCGAAGTAGGGGTAGCGCGCCGGAGTCTCCTCCGTGCCTTCGAGGTCGTCGCAGCCCTCCGGAAGGGGGTAGGCGGCGACCTCGTCGTACACCTGCCGCAGCGCCTCGGACCGGGCCAGGGCCATCTGACGCTCCATCTGATGCAACAGATGGCCGCGCCACTCACAGAAGTTCCGGATCCTGCGGGCCATCCCCTCGGGGTGGAGCGTGATCCGCATACCGTTGAGCGGGGGTGTGAGCAGATGCTCCGGCACACCCTCGATCAGCCGGGTCATCCCGAGGTTCGCGGCGACGATGTTGTACGCACCGTCCACGATGACCGCCGGGTACGGTTCGTATCCGTGCAGCAGTTGCTGCATTCCCTCCCGCAGCGTGCTCATGGAGGGATCGTCGAGGTCGGTGGCGCTGAAGCGGGGCGCGAATCCGCCCGCCACCAGCAGCGCGTTCTGTTCCCGGACGGGGATCTCCAGATGCTCCGACAGGCGCAGGATCATCTCCTCGCTCGGGCGGGAGCGGCCCGTCTCGATGAAGCTGATGTGACGGGCCGAGGAGTCTGCGCGGAGCGCCAGGTCCAGCTGGCTCATCCGCCGGCGCTCGCGCCAGTCGCGCAGCAGGGGGCCCACACCGGTTTCGGACACGAGTGTTGTCATACCCAGACCGTAATACAGCAGGTGGGGGGCGTAGCGAGCCGAATTCCACCTGTCCGGTGTCCGTGACTCCGGTTCAGCCCCGGGTCTCCCGGAGCAGCGCGGCGAGACCGCCGTCGATGTCGATGGCCCGGGTCTCCAGCTCCGCCGGGACCGTCGCGTACGAGTGGAGCAGGAAGTGCCGCAGCCGGGCGGTGCCGAACCGTAGCAGCGCCACCCCCTCGGGTGAACGCAGTTCCACCGTCGTGGTCTTCGGCCCGCACGGCCGGATGTGCACATCGCCCGTGCCGGACGGCGCGGCCAGCCCCGCATCCAGCAGTGTCCGGGCGAACGCCCAGGTCACCGTGGTGCCGCTCAGGGAGGCCGAGGGCGGGAAGACCATATGGACCGCGAGCGGGTCGTCCGCGCTGTAGGTGAAGCGGACCGGTACGGCGACGGGCTGCGGGGCGCCCCCGAGGAGGCGGCCCGGGACTGTCTGCTCGACGGTGGGGAACATGAGGTGCTCCTTCGCGGCTGCCGACTCGGTTCCTCGTGCTCTACGACGCGGCCCGGCTCCGGCCCACTGCGCGGCAGCCGGAATCAGTTGATGTGATCCGGGTCACATTACGTGATGCGGTCGTCGTCCGGCGGCCCGGCCGGCCTCCCGGGCCGGGTCCCGAGACGGTCCGCCTCCGGCAGCGGCGGCCCGTCGGGCGTCGCCCGGCCCGGCCCGCGCAGGGTCCCCAGCACGATGCCCGGGCGCAGCCACGACGTCACGGGCTCGGACAGGGTGAGTACGGCGAAGAACGCCCCGGTGACCCGGGCGCGCCCGGTCGCCGCAGCGGACAGCCGGTTGACATAGCGGTTCATCAGCGCGGAGCCCCTCCGCGCGGGACGGCCCACCGCCCCCGGGTAGAGGATGTCCTGGGAGGTCGCCAGTTCCCAGGCCAGCCCCACCGGGCCCAGGGCGCTTCTGATGGGTCTTGCTGGGCTCGCGTGCCCTGGTACCGCGCTCCCCCTGGGCCTGGCGGCCCGGGAGGTACCCCCACGCCGCGTTGTCGTCAGTCGCCCATGGCCCCCTGTGCCCTGCGGGCACGGGGGTACCCCCACCGCAGTGGCTCTCCCCCGGAGCTTCGCCCGGGAGGTACCCCCATCCTCCGCCTTGCGATCCACGGCACCAGACCCCGCTCACTAACCCAGCCTGACCCATCAGAAACGCCCCAGCCAGCCCTCGCTGGATCCGGCGCGCGAGTCCCGGAGCGCCGAGGCGGTGCCGGCGCAGGGCGTCCCTCAGCTCCACCAGCCCCTGCGCGGCCACACTTATCCCCTGTGCGTAGACCGGGTTGTACGTGGCCACGGCGTCGCCGACGACGATGAACCCGTCCGGCCAGGCGGGCGCCCTCTCGAAGTAACGGCGGCGGTTGACCGTACTCCGCGAGAGTGACACGCCGTCCGACAGCGGGGTCGCCCGCGCGATCAGCTCGCCGACGACCGGGTGGCGCACCGAGCGCGCGAACCGCTCGGAATCCGCCGGATCCGACGAGGGATCACCGCCCCGGGTGCCCGAGAGGGTGACCAGCCGGCGCCCGTTCTCCACCGGAACGATCGTCGCCGTCCTGCCCGGCACCGGCTCGCGCGGTCGGCCTGGACGTTGACGAGAGGGAAGCCCTCGCCGCCGTCGGGCGCGCGGTAGAGCGGACTGGCGTACACCAGCCCCGAGTCGACCTCGGCCACCTCGATGCCGCCGAACCCCAGGGCCCCGAGCCAGTCGGTGGCGCGTGAGCCCCGGCCGCCCGTGTCGACGACCAGATCGGCGTCGAGGGACGGCTCGGCCCCCTCCGGCGTCCGCACCCGGACGCCCATGACCCAGCCGTCGCCTGCCGGCCCCAGCAGCTCGTGCCGCTGGCGCAGCCTGATGCCGGGGAGCCGCAGCACATGCTCCCGCACCACCCAGTCCAGCAGATCGCGGGTGCAGACGATCATGTACTGCATCTCGTGCGGCCGGCGCCGGACCCAGCCGTGAGCCGTCAGCGACACCAGGCCCGCGGGCAGCGGGATCCGGCGCGCCCCGGCCGCCGGCCGGCGGTCCGTGATGCCGGGCAGCAACTCCTCGAAGGCGCGGGCGCCGCCGGACCACAGCACATGCACATGGCGTGCCTGGGGCAGCGAGGTACGGGGCTCCGGCCCGGCCGGGAGCGTGTCGCGCTCGACGACGGTGACCTCGTCCGCGTGCCCCGACAGGACCGCCGCCGCGAGCATTCCGGCCATACCGCCGCCGATGACGACGGTCCGCCGGGGCCGGGCGGAGGGGCGCGCCGGGGCCGGGCGGGTCATCTCGGGCCGCTCTCCGTGGGCGGCTCGGCCGCCAGGGGCCGCTCGGCGTTCACGGGCCGGGCCCCGGACGCCGTGGCGCCGCCGATGGCGGAGGCGGGTGAGCGCACGGAGGCCGACGCAGCTCTGGTGGTGTCCGGTGCGGCTCCGGCGGCGGCCGGTGAGGTGGTGTCGGGTGCGGTGGTGTCCGGTCCGGGGGGAGGCACGGCGGGGTTCGCGCTCCGGGGTCCGGCCGTCTCCTCGCGTACCGCGTCCGCGAGATGGGGCGACCGGAACGCGCCGGAGAGCCGTACCAGCCGCTCGCGCCCCGGGCTGAGGGCCGCGGTGAGGGCCTCCGCACCGGCCCGCGCGTGGACGGCCGCCTGCTCGTCGTCCTCCGGGACCCGGCCCGCGCGGCGCGCCTCGACCGCGGCGACCACCATCGCCGCGACGCCCACGGTCCGCGCGTGCTCCGTCGCCGCGTACCCGGCGAGCGCCGAGTCGTACGCCCGCCGGCGCACCCGGTCGTCGAGATACGGCTGGAGCCTGAGCAGTTCGTCGTGGATCACCGTCTCCCGGACCGTCAGCCGCAGCTCGGGCGAGGCCCACCAGGGAATCACCGGCAGCGGGGTGGCCTCGCCCCGCACCGGGCGCAGCCGCCGCCACAGCACGCCGAGCCGGGCATGGGTGAGCCACGCGCGCCGGATGTCAGCGAGCTGCGGGCCCAGCAGCGGCAGCAGAAACCCGACGGTCGTGAGCAGACCGCCGGCGGCGGCCAGCGGCGGCGCCACCGCCGAACTGAGATGGTCCCAGTCGGCGCCCGTCCACCGGGCCACGACCGCCGTCAGCTTGGCGATCCCGAAACCCAGATTGAGGACGAAGCCGATCACGAGCACGACCAGACCGACCCGCAGCCACTGCCGGACGGCCCGCGCCCACCGCAGACACAGGAACGTGGTCACCCCGGCCGAGGTGATGTGCGCCGCCAGATAGATGACGATCATCTCGCGGATGAACGGGGTGTTCGCGTAGTACGTGTCGAGGTCCCGCAGCCGCTCCACCGGGGCGTCGCCCAGCACGAAGAGGACCGGCACGGCGGCGATCGCCGTGCCGTAGGCGGCGATCCACCGCCGCGAACTGCGCCGTACCCGCGCGGCGGGCCCGCCCCGCCAGTTGACGATGAGCACCAGACAGGCGCAGCTGAAGGCGCACATGATGCAGTAGACCAGCGGGCCCGAGATGTTCGGGGTGCCGGTGATCCGGTTGACCGCGGTGATGGTGGGAGGGGCGGCGAAGAAGAAGCAGACCGCCGCGGTGAACAGCAGGAAGTGGACGCAGCGCACCAGCGGGTCGCGCCAGCCCCGCCGCAGCGCGGGCAGCTTGACGACGAAGGCGATGCCGAGGGCGATGGCGGGAACGTAGTAGTCGCTGTTGCGCATCCGTCAGCCCCGGTGGGGGTGGCCGAGTGAGGTGTGGATGCGCAGAGCGACCCCGCTGAGGGGTTCGGCGGCGGCGGCCGTGCCGTCCAGCCACTTCCGCAGCCTGTTCCCCAGATGCAGGCCGAAGGTCTCCGCCTCGGTCTCCTGGGTCTGCCGGAAGTCGGTACGGGCGGCCGGAATCTGTACGGCGGTACGCGGCTTCCGGCCGCCGGGACGGCCGTGGCCCGCCGGTGCCGCCGGGGCCGGATGCGCAGTCGGTCCGGTGGGAGCCGCGGGAGCCGTCGGAGGGGCGTGGTGTCCGCTGTGACCTGCCACCATGTGCCAGACCTCATGGCCGAAGATGACCAGTTGATGGAACGGGTGGGTGCTCGCCTGGACACAGATGATGTCCCGGTCGGCCATGTCCAGATAGAGCCCGCTGGCGGTCTGGGGCGGGAACTCCACCAGATGCAGCTCCACCGGCCTGCCCCGGCGCTCGCACAGCCGCCCGCACAGCGTGGCGAAGACCTCCCGGGGCGTGGTGGGCCCGGCCAGTTCGACGGCATGCGCCAGATCGTCACGGAGCTCGCGCATGGCGCTCCTGGTGCTCACATCGCTCCCCCCGGGTCGACGGCTGTCGTGGACCGCGGTGGCGTGAGCCGCGAGCCTGGCACCACACCGTACCCAGGGTTCTGTATACGGGGGCCGGGTCGGGCAAGGTGACGCTTTTTTCGGACAGGGTTGCGTAATGATCCGGCGAGGGCGTGGGCATCCCCCGGCTCAGCCCTGATCCGGGCCGCCGTCGGCGTGTCCGTCCCGGGTTCCCGTGCCGCCCGGTTCGAGGAAGCCGCGTTCACGGGCCGTCAGAGGCGGCCCCGGCAGCGGAGGCCGCAGCGGGCCGCGTACGGCGCCGACGAGCACGTCCGGACGGATCAGCCGGCCGAACCCGGACTGGAGGGTCATCACATCCGTGAGCGCCCTGGCCATGGTGTACGAGCCCGTGGACGTCTCCACCAGCCGGTTGACCCAGCGGCTGACCAGCCGGTCGGCGGCGCCCGGGCTCCGGCCGCGCGAGCCCGGGTAGAACACGTCCTGGCCGGTGGCCAGCCCCCAGGCCACACCCGTGGGCCTCGCGATCGCCCGCCGGACCCGGCGCCCGAGGCCCGGAGCCGTCATCCCCGACCGCCGCAGCTCCCCGCGCAGCGCGAGCGCGCTCCGCGCGGCGACCGAAAGACCGTGCCCGTAGACCGGATTGAGGGCGGCGACGGCGTCACCGATCGCCAGGAATCCCTCCGGCACCCTCCCGCCTCTCTCGTACAGCCGCCTCCGGTTGGCGGTGCTGCGGGTCACCGCGATGCCGCTCAGCGGCTCCGCGTGCGCCAGGAGCAGCCCCACCAGCGGGTGCCGTACGCCCCGGGCGAAGTCCACAAAGGCGCTCTCGTCGTCCGTGGGCCGCCCGCCCCGGGTGCCCGAGAGGCTCACCAGCCACCGCCCGCCCTCGATCGGGACGATGGTGGCGACCTGCCCCGGCCCGGGCCGCCGGGGATCGGCCTGAATGGTGAAGACCGGGCACTCCCCGGAGTTCTCCGGGGCACGGTAGAGACGGCTCGCGTACACCACACCGGCGTCCACGGTCAGTTCGCGCACCGGGCCCGCGCCCAGCCCGGTGAGCCACCGGGG
This sequence comes from Streptomyces sp. NPDC004609, assembly GCF_042873655.1. NCBI lineage: Bacteria > Bacillati > Actinomycetota > Actinomycetes > Kitasatosporales > Streptomycetaceae > Streptomyces > Streptomyces sp. NPDC004609. The sequence goes on along the minus strand of NZ_JBIALS010000044.1, from coordinate 8,848 downwards.
ACCGCGCGACGAGCGGCCGGAGGCGTCCACGACGAGATCGGCCCCGATCCGGCGTACCGACCCGGTCGCCGTACGGATCCGCACCCCGTCCACCCTGCGCGGGCCTCCCGTCAGCCCCAGCGCCTCGGTGCCCGACACCACCCGGACCCGGTCGTCGCGCAGCACCAGGTCCCGTACCGCCCAGTCCAGCAGATCCCGGCCGCAGGCGAGGGCGTAGTGCGACTCCGGCCAGCGCCGGTACCAGCCCCCGGGCGACAGGGACACCATTCCCGTGGGCAGGGGGACGCGGTGGGCGCCCGCGTCCAGCAGCCGGCCCGTCACCCCGGGCACCAGCGCCTCCATCGCGTCCGCCCCGCCCGACCACAGCATGTGCGCGTGGCGCGCCTGCGGCAGTCCCCGGCGGGGAAGCGGACCGTCCGGCAGCACATCGCGCTCCACCACGATCACCTCGTGCGCGAACGCCCGGCACGCCGCCGCCGCGAGCATGCCCGCGAAGCCTCCTCCGACGATGACGGCCCTGCGGCGGGAGCCGGTGCGGGGGAGTACCAGGGGTTCGCTCATGGGCTGCTGCTCTCGGACACGGCCGCACGGCGGCGCGCTGGACGGACAACGGGCGAGCGGCGCAGCGCGAGGGAGATCCGCACCAGGTCGTCCGCCCCGGTGGATGGCCGGCCGGACTCCCCGCCCCCGGCGGTGGGGGCCGTCCGTCCGGGGGCGGCGTCCCGGGCCGCCGCCGCCGCCGCGATCATCGCGGCGTCGGCGACGATCCGGGCCCGCGCGGGGGAGTGCCCCCGCGCCAGCGCCGTGGACTCGGCCCGGGAGTGGACCTCGTCGTCGAAGTACGGCCGCAGGGCGATGATCCCGTCGTGGATGGCGGCCTCGCGCTGGGTGAGCCGCAGCTCCATCGAGGCCCAGGGGCCGATCGCGACCCCGGCGCCGCCGCGGCCCGCCGGACCCGCGAGCCGGTGTGCCAGGGTCTTCAGCCGCCGGTGGCGCACGGCCGTACGCCACGCGGCGCGGACCCGATGGGTGATCAGTGGGAAGACGAATCCCCCGCCGATCAGAAACGCCGACGCCGACGCCATCGGCCGGGCCGCACGGGTGCTCAGCCAGTCCAGATCGTGTCCCGTCCACCGGCCGGCGACGGCCGTGAGCTTGGCGGCGTCGTAGCCCAGATTGAGGAGATAGCCGCAGACGATCAGCGTCAGACCCGCCCGCAGCACCCCGTGGACGCGCAGGGACCAGCGCCAGCACAGGACCGACGTCACCAGGGCCGCGGCCGTGTGCGCCAGCAGATAGAGCACGATCATCTCGCGGATGTACGGGGTGTTGGCGTAGTACGTGTCGAGGTCCCGCAGCCGCTCGACCGGGGCGTCCCCCAGCGCGAACAGCACCGCCAGAGCGACGATCACCACGCCGTAGGCGGCCAGGCACCGTACGCAGGCGCGCCTCGTCCGCTCCGTGGTGCCGCCCCGCCAGATGATGACCAGCACGATGCAGACCCCGCTCAGCGCGCTCAGGACGCCGTAGACGAGGGGCGCGGCCAGATTGGGGACCCCGGTGAGCCGGTTGATCGCGGCGAGCACGGGGACGGCGGCCAGCAGAAAGACCAGGCTGCCCAGCAGAAGCAGCGCGCAGACACACCGCAGGAGCGCGTCCCGCGGGTTCCGGCGCAGTGCGGGGAGCTTCAGCAGAAAGGCCCCGAACAGCAGTGCGCCCGGAACGGTCATCGTCAGGTCGCCCATCGGCCACCGGCCTCCAGCGTGCTGGTTCGTCGTGGATCGGGTCCGTCGCCGGTCCGCGTCACGGGGAGCCGGGTCCGTGCGGTCGTGCCCCGGTGGGCGACGGACGGTGGTCTCGGGATCGGCGGTTCCGGGATCGCCGGGCTCCCGGCCGGTGAGCCGCGGGCCGGTGGTCACCGGACCGGGCACACCGGGGCGGCGGTCACGGAACCGGTGCCGCGGGTGTGCCGGCCGCGGAAGCGCCGTCCACGGACGCGTCGGTCGCGGGCGGCCCGGCCGGAGGTGGCCCGGTCGGGAGCGGCCCGGCCACGGCCGTATCGGCGACGGGCGCATCGGTCACGGGCGCATCGGTCACGGGCCCGGCTCCCGGCAGCCCGTACCGGTGAGGGCCGCCTCTGGATCCGTACATCCTCAGCCCACGGCCCTGCGGCGCCCCAGGGACGCGTGAATACGCCCGGCGAGCCCGTGCTCCGGCGGTCCGCCGGGGCGGGCCTCCAGCCACGGACGCAGCTCGCTGCCGAGCATGATCCCGAACCGCTCGGCCGCCCGCTCCTGCGCCGTCGCGAGGTCGCCGCGGGCCGCGACGGCCGCGGCCACCCTCCGGAGGTCCGTGGCCGACGCCGGCGCGCGGGCCGCCGCAGTGGCGCCGGACGCGTGCCCGCCGCGATCACCGGCGTGCAGGTGCCAGATCTCGTGCCCCAGGATGACGAGCTGGTGCTGAGGCGGCGCGCTCTCCTCGACGACGATCAGATCGCCGTCGTCCCCGTCCAGCCAGATGCCGCTGACCGTCCCCGGCGGGAACCGCAGGAAGCAGAGGCGGACCTCACGGTCGCGCAGGCCGCTCAGCGCCCCGGCGACCGCCGCGAACAGCTCGCGCGGATCGGTGGGCGCGGGCAGCCGCAGGCTCGCCGACAACCGTGCGCACAACCGGCGCATCTCCTTGCTTCTGCCGCACACAGCACCCCACCCTGTCCGACCCGAACCTGCGCGGGCCCGAAGGAACCCCGCGTTCCGCAACTGCCCCTCGTACGAACGAACTTCGGCCCGGCCGGGCCACGGTGATCACACAACCGTGCAACCGTACTTCGTACATGTGTGCCCAGGGAATCCCCCACCCCCCGCCCGGCCGAGGGTGCGGCCTCGCTCCGCCCGGTGCAGGATGGCCGCATGCTCCTGGCACGAGTCGCCGAAGTGTCCCGGGACGTGGCCGCCACCTCCGCGCGTTCGCGCAAGACCGCCCTGCTCGCGGACCTGTTCGCCGACACCGGGCCCGCGCAGGTGGCTCTGGTCATCTCCTATCTCGCCGGCCGCGTGCCGCAGGGCCGGATCGGCGTCGGCTGGAGTTCCCTCAAGGACCCGCCGCCGGCCGCCGGGACCCCCGCGCTCACCGTCGACGGGACCGACAGGGCCCTCACCGCGCTCGCGGGCCTCCGCGGCCCCGGCTCGGGGAGCGAGCGCCGCCGGCTCGTACGGGAGCTCCTGGCCGCCGCCACCGAGGAGGAACAGCGGTTCCTCATGCGGCTGCTGATGGGCGAGGTACGACAGGGGGCACTGGACGCGGTCGCGCTGGAAGCGGTCGCCCGGGCGGCGGACGCGCCCGCCGACGCCGTGCGCAGGGCGGTCATGCTCGACGGTTCGCTGCCCCGCGTCGCCGCCGCGCTCCTCGCCGACGGGCCCCCGGTGCTCGCCCGGTTCCGGTTGCGGGTCGGCAGCCCCGTCCTCCCCATGCTCGCCCACACCGCGGCATCGGTCACCGAAGCCGTGGCGACCCTGGCCGTCCCCTGCGCCGTGGAGGAGAAACTCGACGGCATCCGCGTCCAGGTGCACCGCGACGGCGACGACGTCCGGATCTACACCCGCTCGCTCGACGACATCACCGGCCGGCTGCCCGAAGTGATCGACGCGGCCCGTGCCATGACGGGCGACCGGTTCATCCTGGACGGAGAGGTCATCGCCCTGGACCCCGCCGGGCGGCCCGTCACCTTCCAGGAGATCGCCTCCCGCGTCGGCTCCCGGACCGATGTGAGCGCGGCCCGCGCCGCGCTCCCCGTGACCCCCGTCTTCTTCGACGTCCTCGCCGCGGACGGCGAGGACGTCCTCGACCTCCCGGGTGCCGAACGGCACACCGTGCTGGCCCGGCTGGTGCCCGAGCCGCAGCGGGTACGGCGTACCGTCGTCGCCGATCCCGCCGACCGCCGGCAGAGCGAGGCGGCGGAGGCGTTCCTCGCGGCCACCCTGGGCCGCGGCCACGAAGGCGTCCTGGTGAAGGCGCTCGACGCGCCCTACGTCGCCGGCCGCCGGGGCCGCTCCTGGCTCAAGGTCAAGCCGGTCCACACGCTCGACCTGGTGGTTCTCGCCGCCGAGTGGGGCCACGGCCGGCGCACCGGCCTGCTCTCCAATCTGCATCTGGGCGCGCGGGCCGCCGACGGTTCCTGGGTGATGCTCGGCAAGACGTTCAAGGGGCTCACGGACGAGATGCTCCGCTGGCAGACGCGGCGGCTCGGTGAACTCGCCGTGGCGGACGACGGATTCACGGTACGGGTCAGGCCCGAGCTGGTGGTGGAGATCGCGTACGACGGCGTTCAGCGCTCCTCGCGTTACCCCGGCGGGGTCGCCCTGCGGTTCGCCCGGGTGCTGCGGCACCGGCCCGACAAGGCGGCGCGGGAGGCGGACACCATCGAACGGGTCCTGGAGTCCCGGGGCTGAATCCGCGGCTTCCCGGTCCCGGGTCCGGGTTCCGGTCCCTCTCCCGGCTCCCGGTTCCGGAGTCCGGGTCGCGTCCGGGCCTGGGCCCGGTGCCCCGCTCCCGGGGGGCCGGGATTCCCCGGGCGTGTGCGGGGCCGGGGTACGCCGGGCCCGGTTCCCCGCGGCCCGGACGACCATCGGACGGCCCGGAAGAGGCGTCGGCTCCGAAGAGGCGTCCGCCCGGATGACGTGTCCGCGCCCGGATGGCCCGTCCGCTCGGGGGACGCGCCGTCCGGGGCGGCTCCCGCGGGTGGCTTCCTCCGGAAGGGCGTACACACCGGCCCCGGAACGGGCACCCTCCTGTGGGGACACCACCGCGTACCGAAGGGATGTCAGGCCATGGCCACAGAGCCGCTGTCGCAGAAGGAGATCGAGGACCGCCTGCGGGAGCTTCCCGGCTGGTCGTTCCAGGGCGACCGCATCACCCGCGCGTACCGCCTCTCCTCGCACTTCGCCGCGGTCGCGCTGGTGGTGCACATCGCCCGGGTCCAGGACGAGCTGAACCACCACTCGGACCTGACGCTCGGCTACAACACGGTGTCGCTGAGCCTGCGGACGCACGACGCGGGGGGCGTGGTGACCGAGAAGGACATCCGGCTCGCCACCCGGGTGGAACGGATCGCACGGGCCCACGACGCCGAGTAGCCCCGGCGGGGGCGGGGTGACCCGCCGCGTCGTCCCCCTCGGCAACGGGCGCCCGCCGGGGGATCCGCAACGGCCCGGTCTCAGACGGGGCGGGGCCGGATCCCCCGGACCGTCCGGCCCACCCGTACCGGCTATCCGCCCCAGGCATCGCGGGCGAACGTCGCCGCCGTCACCAGCACTGTTTCCTGCTTCGGATTCTCCGTCATGGCTCCAGCCTCGCCCAGCGGGTGTGGACTCTCCATGAGTGAAAGGCGCATTGTCATACGCGTGCGTCTACGCTGGGCCCATGGATGCTCTCGCCGGCCTGCTCGACGGTCCCCGCGCCCGCGGCGCGTTTCTGCTGCGGATGGTCATGGAGCCGCCGTGGGCCGTCCGGGTGGAGGACCGCGCCCCGCTCGCGCTGATGTGCATGACACAGGGCGAAGCCTGGATCACGCCCGAGCGGGGCGACCCCGTGCTGCTGCGCCCCGGGGACGTCGCCATCGCGCCCGGCCCGGCGCCGTACACCCTCGGCGACGGCCCGCGGACCGAGCCGCTGGCGTTCGTCGGACCCGGCGGCGACTGCCGCACCCTGGGGGGTGAACCGCTCGCGGAGACCATGCGGGTGGGGGTGCGCAGCTGGGGGAACGACCCCGAGGGCTCGGCGGTCATGCTGGTCGGGACGTATCAGATGGCGGGTGAGGTCCAGTCGCGGCTGCTGGCCGCGCTGCCCGATCTGCTGTATCTGCCCGCCGACGGCTGGACCTGCCCGCTGCTGCCGGTGCTGGAGGAGGAGCTGATGCGCGACGACCCGGGCCAGAGCGTGGTGCTCGACCGGATCCTCGACCTGGTGCTGGTCACCGCGCTGCGCGCCTGGTTCTCCCGGCCGGGCGCGAGCGTTCCCGGCTGGTACCGGGCCATGGGCGACCCGGTCGTGGGCCGCGCGCTGAGGCTGATGGAGGACGCTCCCGCCCGGCCGTGGACGGTCGCGTCGCTGGCGGCGGAGTGCGGGGTGTCCCGGGCCCAGCTCGCGCGCCGGTTCCACGAACTGGCGGGGGAGCCCCCGATGACGTATCTCACCCGATGGCGGCTCGACCTCGCCGCCGATCTGCTGCGCACAACGGACGCGACGGTGGATTCCGTGGCGCGCAGGGTCGGCTACAGCGGCTCGTTCGCGCTGAGCGCGGCCTTCAAGAGGGTGCGCGGGATCAGCCCGCGGGAGTACCGCACCCGGCGCGGGGATTCCGTTTTGCCGGAACCGCAACTTTCCTCGCCGCCGGCGCTCCGCCGGATGACTCTGGTGCCATGAGTCATCACCACCACACGCCAGAGTTCGACTGGGACGCCATGGGGCCGCTGCTGGAGCGCGGAGCCGAACTGCACGGCGCCCTGTACCGGCAGGCCGCCGCATGGCTGAGCGGGCTGACCCCGGCGGCCGGTGTCCGCCGGGTCCTCGACATCGGCAGCGGTCCCGGTGTGCTCGCCGTTCTGCTCGCCGAGGTGTTCCCGTACGCCGAGGTCGTCGCCGTGGACGGCACCCCGCGGCTGCTGGAGCGGGCCCGCGCCCGCGCCGACCGCGCCGGGGCCGGCGACCGCGTACGGACGCTGCACGCCGAACTCCCCGGTGATCTCGCCCGGCTGGGCGAGGCCGATCTGATCTGGGCGGGGGATTCGGTGCACCACATCGGTGACCAGCGCGCCGCGCTCGCCGGGTTCGCCGGACTGCTGCGGCCCGGCGGGCTGCTGGCGCTGGTGGAGGGCGGACTCCCGGCCCGCCATCTGCCGCGTGACATCGGGCTGGGGCGTGCGGGCCTGGAGGCCCGCCTGGACGCCGCCACCGCGGACAGGTTCGCCACGATGCGCTCCGAACTGCCCGGCGCCAGGGACGAGGTGGAGGACTGGCGGGCCCTGCTGACCAGCGCGGGACTCGCCCCGGGCGGGACGCGTTCCTTCCTGCTGGACATTCCCGCGCCCCTGCCGGTCGCCGCGCGCGAACAGCTCATGGCCACCTTCGCCCACCGGCGTACCGCCATGGACGGGGTGCTCGACTCCGGCGATCTCGCCGTGCTGGACCGGCTGATCGACCCCGAGGACCCGGAGGGCCTGATGCACCGCGCGGACACGTATCTGCTCACCGCGCGCACGGTGCACACGGCGCGCCGCTGACGGCAACGCCCTAGGGCGTGTATCGAAAGTCCCGCCTGGCCTGCGACGCCCAGCACGCACACTCGCTGCGTTGTCGGGATCGCCCAAGTACGTCCAGTACGAGGGCGACCCTCCGCCTTGCGACTGCACGCACCGGACGCCGCAGGCCCCGCCCTCCGGGCGGACGGCGCTACTTTCGATACACGCCCTAGCGGCAGGGTTCGAGCCGCCACTGCTGGCCGGGGGAGTCGGTGTCCTCCCACTGCTGGACGCGTGCGCCGTCCTCCGTGGAACCGTCGGCGACCTCCAGCAGCAGACCGCTGACGAAGCTGACGACGGCGACGGTGCCCGGCGCGTCCAGATGGTGTTCGATGATCCACTCCTGGGCGCCGAAGTTGTTGGGCCGCCACTGCTGGACGCGTGCGCCGTTCTCGGTGGAGGCGTCGGCCACATCGAGCCGCTTGCCGCTGGCCACGCTGACGAAGTGGTACAAACCGCTCCCGTTCGGCACGGGGTCGATCTGCCACTGCTGGGCGGCGGTGCCCTTCTCCTTGCCCTGCTGGACGACGGCACCGCTGCCCCTCACCCCTCCGTACACCTCCAGGAGCAGCCCACTGCCGACGTTGCGCACCAGATAGCGGCCAGGTGTGAAGGCCCCGCTCAATTCCCGTACTCCTTCGTCCGTGTGACCGGTCGTGTCGCCGGTCCGTCGCGACGGCCGTGCGCGTCGGCGCGCACGGTCACCGCCGGGTGATCGTACGAGAGGGGTCCGACAACCGGGCGGAGCGGGCCGGACCGCACCGAACGCGCAAAAGCCCCCGCCGACCGCGTGCGCGGTGACGAGGGCTCTGTTCCCGGGATCCCCGGGATCCCGGACCGGATCAGCGCACGGTCACGGTGAAGGGCGCCGAGGCCGTGCCACCGCCCACGATCCGGAGCGTGTTGGTGCCCCTGAGGCCGAGAAGGACCCGCATCCTGTACGTCCCGTCGTGGCCGGTGCGTACGGACGCGGGCAGGGTCACCCAGCGTTTGCCCTGCTTCTGCTGGAGGGTGATCCTCGTGCCGGGGCGCAGTTCCTCGACGGCCCCGTACACCCGGAACTGCTGCCAGGCCCGTACGCCCTGGGCCGTGGCCCTCGCCGTGATGGGCTCGGGCCGCTCGTTCCCGGCGATCTGCCCCGCCGAGGTGGTCTTCGAGGGCTTGGCCGGGACCGGGGCCGGGGCCGGGGCCGGGTCGGCGGCGGCCAGGGCGACGCCCATCGAACCCGCCAGCAGGGCGGTGGCGGTGATTGCGGTGACGGCCGTTCGTTTGATGCGCTCCATCGCGCTGCCTCCACGGGTGCGGGAAGTAGGGAAGTATCGAGCGACAAATTAGGCATATATCCACTCAATATGATGAAACGCCACGCGATGGAGGAACGTGATTGCCCCGACCGGCGGTATCCGATCGGTGCGGGAGTGCGGAGTGGGTACGAAGAGGGGGGGGGGGGGGGGGGGGCCCCCCCCCCCCCGGCCGGCCCGCCCCCCCCCGCCCCCCCCCCCCCCCCCCCCCCCCGCGCCGGGGCCGCCCGCCGCGCGGCGCGCCCCCCCCCC
>NZ_JBIALS010000043.1:0-62609 GCF_042873655.1 Streptomyces sp. NPDC004609 | reverse complement strand
GCCCCCCCCCCGCGCGGGCGGCGCCCCCCCCCCCCCCCCCCCGCCCCCCCCCGCGGGGGGGGGGGGGGGGGGGGGGGGGGGGGGGGCGGGGGGGGGCGCCCCCCCCCCCCCCCCCCCCCCCCCCCCCCCCCCACGGCCGCGGGCCGTGCCTGCCACCGGGGGGGGGCGGCCGGCAGCGGCCCCAGGCGCACACACCCCGCGCCGTCACTCGGGGATCCGGTCAACCCCGTCACCCCGGGGTCAGCCGGCAGCCGTCGTACCGGCTACGGCGGAGCCATATCGAGCAGCAGCCCCTGGAGCTCCCGCGCGGCCCGTGGCGGAGCCACATCGCTGCGGTGGGCGAGCGCGATCGTCCGGCGCAGGCCCGGCCGGGCGAGCGGGGTCACCCGCAGACCCGGGCCCGCCCGGTCCGCGACCATGCTCGGGACGACCGCGACACCCAGACCCGCGCGGACGAACCCGAGCACCGCGTCCATCTCACCGCCCTCCACGGTGAAGCTCGGCTCGAAGCCCTCGGCACGGCACGCCGCGACCGTCAGCTCACGCAGGTCGTACCCGTGGCGGAACATCACCAGCGGCTGATTCCGCAGATCGGCGATCCGTACCGGCCGCCGCGGCGCCCTGGAGGCCACCGAGGAGACCACGACCAGATCCTCCCGCAGCAGCTCCACCGTGGTCAGCGCCGGCGACGCCGGCGGGAGCGGCAGCACGACCAGCGCCAGATCGAGCGCGCCGCGCGCCAGCTGCCGGACGAGATCGTGGGAGCCGCCCTCCTCGATCAGGAGCTGGATACCGGGATGCCGGTCGTGGAAGGCGCGCAGGACGTCGGGCAGCAGGCCGGTGCACAGGCTCGGAGTCGCGCCCAGCCGCACCCGGCCCCGGCGGAGCTGGGCCAGCTCCTGGACCTCGTGCCGCGCGGTGTCCGCGTCCGCGAGAATCCGGCGGGCCAGCGGCAGCAGCGCCTCACCCGCCTCCGTGAGCGCGATGTTCCCCCGCGCCCGGCTGAACAGCTCCGCCCCCAGCTCCTTCTCCAGCGCCCGGATCTGCTGCGAGAGGGAGGGCTGCGAGACATGCACCCGCTCGGCCGCATGGGTGAAGTGCCGGGTCTCGGCGACGGCCACGAAGTAGAGGAGCTGCTGGAACTGCATGCTCGCACCATAGGCCACACCTATGGAGATCAGCCAGATCATGTCTTGGACCTCTGGTGGCCCGGGGTCCTACGGTTCGACTCATGGCTCTGGCAACGCGGACTGATCAGCGGACACAACAGGGGCCGAAGGGCCGGACCCCCTCCACCGGGCTGCCCGGACGGCCCAGGCGCACCTTCTGGGGTTCGACGGTCGGCAAGAAGACCGTCATGGCGGTGAGCGGCCTGATCATGCTCGGCTACCTCGTCGCCCATGTGATGGGCAACCTGAAGGTCTTCTTCGGGCCGGACGAGTTCAACGCGTACGGCCACTGGCTGCGCACCATGGGCGCCCCCGTCCTGCACCACGAGTGGGCCCTGTGGATCGTCCGGATCGTGCTGCTCACCGCCGTCGTGGCGCACGCGGTCTCCGCGTACCAGCTCAGCAGGCGCGACATCAGGGCCCGCCCCGCGAAGTACGTGCACCGGCGCAGGCGGTCGAGCTACGCCACCCGCACGATGCGCTGGGGCGGGATCATCGTCGCCCTGTTCATCGTCTGGCACATCCTGGATCTGACCACGCTGACCGTGAACGAGAACGCGCAGCCGGGCCGCCCGTACGAGAACGTCGTCGCCACCTTCTCCACCTGGTACGGCAACGTGATCTACCTCGTCGCGATGCTCGCCGTCGGTCTGCACATCCGGCACGGATTCTGGAGCGCCGCCCAGACCCTCGGCGCCGGAAGCGCCACCCGCGACCGCGCTCTCAAGGCCGTCGCCAACGGCCTCGCGCTCGTCCTGACCGCGGGATTCGTCGCCGTACCCGTCGCCGTCATGACCGGAGTGGTGAGCTGAGATGAGTTACACGCAGTACGAGACCGGCGCGCCGATCACCGACACCAAGGCCCCCGACGGCCCGATCGCCGAGCGCTGGGACCGCCGCCGCTTCGAGGCCAGGCTGGTCAACCCGGCCAACCGCCGCAAGCACACCGTCATCGTCGTCGGCACCGGGCTGGCCGGCGGGGCCGCGGGCGCCACCCTCGGCGAACAGGGCTACCACGTCGAGCAGTTCTGCTACCAGGACTCACCGCGCCGCGCCCACTCCATCGCGGCCCAGGGCGGTATCAACGCGGCGAAGAACTACCGCAACGACGGAGACTCGATCCACCGGCTGTTCTACGACACCGTCAAGGGAGGCGACTTCCGGGCCCGCGAGTCCAATGTGCACCGGCTCGCCCAGATCTCCGTGGAGATCATCGACCAGTGTGTGGCCCAGGGAGTCCCCTTCGCCCGCGAGTACGGCGGACTGCTCGACACCCGCTCCTTCGGCGGCGTCCAGGTCTCCCGTACCTTCTACGCCCGCGGCCAGACGGGACAGCAGCTCCTGCTCGGCGCCTACCAGGCACTCTCCCGCCAGATCGCGGCGGGCAACGTCAATCTGCACGCCCGCACCGAGATGCTCGACCTGATCGTCGTCGACGGCCGGGCGCGCGGGATCGTCGCGCGCGACCTCGTCACCGGGGAGATCGCCAGCCACTTCGCCGATGCCGTGGTGCTGGCGACCGGGGGCTACGGCAACGTCTTCTATCTGTCGACGAACGCCATGAACTCCAACGCCACCGCGATCTGGCGCGCCCACCGCCGGGGGGCGTACTTCGCCAACCCGTGCTTCACCCAGATCCACCCCACCTGCATTCCGCGCACCGGGGACCACCAGTCCAAGCTGACCCTGATGAGCGAGTCACTGCGCAACGACGGCCGCATCTGGGTGCCCAGGGCGCACGGCGACAGGCGTCCGGCGAACGAGATCCCCGAGGAGGAGCGCGACTACTACCTGGAGCGGATCTACCCCTCCTTCGGCAATCTCGTGCCGCGCGACATCGCCTCGCGCGCCGCCAAGAACGTCTGTGACGAGGGCAGGGGCGTGGGCCCGGGCGGCCAGGGCGTCTATCTCGACTTCGCCGACGCGATACGCAGGCTCGGCCGGGAGAAGGTCGAGGAGAAGTACGGCAACCTCTTCGACATGTACGAGCGGATCACCGCCGAGAACCCGTACGAGGTTCCCATGCGGATCTATCCCGCCGTGCACTACACGATGGGCGGACTCTGGGTCGACTACGACCTCCAGACGACCGTTCCCGGGCTCTTCGCCATCGGCGAGGCCAACTTCTCCGACCACGGCGCCAACCGGCTCGGCGCCTCCGCGCTGATGCAGGGCCTCGCCGACGGCTACTTCGTCCTGCCCTCCACCATCAACGACTATCTGGCGCGCACCCCGCTCGGCGACGGGCCCGACGACTCGCACCCCGAGGTCGCCGACGTGCTCGCCGAGACGGAAGACCGGCTCAATCTGCTGCTGGCCGTGGACGGCGACCGCACCCCGGACTCCTTCCACCGCGAACTGGGCGAGCTGATGTGGGAGTTCTGCGGAATGGCCCGTACGGATGAGGGCCTGCGCGAGGCGCTCGACCGCATCCCGCAGATCCGGGAGGAGTTCTGGCGGCGCATCAAGGTGCCCGGCACGGGGGAGGAGTTCAACCAGTCGCTGGAGAAGGCCAACCGGATCGTCGACTATCTGGAGCTGGCCGAGCTGATGTGCCTCGACGCCCTCCACCGCGCCGAGTCCTGCGGCGGCCACTTCCGCGAGGAGTCCCAGACCCCAGACGGCGAGGCGGCCCGCAAGGACGAGGAGTTCGGCTACGCGGCCGTCTGGGAGTTCGCCCGGACCAGCCGGGCGCCCGTGCTGCACAAGGAAGCCCTCGTCTTCGAGTACGTCCACCCCACCCAGCGGAGCTACGCATGAGGCTCAACCTTCGCGTCTGGCGCCAGAACGGCGCCGACGCCCCCGGCGCGATGGCCACCTACGAGGTCGACGGCATCTCCCCGGACATGTCGTTCCTGGAGATGCTCGACACCCTCAACGAGGAACTCACCCTGCGCGGAGAGGACCCCGTCGCCTTCGACCACGACTGCCGCGAGGGCATCTGCGGTGCGTGCAGCCTCGTCATCAACGGAGACGCCCACGGGCCGGAGCGCACCACCACCTGCCAGCTCCACATGCGGTCCTTCCGGGACGGCGACACCATCGACGTCGAGCCGTGGCGGGCCGCCGCCTTCCCGGTGATCAAGGACCTGGTGGTCGACCGCTCCGCGTTCGACCGGATCATCCAGGCGGGCGGTTACATCACCGCCCCGACCGGAGCCGCGCCCGACGCCCACGCGACCCCGGTGCCCAAGGCGGACGCCGACTACGCCTTCGAACACGCGGAGTGCATCGGCTGCGGTGCCTGCGTCGCGGCCTGCCCCAACGGTTCGGCGATGCTCTTCACCTCCGCGAAGATCAATCACCTCAACGTGCTGCCGCAGGGAGCGCCCGAACGGGAGAGCCGGGTGCTGGACATGGTGGCCACGATGGACGAGGAGGGCTTCGGCGGCTGCACCCTGACGGGGGAGTGCGCGACGGCCTGCCCCAAGGGCATTCCTCTGCCGTCGATCTCCGCGATGAACAAGGAGTGGCTGCGGGCCGGCCGCAAGTCCAGGCGGTAGCTCCGGGCTGACGGGCCGGCGGGCGCCTGATTCCCGTATTGGCCGGAAGAACCGCCCCCGCGTTGCCTACCCTGGGCGCGTGAACCGACGTACCAGACCCCTGGCCGTGTTCGACCTCGACGGCACGCTCGCGGACTCCGCGCACCGGCAGCACTTCCTGGAGCGCAGACCGCGCGACTGGAAGGCCTTCTTCGCGGCCGCGCCCCAGGAGCCGGCCGCTCACCGAGGGCGTCGAGCTGTGCCTGCGGGCGACGGGGGAGTGCGAGGTGGTGTACCTGACCGGGCGGCCGGAGCGCTGCCGCGCGGACACCGTGGCCTGGCTGTCCGCCCAGGGCCTGCCCGCAGGGAGGGTGCACATGCGGCGCAACGACGACCGCAGGCCCGCCCGGACGACCAAGCTGGAGGTCCTCCGGCGGCTCGGCGCGGGCCGCGGGATACGGATGCTCGTCGACGACGACCAACTCGTGTGCGACGAGGCCGAGCGCGCCGGCTTCCCCGTCGTACGGGCCACCTGGGCCACGCCGACGGCGGCCATGAAGGACGCCCAGGAACGCGAGGGACGCACCTGATGCGGCCGTACGGGGGTCAGGGGGACCAGTGGGACCGCACCCGTCCGGCGGGCGGCCAGGTGCGCCCGTACGGCCCCCAAGGGCCCGCGCCGGCCCCGTCAGTCGCCGTCCTCAAGGCGGAAGCCGACCTTCAGCCCGACCTGATAGTGCTCGATCTCACCATCGACGATATGGCCGCGGACCTGAGTCACCTCGAACCAGTCGAGGCCCCGCAGAGTCTGGTTCGCGCGCCCGATGCCGTTGCGGATTGCCTGGTCGACGCCCTGGTGGGAGGTGCCGACGATCTCGGTGACCCGGTAGGTGTGATTCGACATGGGGGTGGTGCTCCTCTCGCTCCTTCACTCCACCGTGCCCCACCCCCGGGTTCCGCGCGAGATGTCGGTCTCCGGGGGGTTGACCGCTCGCATTGGTCCATACCAAAATCCACCCACACCCGGGCGAGCCTTACGCCCGCCATCCCCCTCCGGGTTCACATTTTCTTTGCCATAAGGTGAACGCTGTGAGAATCCGTCCCCTCCCCCCCGCTGTCGCGCTTGTCTGCGCTCTCGCACTGACAGGCTGCGGGATTATCCCAGGCACCGGGGAGGACCAGCGCACGGTTCGAATATGGCTCATGAAGGACAGCGTCTCCGACGACTTCCTGGACCGTTTCGCCAAGGACTTCGAGAAGAAACACCCCTCGGTGAAGCTCGAATTCACCTTCCAGGACTGGACCGGCATCGGGAAGAAGGTCCACGCCGCGCTGGAGGGCAAGGACACCCCCGACGTCATCGAGGTCGGCAACACCCAGGTCGCGCAGTACGCGGAGACGGACGCCCTGACCAACCTCACCCTGGAGTCCGTCCGCGATCTCGGCGGCGACGAATGGCTCCCCGGACTCGCCGAACCCGGCAACATCAACGGCTCCCAGTTCGGCATCCCCTGGTACGCCGCCAACCGGGTCGTGATCTACAACAAGGACCTCTTCGAACGGGAGGGGGTCGAACCGCCCAAGTCGTACGCCGAGTGGATCGAGATCACCAAGAAGCTCAACCGCGGCGGCACCCAGGGCATCTACCTCCCGGGCCAGGACTGGTACACCCTCGCCGGCTTCATCTGGGAGGAGGGCGGCGAGCTGGCCAACGAGAGCGACGGCGACTGGATCGGGGCGCTCGACTCCCCCGAGGCGCTGCGCGCCATGAAGTTCTACAAGAAGCTCCAGGCGCTCGGGAAGGGTCCCAAGAACGCCGACGAGCAGACACCGCCGCAGTCGGGGGTCTTCGCCAAGGGCGATGTCGCCCAGATGATCGACACACCCGGCGGCGCGACCCAGATCGTGAAGAACAACCCCGCCCTCAAGGGCAAACTCGGCTACTTCCCCATTCCGGGCAAGTCGCGCAAGGAGCCCGGTGCGGTCTTCACCGGCGGCTCCGATCTGATCATCCCGAAGAAGGCGCCCCAGCGCGGCACCGCCATCGACGTCGTCACGGAGCTGGCGAGCGAACGCTGGCAGACCGACCTCGCGCAGACGATGAGCTACGTGCCCAACAAGGAAGCCCTCGCGAACGTCATCGCCGACCAGGAGAGCACCCGGGCGATGGCCCGGGGCGCGGCCGCCAAGGGCAGCAAGGCGACCCCCAACTCCGCCAAGTGGGCCGACGTCGAGACCGACAACCCGATCAAGGCCTATATGACGGTCGTCCTCCAGGGCGGCAGGATGGACCGCAACGCCAAGGTCGCCTCCGACCAGATCACCCGGCTCCTGTCGCCGGGATAAGCCGGACACCACGGACCGGAGGGCGTGTGCGACGCCCCCGGCATTCAGATGTCGCACATCCGCTCTCCGCCGGGCTGTCATCCCGAATCCAGCCGGTCACGGAAGAAGTAGAGGGACGGACCACCGCACCCGTGGTCCGTCCCTTTCCGTCCGGCACAGGAGACAGCCATGCACGCACCGCCTGCCGTCGTTCCCCCACCCCTGTCCGCGGCTCCCTCCGCGCGGCACCCGGGCCCCCTTCCCGCCGTCCCTCCCGCGCCCCCGGCCGACGGCGGGCCGCCCCGCTACGTCGTCTCCCTCGCCCGCGACCAGGAAGAGGTACGCGCGGCACAGCGGCTGCGCCATCTGGTGTTCGCCGGTGAGATGGGCGCGATACTCGGCGGCAACGGGTCGGGGCCCGAGCCCGGACTGGACGCCGACGCGTTCGACGCGTACTGCGACCACCTCCTGGTCCGTGAGGCGGCCACGGGAGAGGTCGTCGGCACCTACCGGCTGCTGCCGCCCGAGCGGGCGCGGGTGGCGGGACGGCTCTACGCCGAGACCGAGTTCGACCTGACCTCCCTCGCACCGATCCGCGACGACCTCGTCGAAGTCGGCCGCTCCTGTGTGCACCCGCTGCACCGCAACGGCGCCGTCATCGCCCTCATCTGGGCCGGGCTCGCCCACTACGCCACCCGCACCGGCCACAACTGGCTGGGCGGCTGCTGTTCCGTCCCCCTCGCCGACGGCGGCGCGCTCGCGGCGGCCACCTGGCGGACAGTGAAGGCCCGGCACCTGGCTCCCGAGGAGTACTGGGTCACCCCGCGCAGGCTCTGGAACGCCTCCGGCACGGTCCCCGCCCCCGAAGGGCGTACGGAACCGCCCGCCCTCCTCCGCGGCTATCTGCGGCTCGGGGCCTGGGTGTGCGGAGCACCCGCCCACGACCCGGACTTCGGCGTCGCCGATCTGTACGTCCTGCTCTCGCTGCGCCGGACCCATCCGCGCTATCTGCGGCACTTCCTCTCCCTCGCCTCCCCGTGAGCCGCCATCACCGCGTGATGGACGGCCACCCGGGGCAGCGCGGGGCACCGAGCCCCTGGCTTCCCGGCGCGCCCTGCACACCCGGCGACTGCGCGGGGCACGGCCGGACCGTGAGCGCACCCACCGCCGCCGCCCGGCTGTCCGCCGGGCTGCTGACCGTCCTCGCCGGGGTCCTGATCGCCCCCGTGGCCGCCCTCGTGGCGGCGGCGGCCGGGAGGCGGACGGGAACCCGGCTGCGGCACCGGGCGGCCGCCCGCTGGAGCCGGGCGGTCCTCGGCGCCCTCGGGGTGCGCGTACGGATCACCGGGCACCCGGGCGCCCCCGGTGCCCTGGTGGTCGCCAACCACATCTCCTGGCTGGACATCCCGCTGATCGCCGCCGTCCTCCCCGGCCGGATGCTCGCCAAGGCCGAGATCGCCCGGTGGCCCGTCCTCGGCGCCCTCGCCGCCGGGGGCGGCACCGTCTTCCTGGAGCGCGACCGGCTCCGTACCCTCCCCGGCACGGTGCGCACGATGGCCTCCGCGCTCGCGCAGGGCGCGCGGATCGTCGCCTTCCCGGAGGGATCCACCTGGTGCGGACGCCGGCAGGGCCGCTTCCGGCACGCCGTCTTCCAGGCCGCCCTGGACGCGGGGGCGGCCGTCCAGCCGGTCCGCGTCACCTACCGGCCGACGGCTGCCGCGGCGTTCGTCGGCGACGACACCCTGCCCGCCTCCCTGTGGCGGGTCGCCAGGGCGGGCGGCCTCACCGCGGAGATACGGCTCCTGCCGGTCATCCCCGCCGGGAGCCACCCCGACCGCCGCTCACTGGCCCGCGCGGCCGAGCGGGCGGTCCGGGGATCGGGACCCCCGCCGTCACCGGGGCGGCGCACTCACCCGGGCACCGTGGCGAGCGAGAGCGCGAATCTGCCCGCCGAGTCGGTCCACCACCGCGCCAGCTCCATGTCCGCGGCGGCGAGTTCGGCGCGTACGCCCTCCTGACGGAACTTCGCCGACACCTCCGTACGCAGTTCCTCGCCCGCCTCGAACGGCACCACCAGATCCAGTTCGGGGATCTTCACACTCAGCGCGGTCCTCGCCCGCAGCCGCATCTCGATCCACTCGTGGTCCCGGTCCCACAGCGCCACATGGTCGAAGTCGTCCGGGTCGACGTCCGCGTCCAGTTCCCGGGCGAGCACGGCGAGCACGTTCTTGTTGAACGCGGCCGTCACCCCGGCCGCGTCGTCGTACGCCCGCACCAGGACCGATGCGTCCTTGACCAGATCGGTCCCGAGCAGCAGCGCGTCACCGGGCTCCAGGAGGGTCCGCACCGACCGCAGGAACTCCGCGCGCTCGGCGGGCAGCAGATTGCCGATCGTGCCGCCGAGGAAGGCGACCAGACGGGGTCCGGGCGTGCCGGGCAGCACGAGCCCCCGGGTGAAGTCGGCGATCAGCGCGTGCACATGGAGCGAGGGATGGGCCTCCAGCAGCGCCTCGGCGGCGCCGGTCAGCGCGCTCTCGCTCACATCGACCGGGACGTAGCTGTGCAGCCCGGTCAGCTCCCGCAGCAGATGGCGGGTCTTCTCGGACGAGCCCGAGCCCAGCTCCACGAGGGTGCGGGCGCCGGTCGCGGCGGCGATCTCGGGGGCCCGGCCGATGAGGATCTCACGCTCGGCGCGGGTGGGATAGTACTCCGGCAGCCGGGTGATCTCCTCGAACAGCTCGCTGCCGCGGGCGTCGTAGAACCACTTGGGCGGCAGCGCCTTGGGCGTACGGGTCAGACCGTGGAGGACGTCGGCGCGCAGGGCGGCTCCTGTGGCGTCCTCGGGCAGGGTGCGGGTCATCAGGAACGGGCTCACGAAGGGGGCTCCTTGAGGGGGGTCAGGAGAACATCGGCTCGGGTCGCGGTCAGCAGGGTGCGGTCGGGCACCTCGCGCCAGCGCGGATCGTCGTCGTACGGCTCCGAGGCCACGGCCGTGCCGGCGCCGGGCTCGGCGAGGTACCACAGGGAGTCCCCCCACGCGGTCGCCGCGATCGTCTCCCCGTCGGTGAGCAGGAAGTTGAGCCGCGAGCCGGGTGCGGCCCCGGCGCAGTCGCGGACGGTGTCGGCGAGCGCCAGGCCCATCTCGTCGCCGTCGCACAGCCGGTGCAGCACCAGCGCCCACAGCAGGGCCGCGTCACAGCGCGCCTCCAGCGAGAGCAGTTCGGCCGGGGGCAGCGTGAGCGCGAGCGGGGCGAGGGAGCGGGGCCAGCCCGCGGCCGCGCCGTTGTGGCTGAACAGCCAGGGCCCGGAGGCGAAGGGCGCCGCCGCCGCCTCGCCGTCGGCACCGGCCTCGGTGGCGTCGCGTACGGCCGCGAGCAGTGTCCGGCTGCGGACCACCCGGACGAGGTCGGCGAAGGAGAGATCCGCCCAGACGGGGCCCGCGCGGCGGTAGCGAGCCGGCACGGGGTCGCCGTCCGCGTACCAGCCGACGCCGAAGCCGTCGGCGTTGACGGTGCCGTGGCGCTGCCCGCGCGGGGCCCAGGACTGCCTCAGCAGGCCGTGCGGCGGCTCGGTGATCACCTCGCCCAGCGCCAGCGGCTCTCCGGTGTACGCGATGTGGCGGCACATCAGGCGTGCCCCCCGGGTGCCTCGCCGGCGTCCCGCGCGGTGCGGAACCCGGCGAAGATCTGCCGCCGCACGGGCAGGTCCCAGTTGCGGAACGTGCCGCGGCAGGCCACCGCGTCCACGCCGAAGGAGCCGCCGCGCAGGACCTTGTGGGCGCTGCCGAAGAACACCTCGGAGTACTCCCGGTAGGGGAAGGCGGTGAAGCCGGGGTAGGGCAGGAAGTCGCTGGACGTCCACTCCCACACATCCCCGATCAGCTGGTGCACCCCGAGCGGGGACGCTCCCCGGGGGTAGCTCCCGGCGGGGGCGGGCCGCAGATGGCGCTGGCCCAGATTGGCGTGCCCGGGTGTCGGATCGTCGTCGCCCCAGGGGTAGCGGCGTGAACGGCCGGCGTCCTCGTCGTGACGGGCGGCCTTCTCCCACTCGGCCTCGGTGGGCAGCCGCCGCCCGGCCCAGCGGGCGTACGCGTCGGCCTCGTACCAGCTCACGTGCAGCACCGGCTCGTCGAGCGGCACCGGCTCGCTCACCCCGAAGCGGCGGCGCAGCCACTGGCCGCCCTCGTGCCGCCAGAACAGGGGCGCGGTGATGCCGTGCTGCCGGATCTGCCCGAAGCCCTCGGGCGCCCACCAGCGGGGGTCGCGGTAGCCGCCGTCCTCGATGAAGGCGAGATACGCGCCGCAGGTCACCGGGACCGTGTCCAGGAAGAACGCGGGCACCGTGCGCCGGTGGGCGGGACGTTCGTTGTCCAGCGCCCAGGGCTCGGTGGAGGTGCCCATGGTGAACGGGCCGCCGGGGACGAGGACCTCGGGCGGCAGCCCGGCGGCGGAGCCCCGGGGCGGCTCCGGCGCGGTGAGCACCGCGGGGCCCGTGCGCAGCTGATGGGTGATCAGCATCGTCTCGTCGTGCTGCTGTTCGTGCTGGGCGATCATCCCGAACGCGAACGCGGAGTCGACGAGCGGACGGCCCTCCAGCTCGGTGGCGGCGAGGATGTCCAGCACGCGCCCCCGGACGTCGGAGGCGTAGCGGCGTGCCTCCGCGGGCGCGAGGAGGGGCAGAGTGGGCCGTACGGCACGGGGGTGCTCGAAGGCGTCGTACACGGAGTCGATCTCGGGCCGCAGCGCCTCGCGCCCGCCGACCGTGCGCAGCAGCCACTGCTCCTCCTGATTGCCGATGTGCGCCAGGTCCCAGACCAGCGGTGACATCAGGGGGGAGTGCTGGGCGGTCAGATCGTGGTCGTCGACACAGCCGGTGAGGTGCGCGGTGCGCTCCCGCGCGGTGGTCAGCGCGTCGAGCGCGCGGCGCCGCAGGTCGTCGGATGTGAGGTGGCCGGTCACCGGGGCGGCCGTGGTGCGGGGGCCCGCGGTGCGGCCGGCACCCGTGGTGCGGCGGTCGGTCGTGGGACGGTCGGTCATGGGGTCGGCTCCTTCCCCTGGAGATCCCCGTACGACGGGATGGACACCCCGTACATCCCGGCTCCGGCCGGGACACGGAGATCGTCGGCGGGACACCTGCCCCGCAGAACGTGCTTCTCGTGGAAGGCGGCGACCGCCTCGCACACCGCGCCGGACGCGCCGATCCTCGGCAGTGCCTCAAGGGCGGCGGCGAAGCAGGTGACGGCCACCGCGCGCAGCTCGGGGTCGGCGAGGCCGTACCGCGCCGCGTCGAGCCAGAGCGGATTGCGGGGCGCCGGGCGGGAACCCGCGTGTTCCGCCAGCGGTTTGACGGCACGGTAGGCGGTCTCCGCCGCCTCGGGATCGTCGAACAGGGCGGCCGTGACCGCGAGCGGCACCAGCCAGCCGTCGTCACCGGGCTGGGCGTCGATCATGCGCAGTTCGAGATGGCCGCGGGGCCGTACGGGCGGGAAGAGCGTCGTCAGATGGTAGTCGAGGTCCTGACGGGTGGGCGGGCGCGGGCCGCCCGAGCGCATCCACCGCCGGAAGGTCAGCCCGTCCGGCCGCACCCAGGGCCCGTCCTCGCTCCGCACGCACATCACGGGCGCGTCCAGTACGTGGTCGGTCCAGGCGGCGCGCGGCTCCCGGTCCAGCGGCGGCGCGATCGGACGCACCGCGTCGAGTTCGGCCCAGATGGCCTGCCGGGTGGACCGCCAGCCGGTGTAGCGGCCCTCCATCACCGGGGAATTGGCGAACGCGGCCGTCAGGACCGCGCCCAGCAGATGCGCCATCCGCCAGCGCCTGCCGTGCCCGAGCGGGCCCGGCTCCTCCTCCCCGGCGTCCAGACACACCTGGATGGAGGCGGAACTGCACATCATGACGCGACCGCACGGTCCCGTGCGGTCCAAGAACGCCTCCATGGCGTCGTAGCGGGGTTCCCGCAGGAGTCTGCGCGGCGGATTCCAGGGGTCGATCCCGATACCGGTGAGAGTGAGGCCGTCCGTCCGGAGCGAGGCGCGTACGGCGTCCAGATCGTCGGCGACGGAGTCGACGCACTCCATCAGGGAGGGGGCGGGGGCGGAGCTGAGTTCCAGCTGCCCGCCGGGCTCGAAGGTGAGAGCCGAGTTCAGTGACAGGGAGCGCACCCGGTCGTGGGCCGACCTGAGCCGGTCGGCGGGGACGGGGTGCCGGGGGCCGCGCTGTTCCTGGACGAGCCATTCCAGTTCCACACCCACGGTCCTGGGCGGGCCGGTCTTGAAGCAGATGCACCTCAGCAGGTCCTCTGCTTCCTCTTCCGCTATGGGCCGGCCGTAGCCGCCGGCGTCCGCGTGTCGCATGATCGGCTCCTCTTTCGAAGGCACCCTGCCAACCTAAGGCCACGGTCACAGCTCCGCACAAGAGCGCCCCCGGCGCACGACCGGTGGTCACGCCATGGATGTCCGCGTCCGTTCGGCGCCCCGCGGAAAACCGTTTGCCCCGTTCACCGCAGGTCACGCAGCATGAACCACCATGAGCGCACGTTTGCGGGGGATCGCGCGGGAGACCCAGAAAATCGTTGAAAGCGGCCACTATCCGGCCCCGGGCGGACGCATCGTCACCGTTGCTCCCGATGTGTCCGCGGCGCTCGCCGGCACCCGGATGCACGGGCCCGAGGCCGTACCGGTCACCGCCGACACCGACCGGACGACGGCCTTCCGGGTCACCGGTGAGAGCAGCACCCAGGCCGCCCGGCGCCTCACCGCGGCGGCCCCCGGGCCCGTCGCCGTGCTGAGCTTCGCCTCCGCGCGCAACCCCGGCGGCGGGTATCTCAACGGCGCCCAGGCCCAGGAGGAGGCGCTGTGCCGTGCCTCCGCGCTCTACACGACGCTGCTGCGCGCCCCCGAGTACTACGAGCACCACCGCGCCGACCGGGACCCCTTCTACTCCGACCGGGTCATCCACTCGCCCGGCGTCCCCGTCTTCCGCGACGACAGGGGCGGGCTGCTGGAGACCCCGTACACCGCCGGTTTCCTCACCTCGCCCGCGCCGAACGCCGGGGTGATCGCACGCGGGGCCCCCGATCGTGCCCATCGCATTCCGGCCGCCCTCGCGAGCCGCGCCGAACGGGTACTGGAGACGGCCGCGGTGCACGGATACCGCCGTCTGGTGCTCGGGGCCTGGGGCTGCGGGGTCTTCCGGAACGCCCCGGAGACCGTCGCGGGCGCCTTTCACACCCTGCTCACCGGGGACGGCCGGTTCGCGGGCCACTTCGAGGAGGTGGTCTTCGCGGTGCTGGACCGTTCGAAGGACAGGAGCACGTACCGCGCCTTCGAGCGTGCCTTCGCCGGTGTCACCGCCGCCGGTCCGCACGCCGGCCGCGGGGCCGGCCCGGGGCCCGGGAGCTGATCCCGAC
This sequence comes from Streptomyces sp. NPDC004609, assembly GCF_042873655.1. Taxonomy (NCBI): domain Bacteria; kingdom Bacillati; phylum Actinomycetota; class Actinomycetes; order Kitasatosporales; family Streptomycetaceae; genus Streptomyces; species Streptomyces sp. NPDC004609. Next base: position 48,226 of record NZ_JBIALS010000043.1, on the reverse strand, counting down.
CCGCCGCCGGTCCGGACCCCGAAGCCCGTCGGCCGGGGCCCCGCCGGCGATCCGGAGTCCGGTACCGGGGGACGGCCCCGGCCGCGGTGCGGGGCCGGTCGCGGTCACGCGGACCGCCCGCTCCCACCGGGCGAAATAAATGCGCGCTGCATCCCGGCCATCACGCGGATGATGTACAGGATCGTTCTGGAAAGATGCAGAGAGCGATGAGTCAGACACCCAGACAGTCCGCGGAGCGCTCCGTTCCCACCAGCGCAGACGTAGCCCGGTTAGCGGGGGTTTCCCGGGCCACGGTCTCGTACGTACTCAACAACACCTCCTCCGTCCGCATCAGCGAACCCACGCGCCGCCGCGTCCGTGAGGCCGCCGAGGAACTGGGCTATGTGCCCCACGCCGCGGCCCGGAGCCTTCGCGCGGGGCACACCCGGATGGTCCTGCTGCCCACGGCGAGCTTCCCGGTGGGGCCGCTCTACAGCCGGTTCTTCGGCGAACTCCAGTGGTCCCTGCGCCGGCTCGACTACACGGTCGTGCAGTACGGCAGTCTGGGCCTCGCCGGTGACGAGGCGGCCCGCGCCTGGGCCGAGCTGCGGCCCGTCGCGGTCGTGTCGCTCGGCGAGGTGGGGCTCACCCCGCACGGAGTCGGTGTCCTCAAACGCTCCGGAGCCAAGGCCGTCATAACCCTCGGGCCGCGGCGGGTGGAGGGCGCCCACTCCCTCGTCATGGACCAGACCGAGGTCGGCGCCTGTGCCGCCGGCCATCTGGCCGGGCGCGGCCGGCGGGCCATCGGGGTCGTCATGCCCCGGGAGCCCGGGCTGGAGCTGTTCTCCGAGCCCCGGCTGGAGGGCGCCCGCAGAGCCGCCGCTGCCGCCGGTGCGCGGATCGAGCCCCTGCCCCTCGCCTACACCGAGGAGTCGGCCGCCGCGCTGGCCGCGCGCTGGCGGGGGCTCGGGCTCGACGCCGTCTTCAGCTACAACGACGACTACGCCGCGCTGCTGATGCGCGCCCTCAAGGAGGAGGGCATCGGGGTGCCGGACGAGACCGCGATGATCGGCTCCGACGATCTGCTGCTCGGCAGGCTGCTACGGCCCCGGCTGAGCACGGTCCATATCGACCTGGTGACCGGCAGACGGCTCGCCGAACTCGTCGACCGTGTGGTGCGCTACCCCGACGACGAGCCGGAGACCCACGATCTGATGGGGGTGAGGGCGGTGCACCGGGAGTCGAGCTGAGCATCCGCCCGCGTGCGACCCGGCCGGTCGCTGTCTAGCGTCCAGGTATGAGCACAGACAACCCGAAGCGCTTCGAGGTCCTGCTGGTGCCCGAGCACCTGGAGGACGACGACACCGCATCCTTGGCCGCGGCCGCCATCCGCTCCGCCGTCGTGGAGGCGACCGGCGAACAGGGGGCCTCCGGCTATCCGCGCTACGCGGGTCACGGGATGGTGGCCGACATCGACCCCGAGACCCTCACCGTCGAGGCACTGCTCGTGGACGGCTTCGAACTCGACTACGGGCTCTCGGCCCGGGTGGTGAGGCCGGCGGGACGGTAGGGCGGCACCGGCCGCCCCGGCGAACACGCCCGCACAGGGGCCGGCGGACCGGCCGGCCTCACCACCCGGCCGGGTCCGCGGGTCAGCCCTGCTGAGGGCGCTCCCCGTTGCTCGCCGCCGCCTCGGCGTCCTTCATCGACTGGCGCACCTGGTCCATGTCGAGGGCCCGGGCCTGGCCGATGACGTCTTCCAGCGCGGCCTCCGGCAGCGCGCCGGGCTGCGCGAAGATCGCGACATTCTCACGGACGATCATCAGCGTGGGGATCGACTGGATCTCGAACGCCGCGGCCAGCTCCTGCTGGGCCTCCGTGTCGACCTTCGCGAACACCAGATCGGGGTGTCGCTCCGCCGCCCCCTCGTAGACCGGGGCGAACTGACGGCACGGGCCACACCAAGAAGCCCAGAAGTCGATCAGTACGAAGTCGTTGTCGGACACGATCTGATCGAAGTTCTCCTTGGTGAGCTCAACAGTGCTCATGACGTCCTACCTCATCCCTTTCGTACGCGCTTGCCGCGTCTTGTCAGGTCCGTTCTCGCCCCCGACAACGGTCGCCGGAGCCGGGCTATTCCTCGCCTGCCCGGGGGGACCGGCAGCCATACCGGCGCGTGCGGAGGATTCGCCGGATCCGTGACGCTTCTCGCACGGCGGCCGTTCACACGCCCGCGCGGGGCCCGCCGTGCCACAGTGGCCGGCGCCCGGCGCCCGGCGGTTCGGTGTCCGGTGGATGCCGTGGATCACTCGCCGGGCACCTCGGCGGGAGTCCCGGGACCTCCGCCCGGACGGTGTGCAGCGGAATCCCCTCCCCGGCGGGAGGGAGCCTACTCCGGGCAGGCGACGTACAGACCGCGATGGGACGTCGCCCCGCCGGGGACCGGCCCCGCCGGGGACCGCAACGTGAGCCCGATGCGCGGACGGCCCGCGGACCCGGCCGGAGAGCCGGCCCGCCCCCTCGTACCCGCTGCTCCCGCACCGCTCCCTCGGGACCCGTGCGCCCCGCCCGAACTCCCCGCTGGAGATGAGGGGTCTGACAGGATGCTCCTAAACTGGACTTCCTATGCGCGCTGGACCCGAGGGGACACCATGGACGGTGCAAGGCCAGAAGCTGTTGAGTACGACGCCGTGGTGCTGGGCGCAGGCCCCACCGGGGAAAACGTGGCGGACCGGCTCAGGGCCGCGGGCCTGAGCACCGCGGTCGTGGAGAGCGAACTGGTCGGCGGCGAGTGCTCGTACTGGGCGTGCATGCCCAGCAAGGCGCTCCTGCGCCCCGTGATCGCCCGGGCGGAAGCACGGCGGGTGCCCGGTCTGCGCCAGGCCGTGCAGGGCCCGCTCGACGCCGACGCCGTGTTCGTCCACCGTGACGAGAACACCTCGCACTGGAAGGACGACGGCCAGGTCGCCTGGCTGGACTCGACCGGCGCGCGCCTCTACCGGGGCATCGGCCGGCTCGACGGACCCCGGAGGGTCGTCGTCGACGGACCCGAGGGCGAGCGCCACATCCTGACCGCCCGCCACGCCGTGGCCGTCTGCACCGGCAGCCGCGCGGTCCTGCCCGATCTGCCCGGCCTGGAGGGCGCCAAGGCGTGGACCAGCCGCGAGGCGACCAGCGCCCACGCGGTGCCCGGACGGCTCGCGGTCGTCGGCGGGGGAGTCGTCGGCGTGGAGATGGCGACCGCCTGGCAGGCGCTGGGCTCCCGCGTCACCCTTCTCGTACGCGGCGGCGGGCTGCTGCCCCGGATGGAGCCCTTCGTCGGGGAGCAGGTCGCGGACGCCCTGACCGAAGCCGGTGCCACGATCCGCTGGGACACCTCCGTGGTCTCCGTGGAGCGGGAGGGCGGCACCGGCCCCGTCACCCTCGTCCTCGACAGCGGCGAGCGGATCGAGGCGGACGAGGTCCTCTTCGCCACCGGCCGCGCCCCGCGCACGGACGACCTCGGGCTGGAGTCCATCGGCCTGGAGCCGGGCTCCTGGCTGCCGGTCGACGACAGCTGCCGGGTGGAGGGCAGCGAGTGGCTGTACGCCGTGGGCGACGTCAACCACCGCGCGCTCCTCACCCATCAGGGCAAGTACCAGGCCCGTATCGCCGGAGCCGCCATCGCGGTCAGGGCCCAGGGCGTCCCCCTGCTGGAGACGGACCGCTGGGGCGCCCACTCCGCGACCGCCGACCGCGCCGCCGTGCCCCAGGTCGTCTTCACCGACCCCGAAGCCGCCGCCGTCGGCCTCTCCCTCGCGGAGGCGGAGGCCGCCGGACACCGTGTCCGCGCCGTCGACCAGGACATCGCCGCCGTCGCGGGCGCGAGCCTGTACGGCGACGGCTACCGGGGCCGGGCCCGGATGATCGTCGACCTGGACCGCGAGATCCTGCTCGGCGTCACCTTCGTCGGCCCGGGCGTCGGCGAACTCCTCCACTCCGCGACCGTCGCGGTCGTCGGCGAGGTGCCCATCGAGCGGCTGTGGCACGCGGTCCCCTCGTACCCGACGATCAGCGAGGTGTGGCTGCGGCTGCTGGAGACCTACCGCCGCTAAGTACACACCGGCGGAGGCTGCGGAATGCGTGGTATGGCTCGAAACATGATCGAACGTCCCTATGACGGTTGTGGTCGATGCCTCGTCGGAGTCCGCCGCCACCAGCTCCCCGGAGCGCCAGCGCGACAACGTGCCCGCCGTGGTCGAGTCCATCGGCGGGCACATCATGAGTGCGCTGCGACTGCTGTGGACGGACGTGCATGCCGGTCACCGCAACCGGGCCGTACTCCTCCAGGGCCAGGACCAGGGTGCATCCCATCCCGAGTCCGCAGCCGACCTCCGGAAGGCTGCCGCGCCCAGCGTGGCCTTGAGGACCCCGTCGAGCCATGCCCGTACGGTCAGCCCGGGTTCCCTCTGCACGTTCCAGGGAGGCGCGACCGATTCGTTCGGGCCTGGACTGCGGCACCGCCACGGACGCGCTCGGGCTCCTGCCGTACAGCAGCGGAGTGCCCTACGACTCGGACGAGGGCCGGCGTCCGTTGACGCATCGGCTTGTGGCGGACGGCGTCATGCCGACGGCTCACTGTACGGATGACGGAGTCGCCTGGTCTGCCGGGGAACGGATTCGGTGGAGACGGTGGCCGAGGTACCGGGTAAAGCCGCCTGCCTGGTCGAACGCGGTGGGGACAAGGCCGTGGAAGAGCGCATCGAGCCTCATGGGCTGCCCGGCCTCAGGCGTTGACCAGGCGATTCACCGCAGCGGGTCGGGATGGCACCCGGCATGCGGCCCCGACTCGCCTGTCGCTTCCCCGGGAGCCTCAGCCGTCCGCACCGCGCGCCCCCCTGGTCCGGCTGACTTTCACGCGCTCGCCGGAGGGCAGTTCCGGCTTCAGGTCGACTTGGATCTGGTGCGTCGTCTGGCGGTCGGCCGCACCGCCGAATTCGGCCGTCACCACGCCGATGTTGACACCGCCGCGGCCGGTTCCGGAGCGGTGGACCTGGAAGGTCAGGGTGAGGTTCACGTTCTCCACGGTGAAACCGACGTCCCGGCCCTGGGCCTCCGCGCGGGCCTCCTCCAGTTCGCTGCGGATCTGACGGATCACCTCGGCCAGCCCCACGGACTCCGATTCGTTCGACAACTCGCCTCCACAGTAGGCATGTTGATCCTCTGTCCCGTCAGTATGCGACAGGAGCAGGCGCCCGTATAGTTTCGATATGGCTGCTGGCGGGGGAGTCTGGGCCGCTTCGTCGATGGAGACGCCCAGCTGGGCGGCGCGGATCCGGGGAGCGGACGGGGAAATCGTGGGGGCCGGCATTCTGCTGAGCCCCGACCGGGTCCTCACCTGTGCTCATGTGGTGGACGCGGCGGCGGGACGGATCACCACGGAGTTCGTCGGCGCCACCGGTCACAGCGTCCCCTCGGTGGCGGCCTGGGTGGACGGGGACGCCTATGTGCCGGAGACCCAGGACGCCGACGGCGATCCCAGCGGGGATGTCGCGCTGCTGAGGTTGGAACGGCCCAGGCCCGCCGAAGAAGCGGTACGGCTCCACCGGTTGTCCGCGTCCAACCGTGACGTGCGGATGTACGGTTTCCCCGAGGATCACAACGGCGGCATCTGGTTCCGGGCCACCGTCGTCGGCGGCTGCGGACGCGACGGGCAGGTGCAGCTCATCCCGACCAGCCCCGGTGAGCTGGCCAGCCCCGGATGCAGCGGCGCGGGCGTCGCCGACAGCCTGACCGGCGAGGTCTTCGGCATGGTGCTGACCGGGCAGAAGGACGCACACGGGAACCTGTTCTCCTTCATGACCCCGGCCGAGACCATCGTCCGGCATCTGCACCACGTCCACCCGTTCACGGTGGGCCGGACCGCGGTCGACGACCGGCTCAGATCCACCGGCGACGACGCATCCGACACCCTGCTCGACGAACCGTTCGCCCACCGCCTCGCCGCCTGGTTGCGGGACGACGGGCAGCAGGTGAAGATGAGCGTCGTCCGGCCCGGCGACGGCGCCCGGGCCGCCACGCTGCGCCGTGCCATCACCCTCGCCGACCGGGAGTTGCGCACCTCCGCGTCCGTCCATCGCGCCTCGCTCGATCCACCGGGCACGGTCCCCTCGGCCGGCGGCCACGATCTGGCGGTGGACGCCGACGGGCTCACCTGCGCCGAGATCGCCGAGCGGATCTCCGAGCGCATGGGGCTCCGGCAGCACTCGGCGGACTTGGCGACCGATCGGATCCGGGACGCCAAGGCCACTCTCAGCCTTGTCGTCGTCGGCGTCGACGAGGCCGTGGATCCCCCTGCCCTCCTCGATCTGCTGGAAGTGCTGCGCGCCGGGGGCAGCAGGCTGCTGCTCGTCTTCCGCACGGCCGGTGCTCTGCACCGCCGCGCCCGCGACGAGCTGCTGATCCGGCCTGCGCGCGAGCGCCGAGCACAGCTCGTCGAGCGGCTGAGGGAGATCACCGGGCCGCTCGCCGGGGCCCTCTACGAGCGCCGGGCCGCCGTGGTAGCCGACGGCATCCGGCCCATGGACTCGGACCTGGTGGCCGCCCACGCCGCCCTCGCCGACCTCACCCGCGTGGAGGACGACCCGGGCCGGGGCCCGGACCGGGTCCGCTACGAGCGGCTGGCCGAGTGGGTGGCCGCCCGGCTGGCCAGACACATCGACCGCCTCGACCGGCTCCGCGACCGGCGCGACGAACTGAGCGGGCGCCTGCGCGGCTACCACGTTCTGCACCAGCACTCCGCCCAAGGCAAGGAGGACCCTGCGGTGGACGCTCTCTATCTCCGGGCGCACGCCCTGCTCCAGGCCAGGCCCTGCGATGTGCGCGCGGCCGAGGCGGCGGTGGACGCCTACACGCGCAAGGTCGACGACCGCGACGGGCAGCGGCGCAGCCACCTCGGGGGTTCGCCGTCATGACCCCCGCGGTATGTGTCAGACCCGGCTGCCAGAGCGGCCGCATCATGGTGACCGGCTTCTGCGACACATGCTTCCGCCGCCCCGCCGCCCCCAAGGCCCCGCCCGCCCCGGCACCGGAACAGCCCGAAGCCGAGCAGCCCGATCCCCCACGCCGCTCCTCCAGCCCGGCCGCCGGAGAGCTGGACCGCGACGGCCTGCCGGTCCTGCCGTATCTCCCCTCCCCCGACCCCTCGGAGGCCGCCGACACCACCGCCCAGCCGCCCACCGGCGGCCGACGCTGCGGCGTGGACAACTGCGTCGGCACCATCGGGGTTTCGTACGGCGGCGACCCGCCCCCCGACCACGGGTTCTGCCCGGAGTGCGGTACGGAGTACTCGTTCAGGCCGAAACTGCGCCCCGGCGACGTGGTCGGCGACCACTACAAGGTGCTCGGCTATCTCGCCGCGGGCGGCCACGGCTGGATCTACCTGGCCGAGGACACCCGAGTGCCGGATCTCCACGTCGTCCTCAAAGGGCTGATCAACACCGGTGACGCCATGGCCCGGCGCGCGGCCGTCGAGGAGCGCCGCTCGCTCACCACGCTCCGCCACCCGGACATCGTCCGCATCATCACTCATGTACAGCACCGGGCGACCGGAGACCCGGAACCCACCGGCTACATCGTGATGGAGTACGTCGGCGGCCGTTCGCTCGCCTGGATCCGGTTCGCCCCGGACGAGGAGCTGACCCGGCTGCTCGGCGGCCCACTGGAGTTCGGGCATGTGATCACCTACGGCTGCATGATCCTCGGCGCCCTGGAGTACTTGCACGACCAGGGCCTGCTGTACTGCGACATGAAGCCCGAGAACGTCATCCACTACGGGCGGCGGATCAAGGTCATCGACCTCGGGGCCATTCGAACGATCGGCGACCGGACCTCCGTCCTGACCTACACGCACGGCTTCCCGCCCGGCAGGCCGGAACTCGATAAGCGCGGCTTCCACATCGACAGTGACCTGTTCACCGTCGGCCGGACCCTGAAGTCCCTCGCCGCCCGTGCCACGGAGCCCGTCGGGCTCGCCGCCCGCTCGTTCGACGTGCTGATCCGCCGCGCCACCCACCCGGACCCGGCCGCCCGGTTCGGCTCGGCGGCCGAGATGTCCCGCCAGCTGTGGGAGGTGCTGCGCGAGCATCAGGCGCTCGCCGGGCACGAGCCGTACCCGGAGCGTTCCACCCGGTTCGAGCCGACCGCGGCGGTCTTCGGCAGCGATCTCGGCACGGTCCCGGAGCTGAAGCACTGGACGCGCCGCTCCGGAGCCGAGGCGCCGGAGTTGCCCGTCGGGGCTCCGGACCCCCGGGAGACGGCCCTGGCCCTGCCGGTCCCGATCCCCGACGCAGAGGACGGCGCCGCCGTGCTGCTCGGCGGACTCGCCGCCGACAGCCCGGACCGCATCGCGGAGCAGGCGCGCCAGGACCCGAAGCTGCGCACCGTGGAGGCCGCGCTGTGGCTGTGCCGCGCGTATCTGGAAGCCGATGAGGCGGACCAGGCCCACGCGTGGGTGCGGACGGCGAAGGGGCGGAGCGGCGACTACGACTGGCGGATCTTCTGGCACCAAGGCCTGGTCCATCTGATGCGCGGGGAGGTGCGCGAGGCGGAGGCCGAGTTCACGGCCGCCTACCACGCGCTCCCGGGCGAGTCCGCGCCGAAGCTGGCCCTCGGGTACTGCGCGGAGTACCAGGAGTCGGCACAGCTCGCCGAGGAGCAGGACCGCGGGCGGCATGCCTCGGAGTACTACGAGGCCGTCCGGCGGCGGGACCCCGCCCAGGGCAGTGCCGCCTTCGGACTGGCCCGCGTCCATCTGCGCCAGGGCGAGCGGGACCGGGCCGTCGCCGTGCTCGACGAGGTGCCGACGACCTCACGGCACTACGACGCCGCGCGCGTCGCCGCGGTCCGGCTGCTGGCCGGCCGGCTGCCGGGCGGGGCCGGGCCAGGACCCGCCGAGTTGGGCGGGGCGGCCGAGCGGCTGGCCGGGCTGCACCTGGACGGCAGCGGGCCCTGGGACCGGCTGGTCACCGAGGTGCGGGAGCACGCGCTCGCCTGCCGTCCGCCCGCTGGATGGGGGACCGGCTTCCCCGCCGGTGACCTGTTCGGGCCCGAGGACACCCCGGAGGCCTTGGCCGCCCTGCTGTCCCGGTCGCTGAAGCGGCTCGCGGACCAGGCGGGCAGCGTCGGCGAGCGCGGCGATCTGCTGGACCGGGCGTACGCGGTGCTCCCCGAGCCCCCCGGGTTCCGGGACCTGCTGCGCGGATGGCGGCGTACGGCCTGAGGAAGCGACGACGAGGGCGAGGAGTACGGACACAGTGGACAGAGAAACGCCCGAAGCGGACGAGGCGACCGCACAGGTCGCCGTCGGACTGGAGATCAGCCAGTGGAAGTACCTGTCCAGCGAGGCCAGCGACCCGCAGATGCACGCCATCCTCAGCGTCCAGGTGGACGGCGCTGAGGGCGGTGGCCGCGGCCCGGTGCTCGCACAGGTCCTGGCCGTGGACTGCTCCAGCTCGATGACCTGGCCGCCGGAGAAGCTGCACGCCGCCCAGCAGGCGGCAGCGGCGGCGATCCGGATGCTGTCCGACGGCACCCCGTTCGCGGTGGTCCGGGGCAACGAGAAGGCGGCAGTGGTCTACCCCGACACCCTCGGCATGGCCCGGGCCGACGACCGGAGCCGGGCGGCGGCGGAGCGGGCCGTGCACCGGCTGGTCGCGGGCGGCGGCACCTGCATCGGCGCCTGGCTGGACCTGTCCCATCGGCTTCTGGCCGAGCAGGACGCGCCCATCGGACACGTGCTGCTGCTCACCGACGGCATGAACCAGCACGACGAGCAGATGCCGCTGGCGGAGGTCCTGGAGACCTGCGCGGGGCGCTTCGTCTGCGACGCGTGGGGCATCGGCGACGGCTGGGACGGCCGGGAGTTGCTGCGCATCACCCGCCGGCTGCACGGCAGCGCCTCCTCCGTCCACGAGGAGGCGGCCCTTCCGGCGGAGTACGAGAAGCTGATGGAGCGCCTGCTCACCAAGACCGTGCCCGAACTGGAGATCACCGTGACCCCGACGGCCGGGGCCGCCGTGCGCTACCTCAAGCAGGTCTATCCGACCGAGGCCCAACTGATCCCCGAGGGCGGGACCCAGCGGTTCGTCACCCGAGCCTGGGGCGACGAGACCCGCCGCTACCAGCTGTGCCTGTCCGCCGACCCGGCCGCCCGGCCGCGCCACGAGGACCTCCAGATCGCCGTGGTCACCGTCGAGGCGCCCGGCGGCGCCGAGGTGCGGCTGCCGCCGCCGCAGCCCTGCGTGGTGCACTGGACCGACAACCCCGCGCTCTCCGCGCGGACCGACGCCCAGGTCGAGCACTTCGAGCACCACCAGCGGCTCGGCGAGGCCATCGCGACCGCGACCGACGCGCACCGCCGCGGCGAGCGCGACCTGGCGGAGCGGAACCTCGGCTGGGCCGTGCGGCTCGCCCACGCCATGGGCGCCGATCAGCAACTCGGCAGACTGGCCAGGCTGGTGGAGATCGACGACGCACGAGCCGGGCAGGTCAGACTGCGTTCCGAGGTGACGGCCGTCGACTTCGAGCACCTGATCACCGCGAGCAGCCACAGTACCTACGGTCCCGCGTCCGGCACCGGCAGCGCCACTGATGCCGCGGGACCGGGCGGCGGGGCTGCCGTGCAATGCCCGAGCTGCTCCCACCAGGCGCCGGCCACCGCACGGTTCTGCCCCTCCTGCCGCCACCGCTTCACGGGGCGGCCGTGAGCACCACCGGCCGGGAACTGACCCGCAGGCTCCGGCTGCTGCTGACGCTCGGGGCCGCCGCCACGCTCGTACTGTTCTTCGCCTACCGGGGCGTGCACGACGACACCGTACCGCTGTCGTCGTCGAGCACCCCGGGGATCCTCGCCGTCGACACCGCGCGGAACGCGCTCGGCACGGCACACCGGATCGTCGGCGACAGCGGGCCGGAAGGCGACATGAGCGACGAGTTCCACACCCAGGTCTCGGTCGCCCACCAGAGCCTCGCCCTGACCGCGTCGGAGAACGTCATCGGCGTGGAGGGCCGCCACGACCTGCAGACGATCACCGGGCTGATCGCCGTCTACTCGGGCTGGGTGGAGCGATGGGGCCGGGAGGACCACCAGGCGCTGAGCACCGCCTATCTGCACTACGCGGAACGGGTGCTCGGCCTTGAGTCCGAGCCCGGAACCGACGGGGACGTCATGAGCCGCCTCGACGCCCTGCGCGACAAGCAACTCGACGTGGCCGAGCGGCAGGCCGCGTTCCCCTGGCAGCTGTGGCTCGGGTGGAGCACGGTCGCGGTGCTGTACCTCGCGCTGCTCCTGGCCCTGCTGGAAACTCAGCGGTTTCTGCGGCGGCGCTTCCGGCGCCCCGTGCAGGTGCGGCTGCTCGCCGCCACCGCGGTGTGCGGACTCGGCGTGCCGGTGCTGGGCTGGATCACGTGGACCGCGCAGCGCGCGATGAGCGGGTCCCTCGACGGGATCCGCGTACGGGAGAAAGACCCGGACGGGATTCCCAAGACCGCCGACCAGGTGCAGAGTGCCCTGGCGGATGCCGGTTTCTGGGCGTCGCTGTCCGGCTGGGTGCTGTTGGGAGGGGCCGTGGCGATGGCGCTGACGGTGTGGGGGCTGTGGCCGCGGATCACCGAGTACAGATGGAGGGCACCGCGATGAGACGGCTACGACCCCGCACGGCGGGCATCCTCTGCGCCTGTCTGGTCCTGCTCGGAGCCGGAGTGTTCGCCGGGGTGCGCTGGGCCCAGGGCTGGAAGGGCTCGGTGACGCTGCTCGCCAACTGGAGCGGCGAGGAGCGCGATCAGTTCGAGGAGAACGTCATCGAGCCGTTCGAGAGGAAGTATCGCATCGATGTCGTCTACCAGGGCAGCTCCGCGCTCAGCCAGGTGCTTGCCGCCGACATGGTGGCCGGGAACCCGCCGGACGTGGCGGTGCTGCCCGGCCCCGGCGAACTGCTGGCCTACGCCGTCGACGGCCGGCTCCAGCCGCTGGACGGCCTGTTCGACGCCGGGCACTACGACCGGATCTGGGCGCCCGAGGTGACGGTCCCGGGCCGGGAGGGCCGCAACACGTACTGGCTGCCGGTCAAGACCGGCCTGAAGAGCATGGTGTGGTACTCGGGCGAACGGCCCACCGTGGAGTCGGCGGGCGATCCGGAACGCTGGTGCCTGGGCATGGAGTCGGGCGCGACCTCCGGCTGGCCCGGCACCGACTGGGTGGAGGACATCCTGCTCCAGCAGGCCGGACCGCAGGTCTACGAGAAGTGGGCGAACGGCGGGCTGGACTGGACCCACCCCGCCGTACGGAAGGCATGGATGACGTGGGGCGAACTGGTCGGCGCGGGCCAGGGCCGCGCCGTGCGGGCGCTGACGACCGGATACGGGGAGGACTGCGCGGGCCGGCGCCTGGAGCACCAGGGGTCCTTCCGCGCCGGCCACTGGCGGGCGGCGGGCGGCGACTACGTCCACTCCTCCGAGGTCGTCCCCGACACCGGCCCGGACGCCGGGGCCTGGGAGGTCTCCGGCGACCTCGCGATCCTGCTGGCCCCGACCGAGGAGGCGCGGCAGCTGATCCGCTACCTGGCCGACACCGGCGCAGCGCTGCCGGACCACTCGGCGAACGAGGCGGCGGCGCCGGACAGCGCCCAGGATGCCACCCAGAAGGAGATCGGCGACATCCTGCGCGGCAGGCAGGAGCAGACTCGCTGCTGGGACGCCTCCGACGCGATGCCCCGCGCCATGCGGGACGCCTTCCAGCAGGCGGTGCTGCGCTTTCTCGCCGAACCGGCTTCGCTGGACGCCCAGTTGAAGGAGCTGCAGAAGCTGAGCGTGGAGCAATCCCTGCCGGTGTGCAGCCGCGACTGACCGGCTTTATTCATCGGACGGTCGCGTCCCAGCCGACTTCGATGACCGCGTGCCGGATGCGGATCGCTCGGGTGCGCGACTGTGGGAGGGGCGTGTCCGCAGGGTGCACGGTGACCACCGTCCCAGCGCCGTCCCGGTAGTCGCGGTCCCATGCGCTGATCCCGTCGGGCCCTGGCCTGGGCGAGTACATCGGCCCAGTGGCCCGCAGGCGTGGACGCCGAACTCCCCGACACCGCCGCCGCTCTCGCCGTCAGTACGGATCTCGCGGGCGCACACACGGGCCGGGCGCGGCGACGGTTCCTGCCTTCCGTCGCACTCGTTCCCTTCGGAGACTTCGCTCTGCCGACTCTCCCCGGCCGGCCGCTGCTCATCGGGCTGTCGGTACTAGGGCGTGTATCGAAAGTCCCGCCTGGCCTGCGACGCCCAGCACGCACACTCGCTGCGTTGTCGGAATCACCCAAGTACGTCCAGTACGAGGGCGACCCTCCGCCTTGCGATTGCACGCACCGGACGCCGCAGGCCCCGCCCTCCGGGCGGACGGCGCTACTTTCGATACACGCCCTAGCGGGCCGCCCCGTCCCGGTCATGGTGCTCGCCCTGGCCGGGGCCAGGTCGCCCCGACTGCCGGCCCGATCCCGCACGGTCAGCCGCGTACTGGCACAGGTGGAGGCCGTACGCGCACCCGTACACGCAGGCGCCGGCACTTCACCCGGACCGGGAACGCGCTGATGCGATGAGCCCTTCGCTCACCGCACGTGCGCGGCCCGTACGGCTCATGGGGCGGGCGGCCTGTGGCGCTCGGTGACGGTGTGTCCTTTGGGACGGCACCACTCTCTGCGAGCAGAGCACCAATGGCGTGGGAGTTCGCGCGGATGCGGGGCGCCCGGCTGCTGGACGAGGTGATACCGGCGCTCGGCACACCCGCCGGGATCGCGGTGGAAATCGCCGGCGGGGAGGGCGCGAAGCTGATTCAGCCCGCGCCCGTGATCGTGCCGGACGCGGTGGCCGTACGCACCGAGGGCAGGAGCCGATGACCGGCGCCGGGACCTGAACGTCAACAAGGAGCGAGCGTCCAGCAGATCACCAAGGGTTTGCGCGCGGCGGTCGCCGAGCTGCGGGAGGCAGGATCGGGCTCGGGTGCGGTCCTCGGCCAGAGCCTCTCCGAGCTGTCCATGACGGGGATGGAGGCGGGCCACCACGGTCTCGCCACCGACTTCGAGGACTTCTGCGAGCGGTGGGAGTGGGGCATGCGGGCCCTGGTCCAGGACCCGGAAGACGGGACCGCTTCGCGATGGAAGCCCGGGCGCGGAGGGTGGAATGGAGGGAAACGACGCCATCGGACCCGGCGGTCAGCCGGTGGCGGGGTCGGTCGTGCCCATGGCAACATCCATGCCCCCTTCAGCCAGGCCGGGGGCTGCCTGGATCAAGACCGGACACAGCCGGGCCCGGCGTACCGGAGGTACTGTGAACCTTCACGTCTGTGTAAGGCATCTCGGGAGGGGTGTGAGTGAGGATCGGTGAATTGTCCCGGCTGGCCGGAGTCAGTGTGCGCGCGCTGCGCTACTACGAGGAGGAGGGCCTGATCCGCCCCGCCCGTTCGGGCAACGGCTACCGCGACTACTGCGAGGGTGCGGACGAGGTGGTCCGGCAGATCCGGGGGCTGATCGACTGCGGCCTGCCCACCCGGATCATCCGTGACATTCTGCCCTACCTCGACGGGCCGGTCGATCTGCTGCCGCCCGTTCCGTGCGCACAGATGCTCGACCAGGTCGCCGCCGAACGTGAACAGCTCGACCGGCGCATCCACTGCCTCGTGCGGAACCGTAACGCTCTCGACGCCTATCTGAAGGCGGCGCGGAGGGCGGCCGGAGACTGGGCTTGACCCTCACGTAAGCGTGAGGGTTTTACGGTCTGGCCATGACATCGACGACGTGCCCATCCCCGCTCGAGACGCTTCCCGCGCCGACCCCGTCGTGGCCGCTCGGCGGCCTGCTCATCCTCTCCGGCGCCGCCTTCATCACGATCCTGACCGAGGCGATGCCCGCCGGGGTCCTGCCCGGTATGAGCGAGAGCCTCGGGGTGACAGAAGCCCGCGCCGGACTCCTCGTGACCGTTTACGCGCTGGCGGCCGCCGTCACCGCCATCCCGATGACCGCCTGGACCCTTGCCCTGCCCCGCCGCACCCTGCTGCTCGCCCTCCTACTCGGCTTCGCCGCCACCAACGCGGTGACTGCTGTTTCGGCCGACTTCGCCGTCACTCTGGGGGCGCGGGTCGTCTCCGGCGTCTTCGCAGGCGTTCTGTGGGCGATGGTTCCGGCGTACGCGGCCCGCCTCGCTCCGCATCGCGGGGGCAAGGCCATCGCCACGGCGCTCGCGGGCATGACCCTCGGGCTCTCGCTCGGCATCCCGGCCGGCACCCTGCTCGGAGAACTGATCGGCTGGCGCGGGGTGTTCCTTGTTCTGACCGGTCTCGTACTGGTGCTGGCCGGAGTGGCGCGGTGGCGACTGCCGCAGCTCCCGGGGGCGTCGGCCGGAGGAATCCGGAAGGTCCGGGGCATTCTCGCGACGATCCGCACGCCCGGTATCGTCGCCATCAACGCGGCCTCGATCGCCATGGTGCTCGGCTTCTACGTCCTCTACACGTACATTGCGCCCTTCGTGGAGCGGGCGGAGCTCGCCGTCTCCACCGGTGTGGTGCTGTTCGTCTTCGGGCTCGGCTCGACGGCAGGCGTGTGGATCGCGGGGGCCGCCGCCGACCGGTGGCTGCGGGGCTCGACGCTGGCCCTCCTGACCCTCGCGGCCCTGTGCCTCACCGCTCTCGCTCTCTTCGGCGGCAGCACGACGGTCGTCCTCACGGCCGCGGTCCTGTGGGGCGTGACGCACGGTGGCATCCCCGCGCTCATGCAGACCGCGGGCGTCAGGGCGGCCCCGCAAGCCCCGGACACCGCCAACTCCCTCTGGGTGACCGGCTGGAACATCGCCATGGCGGGCGGTTCCCTCCTCGGCGGCGCGGTCCTCGCGGGTGTGGGCACCACGGCTCTGCCGTGGACGGCGGCCGGGCTCCTCGCGGTCTCCGCCCTCACGGTCTTCCTGGCCCGCCGGAACGGCTTCCCGCGCACGGACCGCCGGGGAGCGTCCGACGGCTCGGGTCAGGAGGGCGGATCCGCTGTCATTCCCGGCGGGAATCGGGCGGGGCGCGCCAGTAGGAACTGACGAACTCCCCGGGGGAGCCGATTGCGTCGTTACCGCCCGGGACGGGCGTCCCGGGCGGGCGGCGGGCAGATCACCGGGCCGTCATGGTCCGCTTGGTGATCTTGACGAAGAGGCATCGGCCGCGTCCTCGTCCGCCGGGTCGTGGTGGCCGTTGCGGCGGGCGTAGGCGCGGGCTGCGCGGACGCGGTCGCCGCAGCGTGTGGAGCACCAGTGCCGACGGCTGCGGCGGAGGAGGAACCGGTTGCAGGGGGGAGCCGCAAGCGGTGAGAATTGGCCCGGCGTCTACTCGGCCGTTCCACCAGTCCGGGGCTATGGTGTGTCCTTTACGGCGGCTGCTGGAGGGGTACCGGGGCTGACAGCCGCCCACACACACCGCGGCCGTCACACCCACCGTGACGGCCGAACCTCCCTGCGACGGTTGGGCGATGCCCGACCGGTGCCGACCGCCGCTTTTCCGTCGCCGGCCCGGGCACGGTGTGCCAGCCGACGGATTCGTCCACGGCGGGCAACGCAGGCGCTCCGATGGGGGCGGCGGACGGTTGCCCCAGGCTTCCGTCGGCCGCCGTCCGGTCGCCGTGATGCCCGGCGTCTGCCCCCGGCTCCCGTCGCCGTTCGCGGTCTCAGCCGGTCCTGAGCAGGTCGCCGGCGGCTTTTTTGGAGAGCTCGACCCGGACCAGGGCGGCAGCCAGTTTCGGCAGGTCGTCGGTGGCGACGAGGCGCGCGAGGACTTCGGGCTCCGTCGGGAGCCCGAGCCCGGCGGCGGCGTGGCGGGCCCGGCCGTCGAACGACGGGCGCAGCTCGGGCCACACGCCTTGTGCCTCCCGGCAGAAGATGTCCGCCCCCACCGGCCCGATCCGCGGGACCTCCCGCAGCAACTCCCGTATCCGGGCCGGGTCCCCGCCCGCCTCGTCGCGCAGCCGCCGCAGGTCTCCGCGGTACCGGTCGAGGACGAGTGAGGCCCCGGCACCCAGCGCGGTCGCCGTGCTCTCGTCGTAGCGCCGGTAGTGTGCGCGGCCGAGCGCGTCCACCCGGTCCTGCCAGGAGGCGGCCGCCATCGTCTGTGGTGTGCGCATCCCGGCCTCGGACAGTTCGCGGGCCGCGGCCACCGCGATGTCGGCCTTGATACGGATCGAGAACAGCACGCAGAGGGTCAGCAGCCGGTACAGCGGCGCAGGTGTGTTCCGCAGCCGGATGCCCGCTTCCTCGGCGTGGGTACGCCCGTACTCGTTCATCAGCCGCCGTACGGTCGTGCGCTGCGTCACGACGGACCTCCTCCCGGTCGTGCGGTCGGGGCGGCGACGGCCCGCGGGCCGCCTTCCCCGGCTCGGTGGTGAAGCGTTCCGGGCGGCTGGCGGCACGCGTTTCGGCGATGTCGCGGGCGGAGGGCCGCGCGTCGTCGAAGGACCCTCGGCGGTCGACGAGGGCGGCCCGGCGGACGACCGCGCGAGCCGGTCCGACGGCTCGGCCGTCGCGGAACAACCACGGCGCCTGTCGATACCGCGCGGGTGGTCCCGCGGCCCTCACGGCATCCTCCGCACACCGTTCACGGTGGCGGGCTCGCCCAGCGGTCACCCGGCTTCACCATCCATGTTCCCGCCATTCACCCGCGCGGACCACCTGCCGGCCGCGGCGGGACACCGGATCACCCTCGCTCGCCCCGGCGGGCGGGGCGTTCTCGTCGACGCTTCCGGACGCTGAACAGCCACTCCTCCCGCCCCGCCTGCCGTCGTGAGGTCGCCGGAATTCTCCTTCGGGCCGCAGGGGCGAACGTGCCCACGGCCGTTGTGCCCGGCCGTCCGCGACGGTACGGCCTGGGCGTGCCGCACATCCCCGGCCCCGGTTCCTTCCGCGTCCCCGGGATGCGCGCGGTGCGGTAGTGACAGAATCGTGCCGGGGAGGGATGCACCATGGGGTTCGGTTTTCGTGTCGGTGTACCGGGGATGAGTGTGCGGGTGTCGACCCGCGGGGTCCGGGTGTCCGTCGGGCCACACGTGGCCCGGGTGGGTGTGGGAAGCGGGGGAACCCGGTTCTCGTCCGCGCTGGGGCCCCTGCGGGTGTCCTCGTCGCCGCGCCCCCGGGGATCCGGGAGCCCCGCGGGACCTCCGGGTCCCGCGCGTGCGGGCACAAGTACCCGGCGTACTCCGCCGGTCCGCGATGTCGCGCCGTCGGCCGAGGAACTGGACCGGGCGCGGCGGCGGGCCGAGCGGGCGGAGCAGGAGGCGCAGCGGGACGCGGCGATCGTCGAGTTGCAGCAGTTGTGGCAGCGCATGACGAACGTGCATCTGCAGAACTTCCCGCCGGCCCGCCCGCCCGTCGTGGCCGGGCCGCCGGAGCTGGGGCCGGAGTGGGCGCGCGCCGAGGCCGAGGCGTTCCATCTGCGGGGGATCGGCATGTTCGCGCGTTCCGAGCGGACGGCGGGCAGGGAACGGGCGGAGCGGGACGCCCCCGTGTATCTGGTCGACCAGCGGTCGCGCCTGCG
The DNA here is from genome assembly GCF_042873655.1 of Streptomyces sp. NPDC004609. Classification (NCBI taxonomy): domain Bacteria; kingdom Bacillati; phylum Actinomycetota; class Actinomycetes; order Kitasatosporales; family Streptomycetaceae; genus Streptomyces; species Streptomyces sp. NPDC004609. The sequence goes on along the minus strand of NZ_JBIALS010000043.1, from coordinate 29,673 downwards.
CAGCGCGCACGAGCAGCTGATGTCCGAGGCCGACGAATGGTGGCGGGCGCTGACGGGCAATGACGAGGAGACCGTCTGCGAGGCGGTGAACGCGGCGTTCTCCGACAATCCGGCCGCGGGCTGCGCCGTCGGCGTGGAGGGCTCGGTGATGTCCGTCGTGATGCGGCAGCAGGACCTCGACTCCCTGCCGACGCAGGCGCCGGGGCTCACCCCCGCAGGCCGGCCGACGCTGAAGGATCTCAACAAGCGGGAACGCACCGAGCGGTGGCTGACCGTCATGGGCTCCAACGTGATCGCCACCCTCAAGGAGGGGTTCGCGACCGCTCCGGGCATCACCGCCGTGAATCTGGCCGTACTGACCCGGATGCCCGAGACCCGCCGGCTCGGTGTGGTGGCGTACGGCCGCTGGACACGCCGGGCCGTCGAGAGCGTGAGCGGCCACGGGGCCGACGACGCGCTGCGGTTCCTGGACATCGGCGAGGACGTGCTCTGCTCCGTCAGGAGAACCGCGGCCGGGAACATCTCCAGCACGGTCAGGCCCCTGGACACCCGTGGGCTGCCCGGCCTCCAGGAACTGCTGGACCACGCCGAGGACGATCCGGACCCCGGTGCGTCCACCCTCGCCCATCTGGACATCGGGCTGCGCGACCGCCCCTCGTACGGTGATACCGAGCCGCCCTCGGACCCGTACTGGATCATGCCGTTCGCCCAGTGGCGGGAAGGGATCGTCGCCTCACCGACGGCTCCCACGGTGGTCATGCAGCGTCAGGTGCCCGTGTCGCTCGTCCCGGGGCAGACCCTGACGCTTCCGGAGGAGGCGTGGCAGGGGCTGCTGATCGCGTTCGCCTTCGCGGGAGCCGACGCCGATCTGACGCTGTTCCTGACCGACGGCGACGGACGGGTCGGTGGCGACGAGGACTTCGTCTTCTACAACCAGCCGTCGGCGGCCGCGGGCGCGGCCCGGCTGCTGGGCAGGCACACAGAGGGCCCGGACACCGTCGAGAGCGCGACCGTTCATCTGGCCGCCCTGCCCGCGGGGGTCCGGCGCGTCGCCGTGGCGGTCAACATGAACGTCGAGTCGGACCACACCTGCGCCGCCCTCACCCACGCTTCACTGCGCATGGAGTGCGGCACCGGGGCCACCTGGGCGTTCCAGCCGCCGAGCGACCCGGACGTACGCGCCATGGTCGTCGCCGAGCTCTACCGGCACAGCCGGGACGGCCTCCCGGTGTGGAAGATGCGCGCGATCGGACAGGGCTGGGCCGAGGGGCTCGACGGCCTGGCCCGTGCCCACGGTGTCGACGTCCAGTAGGCAGCACCGCACGGGGTGAACGGGCGCGGCCTGACGCCCCGTGGAGCGGCCCGGCCGGAGAGGCCGGGCCGGAGCGGGTCACCGGCGCGGACACGTGCTGCCCGGGAGGCCCATGGGCACGTACCCGTCCCGTACCGGGCCCGGAGGGTCCGCCGGCCCCGTGGGGCCGGGCCGGCGGAACGGGTCACAGATAGACGGTCTGCGACTGCTGGTACGAGGCCAGCCCCTCCGGGCCCAGTTCGCGGCCCAGCCCGCTGGACTTGATGCCTCCGAACGGCGCCGCGGGGTCGGGGATGTAGCGGTTGACGCCGATCGTGCCCGTACGGACCCGGCGGGCGACCGCGGCACCGCGCTCGGGGTCGGCGGTCCAGACGGTGCCGCCGAGACCGAAGTCGGAGTCGTTGGCTATCCGGACGGCGTCGTCGACGTCGTCGTAGGGGATGAGCGAGAGCACCGGGCCGAAGATCTCCTCGCGGGCGATGACGGCGCCGTTGTCGACGTCGGCGAACACGGTGGGCCGGACGAACCAGCCGCGGTCCAGGCCCTCGGGGCGCCCGCCGCCGGTCGTCAGCCGTGCTCCGCCGGCCCGTCCCCGGGCGATGAACGACTCGACGCGTTCACGCTGGCGCGCGGTCGCCAGGGGCCCGATACGGGTCGCCGGGTTACTCGCGTCCCCGACCCGCAGGGACTCGGCCAGTGCGGTGAAGGCGTCCACGACCTCCGGGTAGCGGGAGCGCGGGGCGAGGACACGGGTACCGAGGAAACAGGTCTGGCCGTTGTTGAGGAGCGTGGCGCCGAACAGCCCCTCGCCGATCCGCTCCAGGTCCAGCTCCGCGTCGTCCAGGACGATCGCCGCGGACTTGCCGCCCAGCTCCAGGGTGACCGGGCGCAGCAGGCGCCCGCAGGTCTCGGCGACCGAGCGGCCCGCGGCCGTGGAGCCGGTGAACGCCACCTTGTCGACACCGGGGTGCGCGACCAGATGCGCGCCCGCCGCACGGTCCGCCGGGACGATGTTGACGACGCCGGCCGGGACACCCGCCTCCTCGGCCGCCTCCGCCATCAGAAAGGCATCGAGGACGGTCTCGGGCGACGGCTTCATGACGAGCGTGCATCCGGCCGCCATCGCGGGCGCGAACTTGAACATGGAAAGAGCCTGGGGGAAGTTCCACGGCACGATGGCGGCGACCACGCCGACGGGTCCCTTCCGGACCTCGATCGAGCCGCCGAAGAAACCGGCCCGGGTCTCCTCGAAAGCGGCCTCGCGCGCGAGCCCGGCGTAGTAGCGCAGGACCGCGCTCGGATAGCCGACCTCCAGCTGACGGGCGACCGCCACGGGCATGCCGTTCTGGGCGCTGACCCGCTCCACGAAGTCGTCGGCGCGCTTGTCGATCGCGAGAGCGAGCCGCTCCATCACCTCGGCGCGCCGCGCCGGCTCCCAGTCGCTCCAGCCCCCGGGCTCGTCGAAAGCCCGGCGCGCGGCGGCCACCGCCGTGTCGATATCGGCCTCGACACCTTCCGGTACCTGCCCCAGCGGCTCCTCCGTGCTGGCGTTCACCGGCACGATCACGCGGTCCGTACGGGGCCGGACCCATGCGCCGCCGATGTAGAAGGAGTCGTAGCGAAGTCCCATGACCGGGCTCCTCGGTTGCTTGACATGACGGGTGGACGGCTCGTGGCAGGGCGGGAGCTTCCGTCGAGTCTCGCAGTGTGGGAACAAGGCGGGAAATATCGATTCGCCGATGATTGAGACGTCCGGGGTCTGGATCCGGGCCGGGTCGTTCACCGCCCGGAAGCCCGGAAGCCCGGAAGCCCGGAAGCCCGGAAGCCCGGAAGCCCGGAAGCCCGGAAGCCCGGAAGCCCGGAAGCCCGGAAGCCCGGAAGCCCGGCCGGTCCCCGGTCGCCACTGCCCGATCCGCCGCTCCGGCGAGGCCCGTGCCGCCCCGTCGCCGTACCCCGGACCCGGGCGGCCCGCCCGCCCGATTCGTTCCGTGCGACCGGATGGCCTGCCCGGTCCGCGCGGCCCGGCCGCCGCCGTCAGGGGCGGACGTCGGCGGCCGGCGGCGGAAGGGATACGGCCCGCCCGGGCGGGCGGGCCGTACGCCTCGGAGGGACCGGTCCGGCCCGCGGGCTCAGTCCCCGGACATCGCCGCGGCCATCCGCAGATGCGGCGCCGCGTCCCCCGGCCGCCCCTGGCGCTCCAGCGTGCGGCCGAGCATCAGCCGGGCGTAGTGCTCCACCGGGTTCAGCTCCAGTACGGCACGCAGCTCGCTCTCCGCCCGGCCCAGCTGGGCCGAGTGGAAGTAGGCACGGGCGAGCAGCAGCCGCTGCGCCACCTGCTCCGGCGCCTCGGCGACCAGACCCCGCAGGATCCGGGCCGACGTCTGATACTCCTTGGCGTCGAAGAACAGCTGTGCACGGTCCCACCGCTCGGCGGCGGTGCCGAACTCGTAGTAGGTCTCGCTCACTCGTCCTCCTCCTCGGGCTCTTCGGACTCCTCGGAACCGGTCCGGGGCGCCCGGTATTGCTGGTGACTGCCTCAACCGGAGCAGTTAGTTTAATATTCCACTATCTTGTCAGGTGTGGGGTCTGCCGGCTGTGGCCCCCGCGGGAATAGGTTGAACTCCATGAGCAATCTCGATCGTCAGGCCGCACTCTCCGTCTGCGGCGGTCGTGGCTTCGTCGCCGCGGAGCCCGTACGCGAACTCCTCAGCCCCCGCCGGGTCCGGCTCGGCGAGTCCACCGAGGTCCGCCGGCTCCTGCCCAATCTGGGCCGCCGGATGGTGGGTGCCTGGGCCTTCGTCGATCACTACGGCCCCGACGACATCGCCGACGAGCCCGGAATGCAGGTCCCGCCCCATCCGCACATGGGCCTCCAGACCGTGAGCTGGCTCCACGAGGGCGAGGTGCTCCACCGGGACAGCACCGGCGGCCTCGCCACCATCCGCCCGCGTGAGCTGGGGCTCATGACCTCCGGCCGGGCGATCAGCCACTCCGAGGAGAGCCCCCGGGAGCACGCCCGCTTCCTCCACGGCGCCCAGCTGTGGGTGGCGCTGCCCGACGCCCACCGCCATGTGGAGCCCCACTTCCAGCACCACGCCGACCTGCCCGCGGTCACCGCCCCGGGCCTGACCGCGACCGTCATCCTCGGTTCGCTCGACGGCGCCACCTCGCCCGGTACCGCGTACACCCCCATCGTCGGCGCCGATCTCGCCCTGGCCCGTGGCGCGGAGCTGAGCCTTCCGCTCGATCCGGACTTCGAGTACGCGGTCCTGTCCATGTCGGGCGAGACCCATGTCGACGGCGTCCCCGTGCTCCCCGGCTCCATGCTCTACCTCGGCTGCGGCCGGACCGCGCTGCCCCTGCGCGCCGAGTCCGACTCCGGACTGATGCTCCTGGGCGGTGAGCCGTTCGAGGAGGAGCTGATCATGTTCTGGAACTGGATCGGACGGTCACAGGAGGAGATTGCCCAGGCGCGCGAGGACTGGATGACGGGGACGCGGTTCGGAGAGGTGCAGGGGTACGACGGGGACCCCTTGCCTGCCCCCGAGCTGCCGCAGGTGCCGCTGAAGCCGCGAGGAAGGATGCGTTGACCTGTGGAAATGGCTGACTGGTCGGGGGCGAGCGGGTAGCTTGCCGTCGTGCGTCATCGCACGCCCCCGCCTTCGCGCGCGGGGGGCCGCTGGGCGTGCCGTATGCCCGATGCGTGGTGCTGGGTCATTTCACGCTGTAGCTGTCTGTGGGTAGCTGTGGCAGAACCCTTGCTGACCTTTACTGACGCGTCATCAGTTAAGGTGGAAAGTGCTGTCGTGCCTTCACGACGGCGTAGCGATCCTTGCAAGGTCGGGTGACCGTCGGATGGTGGCTGACCTGGCGGGTGGCCGAGTCGGGCCTCCCCGGCGCGAGGGCCGACTCAGTCTGTCGTTTCGTGGACTATCGACAAAGGGGTGTGTCAAGTTCCTCCCCCGTCCCCACGCGCCCGGCCTGACATTCGGGGCAGGGAATGGCCGACGCAACCGGGGACCACGGCTCCGAGCGTCGTACGGAGGGGCTTTCGAGCGTCAGTATCGACGCTGAGTAACGGTGAACCCGCAGGTCGGGGTCAGCGTCACTATGATCAACGAGTCTCAAAGTAGCGTCAATCTATCGCCCGCAAAGCAGATCATGCGATTCGATAGGACCGCAGGTCAGGGGCCCTTCGCGGCCGGTTCAAGGATCGCTACGCACTCCACACGATGCGTCATCGGAAAGGGGTCGACCTCGGTATACCTGAAGGTAGGTGCAGGTCAGGGGTGGTTCGGCGTCCCTGGGGGCAGTGAATTCTGAGTCCGGAGCGTCATATGAGCGTCAAGCCAAAGGTGACTCAGTTGAGTACCGAGGCTCGGCGCCGCTCACCATTCGACCGGAGGTAGTCACTGAGTGTGAAGGCGTATGAGGCCACCGCCTTGGAGGGACACCGAGATGAGTGCGGGGGAGCCGATGGGATTCGCCTGCGAATACGCGCGCAGATGTCGCGGAACAGACCAGGCGGCTCCGTGACCTACCGCAATCGGCGGGCTATGGTCGCTGACTTGCGTGAATGACCTTACTGCTGTTTCACGCTCGTGCCGGTTGACAGGACCGGAAGTCCCTGAGAAGTCCCAACCCCGGACCGGTGCCGAACCCGGCCTCCCGCTCAGGTCAGGAAGTCCCGCGCGATGCCCGACGCCACGCGCTCCAGCAGCTCGCCCGCCTCCGCCATGCACTTCGCCGGAGCCGGGCACCCTCCGCGTATCGCCCACCCCTCTCGGGATCGGCCAGCCATCCGGCCAGCGACCGTGCCGCGTCTTCCGGCAACGGCCGTTCGAGCATCAAGGCGTCGAGCCTGTCTGCGAGCCCCTGATCGAATGCCACTCCAACACCGTCCCCCCCCGTATGTGACATGACGTCCTGGCATGCGGTGAACACCGCCCGCGTCGCCCGCCGAGGGGTCGCCCCTGCGGCACCACGGCGCCCACCGGGCCGGCACCCGGAGACGGTACGCCATCACATCTTCAGTAACACCGTGCCCGGCTTCCCCCACACCGGACCGGTCGGCGGAGGGCTGTCCGATGTCGAGGAGGAAGGCACCGACCCGCCGCCGATTCGAAGCAATGCGCCGGCAGCACTCCGCCCGCTGGACCGTCGGCCACTGCGCCCTGTCCGGCAGCCTCCACCGGTTGCCGGGACCTTCCTCGGGCATGCGGCGGGCCCGACTGTACGGAGTACAAGCACTCGGGACGGGCTGAGTAGTCGCGCCCTGGTCGGCTGTCGGCCGAGCCGTAACGCTTGGACCATGCGACGACTGCCAAAACCTGTTCCCCCGTTGTTGGCGGCTTCTGCGCTCGCCCTGGTGGCGCTGGCGGCGTGGGCTGCCTGGCTCGGCTGGGACCAGCATCGCGACGTGCAACCCGATGGAACGACGACCGGTCCGTACGGGGCGTGGCAGGTGATCGGTCTGGTGCTGACCCTGCTGGCACCTGTGTACTGGGCGGCCTCCCGGTGCCACCTTGCGGGCGCTGTGTTCGGCATACCGGTCGGCCTGACCGTTGCCGCCTACTACGACTGGTCGGACGACTCGAGCGGCCTCTTCATGATCGGCGTGGTGATGGTGATGGTGGGGAGCCTCGTCGTGACCACCGCGGTCTCCGCCGTGATCGCCTCTCTCACCAGGACGCCCCCGACAACCGCCGCCGAGTAGGCCGCGTCGGCCGGTCGACCAGGGGCACGTGCAGAAAGTCCTCCAGGACGCCCCGGCACGACCGCTGGTCGAGGCGGGTGCCCATGTCCGGCACGCCCCCCGTTCAGTTGGTGCGGCGTGAGCGGGCAGCGCCCCCTGACCTTCCCCTCACCTCCGCTTGCCCTGAGGTGCTGCGCCGTCCTCCTGCCCGTGATGACCGCCGGGCGTTTCGGTCGCCCGCCGCGTCCGGGGTCATCTGCGGAGGAACTGGGAGCAGTGATAGGGCCCGAGCGGTGGGCCGAGGCCGTCGAGGGTCACCTGGACGCTGTCCGGCTGGATGTCCGGGTGCAGGGCGGCCTGGGCGCGGGCCAGTGTGCAGACCCACTGGCCGTTCGCGGGACTGTCGTGGGCCTCGGAGAAGTGGGTGTCCGGCGAGCTGAGCGTGATCCGGTCGCCCGATCCGGTCACCTCGTAGCTGCCGGACGGCTCGACGAGGTTGGTCAGCCCGCGTTCCTGTTCGGCCGGCGTGGGTCCCACCATGAGGAGTTTGATGACGGCGTCGGGGCCGGTGATCGGCCTGTCCGGGCGGGAGACGCCCTGGAGCCGCGCGTCGCGGACGAAGTAGACGCGCGGAGCCGTGGTCAGGCCGGTCGCCGGGGCTCCGCCGTTCAGCACTTCGGTGGGCGGGACACCACAGCCCGCGAGGGCCAGCGTCAGGACGGCGGCCGGGACCTTTCGGCGTACGGCGTTCACGGGTGGTTCCCCCTGACCGTGCCGGGGAGACGCAGGGTGAACAGTGCTCCGCCTCCGGGCCGGTTCGCGGCCTCGATGGTCCCGCCGTGCAGGCGGGCGTTCTCCAGCGCGATGGACATGCCGAGTCCGCTGCCCTCGGAGCGGGCGCGGGCGCTGTCGGCCTTGTAGAAGCGGTCGAAGACATGGCCGATGACCTCGGGCGGCAGTCCGGGGCCTTGGTCCGAGACCTCCAGCACCACACCGTCGGGATCCGTGGTGAGCGTGACCGTGACGGGCGGGGCTCCGTGGCGCAGTGCGTTGCCGACGAGGTTCGCCACGATGACGTCGACGCGGCGCCGGTCGGCCGCCGCCCGCACGGTCTCGGGGGCGTGCAGCGTCACCCGCTCCGACCAGCCGCGCAGGGCCAGGGCCGAACGGACCGTCGCGACCAGGTCGACCTCGGTGGAGATCAGCCGGGCGGCCTTGGCGTCGAAGCGCGACATCTCCATCAGATCGTCGACGAGCCGGGAGAGCCGGGCCGTCTCCGCGCCGACCCCGCGTGCCGCGCGGGCCGCGTCCGGTGGGAGGTGGGCGGCGTCCTCGTCGAGCACGGTGGTCATCATCGTCATCGCGGCCAGGGGGGTGCGCAGTTCGTGGGAGACGTCGGCGGCGAAGCGGCGGGCCTTCTCCTCCTGTTCGCGCAGTTCGCCGACGGAGGTCTGCAGGGCGTCGGCGGTGGTGTTGAAATCCCGGGCCAGGTCGGCGAGTTCATCGCCGCCGCGGGCGGTGACGCGGGTGGTGAGCGCTCCGGTGGCCAGTGCTCGGGTGGCCCGGCCCAGTTCGCGTACGGGACGCAGTACGGTCCGGGCGGCGAGCAGTGCCAGCAGGGCGGCGAGAACCAGGACGGGGATGACCCCGTTCCGCACGGTGTCCAGCAGGCTCCCGATCTCCTGCTGCTCGGTCCGGAGCGAGGTGACGGCGAAGACGTCGAGGCCGGAGTCGCCACCGTTGTCGAAGGCGACGGGTGTACCGGCCACCAGATACGGCTCGCCGCGGTGCTCGACCCGTTGGAGGCGGGTCCGGTCGCCGGAGCGTACGGCCGAGCCCAGGTCGGGGGTGATGAGGGACGCGGCGGTGCGCGGGCCGGAGACGGCGGTCAGCTTCCGGTAGCGGGCCACGACCGAGGGATCGCCGCCGAGCCCGTCGGAGACATCGCCCGCGAGGGCGGTGAGCGTCCGCTGGTCGGGCGGCATGTCGAACTCGGGCGCCAGGGATTCCACCTGTTCCCTGAGGTCGGCGGCGAAGGCGTCCTGGGTGCTGCGGAGAACGGCGTTGCGGTACTCGCGATAGGCGAGTCCGGTGGCCGTCACAGCGCTGACCAGGGCGACGAGGACGAAGGCGACGAGAAGACGGGTCCGCAGACCCCCGAGCAGCCGGGCCGGGACGCGCCGCGCCCGCCCGGCGGCGGGGCCCGCGCGGCGAGGACCGCGACCGCGCTTCCCCGTACCGTGTTCCCTGCCGCTCACAGCGGTCCGAAGCGGTAGCCGAAGCCCCGGACCGTCTGGATGTACCGGGGCCTGGCCGGTACGTCCTCGATCTTGGCGCGGAGCCGTCCGACGGCCGCGTCCACCAGCCGCGAGTCTCCGCGGAAGTCGTGTTCCCAGACGGACGCGAGGAGCTGCTCGCGGCTGAACACCCGGCAGGGCGAGGCCGACAGCTCCAGGAGCAGCCGCAGCTCGGTCGGCGGCAGGGCGAGGGACGTCCCGTACTTGGTGATCGTGAGCCCGGCTCGGTCGATGCCGAGGCCGGCGTGGTCCTCGCCGGGCCCCTGTCCGTGGTGCTGTGCGGGCTCCGCGCGTCTGAGCGCCGCCCTGATCCGGGCCTCCAGCACGGGCGCGGTGACCGGCTTGACCACATAGTCGTCCGCGCCGGCCTCCAGCCCGGTGACGATGTCGTCGTCGTCACCCCGTGCGGTGAGCATGATCACCGGCAGGGCGGCCGACCGGCGCCGGATCCCGCGGCAGACCTCGAAGCCGTCCATCCCGGGCAGCATCAGGTCCAGGACGGCCAGTTCGATGTGCCGGCCCGTGGGTGCGGCGAGCAGGCGCAGCGCCTCCTCACCGGTCGCGGCGGGGGTCACCTCGTACCCGTGACGGCGCAGGACGAGTTCCATCGCGTCCCGTACGGAGACGTCGTCCTCGATGAGCAGAACATGCGGCATGCGTTCGATTATGCGTGTCGTTCATCCGGTGCGGAGCCCGCCCGACCAGCGGAATCGCGGTGCGGGCCGATTGTTACGCCCTCATCATGTAGCCACCATGTGTCCACCATGCGGCAGGCCGAGATTGGTCGCATGAGTCCGAAGAACCCGCGCCTGACGGCGCTTGTCACCCTCCCCGTCCTCGCGTTCGCCGTCGCCTGCGGCGGGGGCGGCGGTGTGCGGGGGGCGGATGAGATCGCCTCCGTCCCGGACGCCCCCGCCACCGCGTCCGGTGAACCCTCGAAGGACGCCGGCGGCTCCGCGAAGGCGGGCGAGAGCGCCTTCTACGACGCCCAGCTGGAGTACGTCCGGTGCATGCGCACCAAGGCCGGCCTCAAGGACTTCCCCGACCCCAAACTGAGCGGCTATCTCGACTGGTCGGCGATCGACGCGATCCCCGACCCGGACGGCAAAGGCGAGAAGTACAAGGGCGGAAAGAACAATGTCTGCGGGCCCGAGTTCCTCGAAGCCATGAACCTGGAACCGAAACGCGATCAGCAGAAGGACTTCGAGTCGATGCTCGCGCACGCCCAGTGCATGCGCGACAACGGTGTTTCCCGCTTCACCAACCCGGTGATGTCCGGTGGCAACGCGATTCCGGGCGGCGACCCGAATCCGGCGACCCCGTCCATCGACCGTGATTCGCCCGCGTACAAGCAGGCCCGCCAGGCGTGCAAGTCCCGGCTCCTCGACGGCCTGGACGGTATGCAGTGAGACTGAGGACCACGCTCGTCACCGTCGGGGCACTGACCGCCGCCGCGGCCGTGACCGCCGGCGCGAGCGGCGCCCTGGGTGGTTGGGGCGATGCCACCGACACCGGCGACCGGGGCGAACGCCTGCCTCCCGCGACCGCCACCATCGCCCGCACCGACCTCGTACAGTCCAAGACGGTCGACGGCGCCATCGGCTTCACCGAACGCCGTCCGGTCAAGTCCGCGGTCGAGGGCACGGTCACTGTGGCCGCCGTAGAGGGCCGGACGGTTTCCAGGGGAGAGCCGCTGTACGAGTTCGACGACAAGCCCGTCACTCTGCTCTACGGCCCCGTGCCGATGTTCCGCGAGATGAAGACCGGCGACCGCGGCAGCGATGTGCTCCAACTGGAGCGCAACCTGCGCGACCTGGGCTACGGAGCCGGGCTGTACGTCGACGTCCGATACGACGAGGCCACCGAGGCCGCGGTGAAGCGTTGGCAGAAGTCCTTGAACCGGGAGACCACCGGAAGGGTGGGCCGGGGCGAGGTCGTCTTCCAGCGAGGACCGGTCCGGGTCGTCGCCGCGGACGCGGCGCTCGCCGACGGCGTCGGCCCCGGCGAACCGGTGCTCACGGTCGCCTCCACCCGGCGGGTCGTCCTCGCCGCCCTCGACCGGGGCGACGTCCCGCTCACCGCCGAAGGCACCAGGGCCGAGGTGACCCTGCCGGGCGGAAGGACCGTGTCCGGCACGGTCTCCGGCACGGTCCGGCCCGAGAAGCCCGAGGGCGGCGGCGAGGAGAACGGCATCACGGCCGAGGTGACCCTCGACCGCGGAACCGACGTCTCCGCGGCGGATGCCCGGGCGACCGTGAGCGTCACCTTCGTCAGCGAACGCCGGGAGAACGTCCTCGCGGTGCCGGTCGAAGCGGTCGTCGCCCTGCGCGGGGAGAACGGCGGCTACGGCCTCCAGATCGTCGAAGGCGGCACCTCCAGGATGGTGCGCGTCGAGGTCGGCATGACCGCGGACGGGCGGATCGAGGTCAGGGGCTCCGGACTGCGGGAGGGACTGAAAGTGGGGGTGGCGAAAGCGTGAACGCCTCCCGTGCGGTCATCGAACTGCGCGACGCCACCAAGTCGTACGCCGACGGGGTGCACGCCCTGCGCGGTGTGGACCTCGCCGTGGAGCAGGGCGAACTCGTCGCGATCACCGGCCCGTCCGGATCGGGCAAGTCCACCCTCCTCCAACTCGTCGGCACCCTCGACAGAGCCACCTCGGGCACCGTGCAGGTGGCCGGCCACGATGTGAGCGTGCTGAGCGACGCCCGGCTCTCCGCCCTGCGCTCACGCCACATCGGCTTCGTCTTCCAGCACTTCCATCTCGTGGCGGGACACAGCACCGTCGACAATGTCGCGGACGGTCTGCTCTACGCCTCCGTGCCGCTCAGGGAACGGCGTGCCCGCGCCCGCACCGCGCTGGAGCGCGTCGGTCTCGGCCACCGCCTCTCCCACACCCCCGGCGAACTCTCCGGCGGCGAGAAACAGCGCGTCGCCATCGCCCGCGCGCTCGTCGGCGAGCCCCGGATCATCCTCGCCGACGAGCCGACGGGCGCCCTCGACACCGCCTCCGGCGAGATGGTGATGAGCCTCCTGCGAGAGCTGAACGCCACGGGCACGACGGTCTGTGTCATCACGCACGACAACGAGATCGCCGACTCGCTGCCGCGTCGCGTCCGTCTGAGGGACGGCGGGATCGTGTCCGACCTCCGTACGGCCGCCTCCCCGTGTGCGAACCTCCCGACAGCCGACCCTCAGTGCGTGAAGGGGACGACACCATGAGCGCTCCGCCCCCCAGCGGCGGCACCCTCGAACCCGGCCGCCTCTCACCGGCGGACGTCCTGCGGCTGGGAGCGGTCGGCCTGCGGGCCCGCCGCGCCCGCGCCGTGCTGTCCGCCCTGGGCATCGCGATCGGCATCGCCACGATGGTCACGGTCGTGGGCCTCTCCGAGTCCAGCCGCGCCGACCTGATGGACCGCCTCGACCGGCTCGGCACGAACCTCCTCACCGCCGAGGCGGGCGAGGACGCCCAGGGCCGGACCGTCAGACTGCCCAAGTCCGCCGTGGCGATGGTGGAACGCATCGGCCCCGTCGAGCACTCCACCGCCACGGCAAACGTCGACGCCAGGATCCGCCGCAGTGACGTGGTCCCCGAGGAGCGGACGGCCGGTGTCACCACTCAGGCGGCCCGGCCGGATCTGCTCGCCGCCCTCAAGGCCGAGGTCGACCAGGGCGTCTGGCTGAACCCCGCCAACGAACGCCTGCCGGTCACGGTCCTCGGCGCGGTCGCGGCGAGACGTCTGGGCATCACCGCACCCGGCGAGACGATCATGATGGACGACCAGCGGTTCGTGGTCGTGGGCATCCTCTCGCCGATCGACCTGGTCCCCACCCTGGACCGGGTCGCGATGGTCGGCTTCCCGGCCGCCGAACGCCACCTGGGTTTCGACGGACACCCCACCACCGTCTTCGAGCGCTCCTCCGACGCCTCGGTGGAGGACGTACGGGCCGTCCTCGCCCGGAGCGTCAACCCCGGCGACGAGGGCTCCGTGAAGGTCTCCCGCCCCTCCGACGCGCTCGCGGCGAAGGCCACCACCGACAAGGGCCTCACCACGCTGATGCTCTCCCTGAGCGCGGTGGCCCTCCTCGTCGGTGGCGTGGGCATCGCCAACACCATGGTGATCTCCGTCCTGGAACGCCGCCAGGAGATCGGCCTGCGCCGCGCACTGGGCGCGACGCGGAACGCGATCCGGCTCCAGTTCCTCACCGAGTCCCTGCTGCTCTCCGCCCTCGGCGGAGCGGCCGGAGCGGTGGTGGGAGCCGCGGCGACCTTCGGCCTCGCCCAGGCCCAGGGCTGGCGGACGGTCATCCCGCTCTGGTCCGTACAGGCCGGCCTGGGCGCGATGCTGCTCATCGGTGTGGTCGCCGGACTCTATCCGGCGGTACGCGCCTCCCGGCTCCACCCGACGGTGGCGCTCAACGGCGGCTGATCCCAGAGGGGAAGGTCAGGCCGGGACGTGTACGCACCGGACCGGGGCGCCGTGTTCCGCCGTCCGGCGCGAGGCCGTCCCCGCCGCGGGTCTCCCCGGCCGGAACCGGCCGGGACGCGGCTTAGGCTCAGCGAATGGCGAAGTACTTCGACGTGCACCCCGAGAATCCTCAGCGGCGCATGATCAGCAATGTGGCCGACAGCATCCGGTCCGGCGCGCTCGTCGCGTATCCCACGGACTCCTGTTACGCGCTGGGGTGTCAGCTGGGCAGCCGTGACGGCATCGGCCGGATCCGGTCGATCCGGAACCTCGACGATCGCCATCACTTCACCCTCGTGTGCCAGAACTTCGCGCAGCTGGGGCAGTTCGTCCATATCGACAACGATGTGTTCCGCGCGATCAAGGCCGCGACGCCGGGCAGCTACACCTTCATCCTGCCCGCGACGAAGGAGGTGCCGCGGCAGTTGCTGCACCCGAAGAAGAAGACCGTCGGAGTCCGCATCCCCGACCACGCCGTGGTCCAGGCTCTCCTCGCCGAACTCGGTGAGCCGCTGCTCACCAGCACCCTGCTGCTGCCCGACGAGAGCGAGCCGATGACCCAGGGCTGGGAGATCAAGGAACGACTCGACCATGTGGTGGACGTCGTGGTCGACTCGGGCGACTGCGGCACCGAGCCGACCACGGTCATCGACTTCTCCGGCGGTGACCTCGAAATCCTGCGCCGGGGAGCCGGAGACACCGCGCGGTTCGAGTAGCCGCGCCCGGCGACGGCACCGTACGCCGGGCACGGGCGGGTCCGCCGACACGGTCGGGTTCTCGGCATACGGTGACGCGGCCCGGCCTGGCCGCCGGTCCTGCCGAGCCCGGCCGGCCCGCGGACCGGCCGGGGCTTCAGGACAGTACGCGGCGGCGGAAATTGCGCAGGCCCAGACCGAGGAAGAGGGCGCAGAACCCCAGGAGCACCGGGTAGACGGCGTACAGCGACATACGCGAGAGATCGGTGAACCCGGCGCGCATGCCCTCGCTGATGTAGATCAGCGGGTTGACGAGGACCAGCACCTGGAGCCAGTGGAATCCTCCGATGTGCACCGGGGACAGTGCGGTCCACTGGTAGTAGGTACCCCCGAGGAAGACGAGCGGCAGCACCACGAACCCGAACATGACGCCGATGTTCCTCGGCTCGAAGGTGGTGCCCAGGAGCAGCCCGAGAGAGGTCATGGCGAGGCACGCCAGGGGAATCAGCGTGAGCACGATCCACCAGTGGACATGGAGGTCCGGGTGCACGCCCGGCGCGTGGACGACGGCCGCGATCGGCAGGACGATGAGTGCCGAGATCAGCCCCTGGACGGCGCCGGAGAGCACTCTGGCCACCGCGACGAGCCAGATGGGGCAGGGGGCCTGGACCCGGTCCTCGATCTCCCTGGTGTAGCCGAACTCCTGGGACATCTGGATGGCGACCGACTGGATGCCCTGGAACATGATGGCGATGGACACCACACCGGGCACCAGGACGGTCGCGAAGGCCGATTCCCCTTTCGGGCCGCCCGCGGAGCCGATGCCCTGCCCGATGACGGGGAAGACATAGAGGAAGACGAAGACGAGCAGGAACGGCTGCATGACGGTCCGGCCGGCGAACTCGCCGAAGTTCTTTTTCAGTACGGTCAGATCCCGCCGGATGAGAGCGGCCAGCGCCAGACGGCTCGCGGCGGCGGCGGACCGCCGCGGCACCACATCGATCCGGCGCCGGGGCGGAGCGTCGAGCGGTGAGGACAGATCCGGTGGGGACATCAGTCCCTCAGCTCCTTTCCGGTGAGGCTGATGAACACCGTCTCCAGGGTGCTCTCGGAGAGGGAGAGATCGACCAGATCGAAACCACCGGCCTCGGCGCTCGTCACCACCCGTGAAAGCAGCCGGTCGACTCCCATGACGTGCAGTTCGACGCCGCTGTCGATGAGGCGGGTGCGGACGACGCCGGGTACGTCGCGCCGCAGCAGGGCGGCCAGCTCATCCGGCGGGCCGTGCGAGACGACCGTGACCGTGGTGTCCGCCCCCACGCTCCGTTTGAGTCCGGCGGGAGTGTCGAGGGCCAGGATCCGGCCGTGATCGATGATCGCCACCCGGTCGCAGAGACGGTCCGCCTCCTCCATGTTGTGCGTGGTGAGCAGGATGGTCTGGCCGTCGGCGATCAGCTGGTCCAGCGCTTCCCACAGAGCGAGCCGGCTCTGCGGGTCCAGACCGGCGGTCGGCTCGTCAAGGAAGAGCACCGCGGGGCGGTGGAAGACCGCCCGCGCGAGCATGAGACGCTGCGCCATTCCGCCGGAGAGGGCGTAGACCGATGACGCCCGCCATCGCGAGAGGCGGAATTCGTCGAGGAGCTCGTCGGCCGTCCGGCACGACTGACGGCGGGGGATGCCGAACAGGAGTCCGTGGAAGTAGAGGTTCTCCCACACGGTCAGCGAGCGGTCCAGGGTGTTCTGCTGAGTGACCGCGGCGATGATCTGTTTGGCCGTGACCGGATCGTTGATCACGTCGATGCCGCCGATACGGGCGGAGCCCGACGTGGGCACCACACGGCCGGTCAGCATGCCGATCGTGGTGGT
The DNA here is from genome assembly GCF_042873655.1 of Streptomyces sp. NPDC004609. Taxonomy (NCBI): domain Bacteria; kingdom Bacillati; phylum Actinomycetota; class Actinomycetes; order Kitasatosporales; family Streptomycetaceae; genus Streptomyces; species Streptomyces sp. NPDC004609. The sequence goes on along the minus strand of NZ_JBIALS010000043.1, from coordinate 13,339 downwards.
CTTGCCCGCGCCGTTGGGGCCCAGCAGGCCGAAGATCTCTCCCCGCCGTACACGCAGGTCCACCCCGTCGACCGCCGCGAAGTCCGTGTCCGGGTACACCTTCGTCAGCCCGGCGGTACGGATGACGGTCTCGGCGTCCGGCTCGGGCCTGCCCTCGGCGACGGCCGGCTCTGCCCGGTCCTCGGCGACGTGGGCGTGGCGGGCGCGGTCGGGCAGATTGCCGCCCGCGCCGGGGAGCGTCATCGTTCACCTCGACGGATCCAGTGGGCCCGGCGCTGGTACCGGGCGATGGGCGGTGTCACGGGCGGGGGAGCGGAGGGACGGGGGGCACCCGCCGCCGGCGGGCTCGCCCGCCGGACCCGCCGAAGGGTCCCGCCCGGGGTGGGGCGGGGGCGCCGCGGGCGTGTCGGCGGGTGGGTGGAGCCCCTCCGCCGAGTAGACCGTCGTCGCGATGCAGTCCACGAGCTGCTCTTCGGCGAAGCTCTCGGAGCCGGGTACATGGGGGACGAAGCCGATGAGCACGCCCTCGTCGACGATCTCCGTGTCGAGCCCCGCCGCCCCGTCGACGTCCCAGAGCGCCTCGATCCCCTGGTCCAGGACGACACGGACTCCGAATTCGTAGACGCCCGCCTCGATGACGTGCGCCATCACCCTGCGGGCCCGCAGCGCCGTCACCAGTCGGCCGGCACGTTCCGGGTCCCTACCGCGCACACCTCCTTCGTACAGGGGCCTGCCGGGGCGAAGCCGGCTGGATGAGGCCGTCGTCCGCCCTCGGGGACGACCGGTCGGGCCGGGGCCGGGTCCACCGGGCGGGTCGTCCCCGTCGCCTTCCCCGGACCGGATCTCATGTCTTCTCGGGAGGACGCCGGGCGGAATCCCCGTCGACGGCCCGGTTCGTCGAGCGCTGGAGCGAGTGGAGGATGGCCAGTCCCTGGCCGACCACGCCCGCCGCCACTTCGTTGACGCCGGCGGTGCCGTTGAGCACGGTCAGATTGGCTTCCGACATCCCTCGGGCGGCTGCCTCGGCGAGGGCCGGCAGGTTCTCCACCACCCGGTTGGCCGCGATCAGTTCCTGGTTGCCGTCGCGGAGCGAGGTGGCACGGGCGGTGTTGGCGTCCGCCTGGGCCTGCGCCAGTGTCCGCTCGGCATAGGCGCTGCCGTCGGCCTCGAACTTGACCTGGTCGCGACCGGCTTCGGCCAGGGTGCGCTGCCGGTACGCCTCCGCGTCCGCCGGACGCCGTACCTCCGCCTCCAGCCGCTGCGCCGCGAGACCGGCCTGGCGCTGGGCCAGTGAGGTCTGCTCCTCGATGACCTCCTGGGACGCCCTGGCCTGGGCGAGCGGCCCGGCCTGCGCGGCGCGGGCGTTGGACTCTTCCGTCTCGGCCAGGAATCCCGCCCTTTTGATGGCCGTGTCCCGCTCGTACTCGGCCTTGAGCGCGGCGGCCTGCTGTTCACGCTCCGTCGCCTGCTGATCCGCTCTGGCCTGAGCGATGCGCGCCTGGCCCGCCACGGCGGCGGCGTGGGGCGCGGCGAGGTTGTCGATGTATCCGGTGGCGTCCTCGATCTCCTGGATCTGCAGGGCGTCCACGACGAGGCCGAGCTTCTCCATCTCACCGTGGCTGCCCGCCACCACTTCCTGGGCGACCCGGCTGCGCTCCCGGATGATCTGCTCCACGGTCAGCCCTCCGACGATGGAGCGCAGATGCCCGGCGAAGATCCGGCCGACGAGCTGCTCCATCCGGTTCTGTTCCGACAGGAACCGGCGGGCGGCGTTCGCGATCGAGACGGCGTCGTCCCCGACCTTGAACACGCAGACGGCACGCACGGTGAGCCGGATGCCCTGTTGTGTGACACAGTCCTCGGCGATCTCCGCCTCCTGCAGGGCCAGCGACAGCATGCGGGCCTTCTGTTTGACGGGCAGGACGAAACTGCCGTGACCGGTGACGATCCGGAACTGGGTGTCCTGTGCCTGTCGTTTGGAACCCGAGATGAGCATGGCCTCATTCGGTGCGGGTACGTGCCAGAACAACATGAGAGATCACCTGGCGTGTCTGGGTTCCGGGAAGCGTGCCGGCGGGAGACGGCGGCCCCGAGGCGGCCGGCCGGGGCGGCTCAGGAGGGCAGCGGCTCGACGATCACCGCGCGGGCGGAGATCGCGTCGACGACGATGACGCGGACGTCCTTGTCCACGGGCCGCGCCGACCACGCCGCGTAGGACTCCGACCCGCCGCGTACGGCCACGAGAACCTCTCCCGGACCGTCGGGCGGGATGGGCACCGTCACTCTGCCGATCGTCCCGACAGGGCTCTGCGAGGAATCATCGGCCGCGCGCATACGTCCCCTGAAGACGCGAGCATCCGAGGACGACCGTCCTGGGGGGCTGAGCCGTCATGAGAACCACCACCCGTGAGGCGCACGCTTCCGGTTCGGTCAAGACAGTGAAAGAAGGCCCTTGAGCCCAGGGCCTTTCTCGCTCCCTTCCACGGTACTCCGCCCTGCTGCGGCCCGCCCTGCCCCATCCGTCGCCGCACGCCGCGGAGGGGGAGGGCACCCGCGCCGCCGCCGCAGGCGCCCGTACCGGTGCCGCCACCCGGCCGTGCTCATACCGGTGCCGCCCGGCCGGGCCCGTACCAGTCCGACCCGTACCGTCCGTCACTGCGCTGTCCGTCACTCCGGGTGACGGCGGTCCCGTCGGCACCCCGGTGCCGCCCGAGAAAACCCCAGGTGATAAGGCATGTCGTGCGCGTCTTCGCCGTCATCTCACCATGTGTCACAACTTGACATTAGTTCACCTTATGGCAGATAAAGAGCACGCTTTGGGTTGAACCTCACGCCGGGTGACATTTGCGGCGTGGCCACCGATGGACGTCTACGCGAATGAGTCATGCCGTGTCCCACTCCGCCGTTCCCGCTCAGCCGACCGACGACCCCGCCGTGGGCTGGGAGGCGTGGTGCGACGACCGCATGCGTGCGGTCACCTCCGCGAACGGCAACCTCGCGCTCGTCGAGACCCGCTGGCTCCCCCTCGGGGAGCGGCCCGACCTCGACGCGGCCCGTGCCGGACAGCCGGAGAGCGTGACCGTCACCGCGATTCAGCGAACCGACCTCGTCAGCGGCGAGCCCGAGCACGGTCTGCGGTTCTGGGACGCGCGGTCGCCCGCGATCCGCGCCTTCGACCGCACCGAGGTCTTCCCCTATGACCCGGACTGGGTGCTGGACGCCTCCTACACCCCTGTGCCGGGCGCCCGGAAAGTGGCGTTCGAGCATATCCGTGACCATGGGGGTTCCCGTGATCTCGTGGTCCCCGGCGACATATCCCTCACCGTGGACGGCCGGGACTACACTCTGAGCGCCTTCGATGACGACGGTGTCCTGCTGCTCGTCTTCGGCGACCCCACCAACGGCGACACCACCTACGACGCCGGGCGCTTCCTCTTCGTCACCCGCACCGGCGAAGGCGCCGTCCGCCTCGACTTCAACCGAGCCTTCGTGCCCCCCTGCGGATTCTCCGACCAGTACAACTGTCCGATGCCGCCGCGGCAGAACCGCTTCCACCTGCCCGTTCACGCGGGTGAGAAGCGCCCGGTCTTCCGCGACGGCTTCCCCGGCAGCAACTGACCACCCCGGACGATCCTCCCCACAGCACGAAAGTACGTGTACCGAGCATGAGCATCAAGAAGACCTCCCTGTACGCGACCGCCACCGTCGCCGCCCTCGCCGTCACCCTCAGCGCCTGCGGCGGCGGATCCGGCAGCGGCGACTCCGCCAACGGGGGGCACGACCCGGACGCCACGGTCAACATCGGCTCGCTCTACGAACCGCAGAACCTCGACAACACCGCGGGCGGCGGCCAGGGCGTCACCGAAGCGCTCAACGGCAATGTCTACGAAGGGCTGTTCAAGCTCACCGACGCGGGCAAGGTCGAGAAGCTCCTCGCCCAGGACCACCAGGTCAGCGCGGACGGACTCACCTACACCTTCACCCTGCGCGACAACGTGACGTTCCACAGCGGCAAGAAGCTCACCAGCCAGGACGTCAAGTACAGCCTGGAGAAGGTCATCGCCGAGGACTCGCAGTCCGCCCGCAAGAGCAACCTCGCCGTCATCGACTCCGTCGAGACACCCGACGCGCGCACGGTGAAGGTGCGGCTGTCGAAGAAGTCGATCTCCTTCATCTACAACCTGTCGTACGTCTGGATCATCAACTCCGAGGCGAAGAACCTGAAGACCAGCGAGGACGGCACCGGCCCGTACAAGCTGGGCAAGTGGACCCGCGGATCCGCCCTCGGCCTCGACCGGTTCCCCGGCTACTGGGGCGACGCCGCCGAGAACAAGCAGGTCGTCTTCCGCTACTTCAAGGACGCGACCGCCCTCAACAACGCGCTGCTGACCAACGCCGTCGACGTCGTCACCAGCGGACAGTCGCCCGACGCCCTCGACCAGTTCAAGAACAACCCGAACTACAAGGTCAACGAGGGCAACTCGACCACCAAGCTGCTCCTCGCCTTCAACGACAAGGCCAAGCCCTTCACGGACGTCAAGGTCCGCCAGGCCGTCTCCGCGGCCATCGACGACGAGAAGCTGCTCGAATCCGTCTGGGGCGGCCACGGCAAGCTCATCGGCTCGATGGTGCCGCCCACCGACCCGTGGTACGAGGACCTCACCGCGATCGACGCGTACGACACCGAGCGCGCCAAGAAGCTGCTCGCCGAGGCCGGCTACCCGGACGGCTTCAGCTTCACCCTCGACACGCCGAACTACGACCCGCACCCGACCGCGGCGACGTTCATCAAGTCACAGCTCGCCAAGGTCGGCATCACCGTCGACATCAACACCATCACGCCCGACGAGTGGTACACCAAGGTCTACAAGAACCGCACCTTCACGGCGACTCTCCAGGAGCACGTCAACGACCGCGACCTCGTCTGGTACGGCAACCCCGACTTCTACTGGGGCTACGACGACAAGCAGGTCACCCAGTGGGTCGAGCAGGCCGAGCAGTCCTCCACGACGGCCGAGCAGACCGAACTGCTGAAGCAGGTCAACCGCAAGACCGCCGAGGACGCGGCCAGTGAGTGGCTGTATCTGTACCCGCAGATCGTTGTGGCCTCCAGCAAGCTGTCGGGCTACCCCCTCAACGGTCTGAACTCGCAGTTCCACGCCTACGACATCAAGAAGGGCTGATGGGGCGATATCTGCTGCGCCGCTTCGCCTTTCTGCTGGTATCGCTGGCGCTGGCGAGCGTCGTGCTCTTCGTGCTGCTGCGGATGCTGCCAGGAGACCCCGCCAACGCGCTCACCGCGGTGGGCGCCACCGACGAGCAGATAGCGGCGGCCCGGCACTCCATCGGCTCCGACAAGCCGCTGCCCGAACAGTTCGCCCACTGGATCGGGCAACTGGCCGGCGGGGACCTCGGAACGTCGTTCGTCAGCTCGCTGCCCGTCGGCCCCGAGGTCACCGCCCGGCTGAACGTGACGGTCCCGCTCACGCTCGCCGCGTTCGCCCTGGCGGTCCTCATCGCGGTCCCGGCCGGCTTCGTGGCCGCGTACCGGCGGCGCACCTGGTACGGCGCGCTGCTCAGCGGGGTCTCCCAACTGGGCATCGCCATACCGGTGTTCTGGCTCGGTATGATCCTCATCGCCGTGTTCGCGCTGAACGCCCGCTGGCTGCCGGCGGGCGGCTTCCCGCCGGACGGCTGGGCCCAGCCCGCCGAGGCGATCCGTTCGCTGACGCTCCCCGTCGTCACCATCGCCCTGGTGATGAGCGCGTCGCTGATCCGTTACGTCAGATCGGCGACGCTCGACGTCCTCGGCAGCGACCACCTCCGTACCGCGCGGGCGCTCGGATCCTCCTTCAGGGGGGCGATGTGGCGGCACGGGCTGCGCAACGCCTCCGTGCCGGTGATCTCGATCCTCGGGATCGAACTGGCGTCGACCCTCCTGGGCGCGGTGGTCGTGGAGTCCGTCTTCGCCCTGCCCGGCCTCGGCTCCCTGCTCGCGACCGGCATCGCACAGCACGACTACCCGGTGATCCAGGGCGTGCTGTTCGTCTCCACCTTCGCGGTGCTGATCATCGGATTCGCGGCCGACCTGGTTCAGCGGATCATCGACCCGCGGCTGCGCGGCGGACTCTCGGGAGGCACCCGGTGAAACGGTTCCTCACCCGGTCGCACACTCTGACGACCGGCTGCGTGGTGGCCGGACTGATCGGCCTGTTCGCGCTCGTCTCCCTGGTCTGGCTCCCGTACGCCTCCGACGACACCTCCGGCGGACGGCTCACCGCCCCCGGCGCGGACCACCTCCTCGGCACCGACAAACTCGGCCGCGATCTGCTCACCCAGGTGATGACCGGCTCCCGGATCGCCGTCCAGGCGGGCACCGGATCGGTCCTGATCGCGGCCACCGTCGGCGTCACCCTGGGAGTGCTGGCCGCGTTCGCGCAGGGCTGGCTCGACGACACCCTCTCCGCGTTCCTCGACATCCTCATCGCGTTCCCGACCCTGCTGCTGGCGATGCTCGTCGTCGCCGCCCGCTCGGCCACGCTCGGCTCCGCGGTGCTGGCCATCGGCCTGGCGCAGAGCGCGGTCGTGGGCCGCCTCGTACGCATCCTGGTCAAACGGGTCCTGGCCCAGGACTACATCACCGCCGCACGCACCTCGGGCACCTCGTGGACCAGGATCGTGGCCGGGCACGTACTGCCCAACATCTGGCCGACGCTCGCCGTGAACCTGGCCCTCCAGTTCGGGCTCGCCGTGCTGGCCGAGGCGGGTCTGTCCTATCTGGGCCTCGGCGCGCCGCCGCCGAACGCCTCGTGGGGCCGCATGCTCAACGAAGCCCAGGCCACATTCACCACGGCCCCCGCAGGGGCGCTGGCACCCGGCATCCTGCTCGTCCTGCTCGTCATCGGAGTGAACCTCATCGCCGACGGACTGCGCGACACCCTCGACCCGGCGGCCCGGCGGAGGCGCGCGTGAACATCCTCGACGTGACCGACCTCTCGATCCGTACGGCGGACGGGCGCACCCTCGTGGACGGCCTCCGTCTCGGCCTCGCCCCCGGCGAGCGCCTCGGCCTCATCGGCGAGTCGGGCTCCGGGAAGTCCCTGACCTCGCTCGCCCTGCTCGGCCTGCTCCCCGAGGGGATGACCGTGAGCGGCAGCATCGTCGTCGCCGGAACCCAGGTGGTGGGCGCGACCGAGAAGAAGCTCATGGGTGTACGCGGCAGACAAGCCGCGATCGTCTTCCAGGAGCCACTGACCGCACTCGACCCGCTGATGCGCGCCGGCCGGCAGATCGCCGAACCCCTCGCCAGACACCGGGGACTGAAGGGCGCGGAACTGAAACGGGAGATCCTGGCGGCGCTGGAGCAGGTGCGGCTGTCCGAGCCCGAGCGCATCGCCCGCGCCTTCCCTCACGAACTGTCCGGCGGCCAGCGCCAGCGCGTCGCCCTCGCCATGGCGCTGGCCTGCGACCCCGCACTGCTCATCGCGGACGAACCGACCACCGCACTCGACGTCACCGTGCAGGCCGAACTGCTGGACCTGCTCGATCTGCTGGTACGCGAGCGGGAGATGGCCGTCCTGTTCGTCAGCCACGACCTCGCGGTGGTCGCGAAGGTCGCCGACCGCGTCCTGGTGCTGAAGGACGGCCGTGCCGTGGAGGAAGGCGACGTCCGCGACATCGTCACCGCCCCGCGCGAGCCCTACACCAAGGCCCTCGTGGCCAGCGCGCGCCAACTGGAATCGGCCCTCGACCGAAGGAGCGGGCGATGACACCCGTACTGGAACTGGACGAGGTCTCCTTCGTCTACCGGGGGAGCACCACACCGGTCGTGGAGGACATCACGCTCACCGTGGAGAGCGGTCGCAGCCTGGCCCTGGTCGGCGAGTCCGGCGCGGGCAAGACGACGCTGCTCCGGATGCTGCTGGGACTCGCCCGCCCCACCTCGGGCACGGTCCGTTTCGACTCGCGGGAACTGCGGCTGCGCGACCGGGAGCTGATGCGGCGGTTCAGGCGCAGCGTGCAGTGCGTATTCCAGGACCCGTACTCCTCTCTCGACCCGCGCCGGCGCGTCGGGAGCATCGTCTCCGAACCCCTGCGCTCCCTCGGCATGGCGACCCGGCACACGGCCGCGCCCAAGGTGGCCGACGCGCTGAAACGGGTCGGTCTGCCGGCCGACGCCGCCGAACGCTATCCCCACGAGTTCTCCGGCGGCCAGCGCCAGCGCATCGCCATCGCGCGGGCCACGGTGTGCGACCCCAGGGTGCTGCTCGCCGACGAACCCGTCAGCGCGCTCGATGTGACGACCCGCGTCACCGTGGTGGATCTGCTGAACGAGCTGAAGCGGGAACAGGGCCTGACTCTCGTCATGGTCTCCCACGATCTGTCCGTGGTCGCCTCCCTGTGCGAGCGGACCGCCGTCCTCGAACGCGGCCGGATCGTGGAGGACGGCGACACCGCGCAGGTGCTGGGCGCTCCCGCGCATCCGTACACGGCCCGGCTGGTCGAGAGCGTGCCCCGGCTGCCCGTCTGACCGCTCGGGCCGCACCCGGCCCTTCCCGTGAGCTGAGGGCGCGCGGGTGGCTGAGTGCCGGTGGGTGACCGGAAGGCCCGCGCGGGCCGGTGCGTCGGTTGGGTGTCGACACCCGCTGGAGCACCCGGGTGGGGGTCCCCCCCCGGACGGAGTCGGGGGACGATACTGGTGGGCTCGCATATTCAACTGCCGCCAATCCAGGGGGAAGCAGGAATGACGGTAACTGTGTGTTACAGGAGAGCTCAGTAGCCCACTACCTAGTCCACGTCGGCTTGGCCTGGGCGGCCGGGTGTGTTCGGCCGCTGGACCCGGGCCAGTAGAGTGCGGGCGTCACCGGCATCGGGGGAGGGCTCGTGTTTGGCTTGTCAGGGCAGAGGCTGCAACAAGGCTTCGCGGACTTGGGGGACCTCACCGGCCAGACGCTGGAGCAGATCGTCGCTGCGGTTGGCTCACCGGTCAGTCAGAGCATGGTCGGGCCAGGACAAACCTTGTTCCAGTGGCAGAGCGGCAGCTACCACGTCGCGATCCTCTTCGAAGAGGGCCTGTTCGCGGGCATCATGAGTGAAGACTCGGGAGCGTTGCCCGGCGGGCGGAAGCTGACTCAGGGGTTTGCGAGTCTCGGCAATCTCGTGGGCCGCAGCCGAGACGACATCATCGCTGTGGTTGGGCCTCACTCCAGTTTCAGCGTAGCGGGGCCCAACCAGGTGCTTCTGCAATGGCAGAGCGACGTTTACCACATCGCTCTCCTCTTCGAAGGGGAGACGTGTGTGGGGATCACGCACGAGTTCGCCATCTGACCAGACCGCTTGGACCAGCGGTACAGCCGTTGGCGCTAAGCACTTGATCACTGCCGTTGGTTGCGGATCTCCGCGTTCGGGTGGGGCGGGGCCTGGAGTCGTTCGCGCAGGTCGATCTCCTCGGGGGTGAGTGGTTCCCCGGGCTGGCGGATGCGGGCGGGTTTGGGTCGCAGCGGCAGGCCGTCGTCCACCGCGGCGGCCTCGGCTTCCGCGAGCGCCCGGTAGAGCGAGGCGACCGACGGAGACTTGCCCGCGTTCTTCCCGGCCTTGATGGTGAGCTTCCCTGCGATGTCGGGGACAGGGACGCCCTTGTCCTTCAGTGCGGCGGCGAAGGTCAGCATGTCGTCGTCGATGGCCTTGGGGCGTCCGCCGTGGTTGCCCTTGGCCGCTGCGGCGACTTGGCCTTCGAGGGTCCTCTCCCGGATGTAGTTGCGCTCGATCTGCCCGGCGACGGCGAGGACGGCGAAGAACATGGCGCCCATGCCGTTGGGGTCGTAGATGCCGGTGAGCGGGCCGGTGAGGAGTTCGAGCTGGATACCGGAGTCCTGAAGCTCGGCGGACTGCGTCATCAGCTCGGCCGCGTTGCGCGCGAGACGCTTCAGCTCGTGCACGGTGAAGATGACCGTCATGTCGGGCGCGGTCTCCTTGAACTGGCGGGCCAGCGCGAGCGCCGCCTCCAGCTCGGGCCGCACCTTCACCCGGGTGCTGATCTGTTCCTTGAAGACCTTGTGGCACTCGGCGCGGTGGAGGGCTTCGAGCTGGCTCGCCAGCTCCTGCCGGGCGGTCGACGTCCTCGCGTACCCAATCCGGACCGGCCGTTCCGTGCGGGGCGCGGGGACCACGGAGAGCGTCGGGCCCTGCTTCCACGCGCGGCCGGGGAGCCGGTCGGCCGGCACCAGGATCTCCAGTTCCTCGCGAAGCGCGGGGTGTGGTACTTCGCGGCGGTTTTCCCGCCCCGGGTGCGGCAGGCGCTCCCGGCCGGGGCGTCACAGTTCGGGCAGTTGTGGCGTTCTACCGCCCATGCGGCCTGATCGGGCGTGAAATCCACGCCGGGATTCTCTCAGAAGTACCTCGCAGAACGCGTGGGTTTCGAGAGGGGTTTTGCGAATGGCGACCTGCGGAAACGCGATCGCCCCGGGGGCTCTCGCAGATAACCCATTTAGCCTGGCCGTTTCGCTTGAGCGGCGTCTGAATCTTGGGCGGAAACACGAAAGTGCCTTCTGACCTGGGACGATAGGGCTTGTCTAAGGCTTCTGTCGTTCCAGCAGGAAGGCACTTTCTGCGTGCACACTACCGCCTTGCGCCCCAAGCTCGTCGTCTCGGCCGACGGCCATGGAGTGGTCAGCCACGCAGGATCTCGACTGCTGGCCGATCTCGCCGACGCCACCGGCCTGACCGCCGCCTTCACCGACGCGCTGCGCCGTCTGCGGCCACGTGGCACCGGACACGTCCCCGGGTGGATCGCCGTGGACATGGCCGTGATGCTCGCCGACGGCGGCGAAGCGATCCGCGACCTCTCCGTCCTGCGCGACCAGCCTGCGGTGTTCGGCCCGGTCGCCTCCACACCGACCGCATGGCGGCTGCTGGCCGACATCGACTCCAAGACGCTCGCCGCGCTGCGGGCAGCCAGAGCCACGGCCCGGGAAGTCGCATGGCTGCAAGCCGCCGAGACCCGGGCGGGGATACCGTCTGCCCGCGCCGCCGGCCGCGACCTCGCCGGCCTGGTCCTGGACATCGACGCCACCCCGGTCACCTGCCATTCCGAGAAGGAGCAGGCGGCAGCCACCTACAAGCACGGCTTCGGTTCCACCCGCTGCTGTGCTTCCTGGACAACACCGGCGAGGCCCTCGCCGCACTGCTACGGCCCGGCAATGCCGGAGCCAACAGCGCAGCCGACCACATCACCATCCTGGACCAGGCCCTCGCCCAGATGCCCGACGCCCATCGCCACGGCACCGACCTCCTCGTCCGCGCCGACACCGCCGGAGGTGCCAGAGCTTTCCTGCACCACATCCGGTCCCGGCGCAAGCGCGGCATCCGCACGTTCTTCTCGGTCGGACACCCCGTCACCGGACAGGTCCGCCAGGCGATCCGGGCCCTGCCCGGCCAGGTCTGGCACCCCGCACTCGAGCAGGACGGGAGCTTGCGGACCGGAGCCGAAGTCGCCGAACTGACCGGCGTGATCGACCTGGCCGGCCACCCGGACGGCACCCGGGTCATCGTCCGCCGCGAGCGCCCGCACCCCGGCGCCCAACTGTCCCTGTTCGACCTGGACGAAGGCATGCGCCACCAGGTCTTCCTCACCGACACTCCCCACTCCTGCGGCGGAACAGCCCAGTACCTGGAAGCCCGCCACCGCGCGCATGCCCGCGTCGAAGACCGCATCCGCAACGGCAAGAACACCGGCTTCGGCCGCTTCCCGTCCCGCCACTTCACCATCAACGCCGCCTGGCTCGAGATCGCACTCGCCGCCACCGACCTGCTCGCATGGACTCGCACCCTGGTACTGGAAGGTGAACTGGCCACCGCCGAGCCGAAGAAGCTCCGCTACCGACTGCTGCACGCCGCCGCCCGCATCACCCGCGGCAGACGGCGCATCCGTCTGCGGATCGCCACCACCTGGCCCTGGCGACATGAGCTGACCAGCGCTTTCAACTGCATGGCCGCCCTGCCCCGACCAGCCACCTGACCACCATCACCGTCCCTGACCACACACGACCCAAGGAACCCGGAGAACCCGGCCGAGCGCCGGGCCATCGCCATGCCCACCGCAGACCAGAGGCCACCATTGCCAGTCACGCCGGAATCGACCCATCACAGTCACCCGAACGGCTGCGAAAATCTTGTCAGAGCCGCTCACTGGACAGACCCCACCGCGGCCGTCGTGGTGACCCAAAGTTGGTGGTCGCAACCTGCGTGAACGGTCACGTGGACAGGGCGGTGAGTTCTCCACCCAGTCCGGCCAAGCCCGTCACTCCTGGCGTACACGTGCCCGCGCACCGTCAGCCGTGCGCCGCTCCTGAGCCCCGGGCCCGTCCGGCCTCTGCACATGGTCCAGCCCGATTCCATGTCGAACCGGAGGAATACGACGGCTGCTTCGTCGGCCGCGCCGTACGAGCCGAACGTGAACTTCGCTTTCTACCTGAGCGCGTCACGATCAGCATCGTATGCATTCGGCCTGCCCGGTACGGTGAGTGGCATGAGTGACGATTCGCAACGGGTCGCCGAGTCCTGGGGCCGGATCGGAGCGTGGCTGCGTGCTCATGCTCCCGCTTCGGCCGCTCTGTTGCGCCCTCCGGCCAGTGATGCCGACATCGCGGCGGCGGAGGCGGCCATGGGTGTGGAGATCCCGATGGCGCTCGCGACTTGGTATCGCATCCATGACGGCTTCGACGAAGGATTTGGACGCGGCATATTGCCGTCGGACATGGCGATGTTGCCTCTCGGTGAGCTGGTCGACGAGTACGAGACCCATACGCAGCACTGGGAGCGGGAGCCGGGCCTTCTGCCTTTCGCGCGGAAGGATGGGGACATCTGGTCCGGCTGGTACGTGGACGCGCGCTCGAGTGAACCAACCTTTGGCGGCCTGGGCCACTGGTCGGTGGATGGAGGGGACGGTGCCTACCCGTCGGGTACGCAGGGGTGGCCGCTTGCCAGTTGGCTGACCGAGATAGCCGGAGCGCTGGAAGAAGGGCGGTGTCTGCACCGGCCGGACGGAGTGGACGACACCTACAATTGGCCGGTGTTGACCGGTCGCCGGGGGCTGACCTGGGTCGATCCCAGGGATCCCAGGTTGTTCCCCGAGGGAATGATCAAACTGAACGGTCCCCGTTAGGGCTAGCGGCCCGAGGCGTACACGCCTCGGGCCGCCATCTGACCGTCCGTTGGCGCTTACGCCTTAGGGACGGTGCACGTAACAGGGCTTCGGCGTGAAGCCGGTGTGTCCTGGTTTTGATCACGGGATGGTGAGGATCGCGAGAGGGCGGGTGGCATCGCGGGCGTTGTGCCGGAG